>NZ_JAACFY010000003.1:0-324723 GCF_029237305.1 Aeromonas sp. 2MA4 | reverse complement strand
CGCCGGTTGAGTGAAGGGCATGTTAGAACCAGGGAAGAGAGCGATGAAAGGTTCAGATCACAGAATGGGAGAGAAGTTCAAAAAAATCCCCAAGCGACGCTTGGGGATTTTTGTATAAGAGACAGCCCGAAGGTGCCTTTTTCTTTTGCTGTATCCTTTACCGCTTCCCTTTACCACGTCAGAGGGCGTTGCGCCTCGGCCCAAACGGCAAGCGCCAACGAAACAGGCTGTTGAAGGTGGCGCGCCACTGATTGGGTCGGCCCAGGATCTGCTTTTGCAAGCGGGTCTCTTCTTTGAGCATCACCTCATCACTGCGAGCCCAGGCCTGCTGGTAGAGCTGTTTGATCCCCGCCAGCGCATCCGGCGACTTGGTGATGAGGGTACGGGCAAACTCCCGCGCCTCGGTCAGCGGATCCTCACATACCCGGCTCACCAGCCCGAGGGACTTGGCCTCCAGCGCATCGCACTCGCGCCCGCTCATGGCGAGCTCCATGGCGGTATCCACCCCCATCAGGTTACGCAAGGTAACACTGCCACTCATGTCGGGAATGATGCCCCACTTGATCTCCATCACGGAGAAGCGACAATCCGGGGTGCTGAACCGGAAGTCTGCGCCGAGGGCAATCTGCAAGCCGCCGCCAAAGCACACCCCCTGGGTCACGGCAATCACAGGCACCGGCAGCTGGTGCCAGCCATAGGCGACCCGCTGAGCCAGATTGGTCGCCTCATCTGCCTCGCGCTTGAGGATGTCCAGGGCCGCCACCGGCTGCTTGAGCATGGATTTCACATCCAGCCCGGCGCAGAAGGCGCGACCTTCCCCATACAGGATCACGGCCCGCAGTCCCTTGTGTTGCTGCAACTCGGCGAGCGTCTGGTCGATGGCGCCAAACATGCTTCTATCCAGCGCATTGAGCTTGTCCCCCCGCGCCAGCATCACCTCGGCGATACCGTCCCGGATCTCGCACTTGACCCTTGGTTTTTCCATTTCCCTCTCCGATCCTTGAATCAAACTGGTCATACCACCACGTTATCAGAGTGTTATTGCGAGGTACAGCGAGGCCACCATTTTCCCGCTTCCTGTTGCAGGCAAGGTGTGCGACTAAAGTCGGCTGGCTCCTGCGTCACGGCTTTGTCAGACTGATCTGACGCCACAGGCCAAGGACTGCCATGACCAGCTTGTTCAACTTTGCCCGTCCCCCATTTGATGTACTGAATGCAGAGCAGCGTGAGCGGCTCGAACAGCACCTATCCATCTGCTATTTTCGCGCGGGACAGACGGTGTTGAACGCTGGTGATGCCCCGCCCGGCCTCTACCTCATCATCAAGGGAGCGGTGGAGGAATCCGCGACCCATCACCATTTTGGCGATTACGGGGTCGACGATCTGTTTGATGTGCGGGCCCAGTTTGATGGCCGCTGTCGCCACCAGTTCAACGCACTGGAAGATACCCTCTGCCAGCTCATTCCCCACGCCGAGTTTCGGGCACTGTGCGACAGCAATCCGGCGCTGGCTGGCTACTTCACCGCCAGCCTGGCCGAACGACAACAGCAACAAGAGCAGCGCGAACAGCTGGGCCAGAAGAATCTGGCGGAATTTATCCTGACCCGGATTGAACCCGGTCATCTGCAAGCACCGCTCGTCGTCGAAAACCGGCTCAGCCTGCTGGCGGCCACCGAGGCCATGGTGGCCAAGGGCACGGATTGCCTGCTCTATCCCGCTCACGATGGCAGCCTGACCCTGGCTACCCGCAAGACATTGCTGCACGCCCTCACCCTGAAGGGGCTGCCGCTGACGGCACCGCTCGCCGTGCTGACCCCGGCACCGCTGATTGGCCTGCCACTGGGCAGCTATCTGTTTGATGCCCTGTTATTGATGACCCGTCATCGCATCAAGCGGCTGGTCATCTGGCAACAAGGTGAAGTGATGGGCATCTTGCAGTTGGCACAGGTGCTGGGGCTCTTCTCCACCCACTCTCATGTGTTGACCCTGCGCATCGCCCGCGCCGAGACACTGCCCGCGCTGGAAGCGGTGGCCCGGGAGCAGCAACAACTGACCCGCTCCCTGTTTGGTCAGGGTATCCACACCGCCTTTTTGATGAAACTCATCGCCACCATCAACGAGCAATTGATCGCCAAGGCTTTTTCTCTGGTGATGCCGCCCGAGGTGCAGGACAAGGTGTGCCTGCTGATGCTGGGCTCGGAGGGGCGCGGCGAACAGATCCTCAAAACAGATCAGGACAATGCCCTGATCCTGCCTGCCGACCTGCACTGGCCCAGTCAACAGGAAGATCTGGCCGCCTTCAGCGCACTGCTTGAGCAACTCGGCTACCCGCCCTGCCCCGGCCAGGTGATGGTCAACAATCCCCTATGGGTGAAAGAGATGACACAGTGGCAGAGTGGGATTGAGCAGGCCTGCCTCGCAGCAAACGAAGCCAGCCTGCTCTGGCTCGCTACCCTGGCCGATGCTCACCCTATCGCCGGAGATCGCAACCTGCTCCCTCCCATCGCCCGCCAACTGCGGGAGCAGCTTGCCGACAGGCGGGATCTGCTGGCGGAGATGGTCAGACCGGCAGTGGCTTTTCATGCGCCGCTCACCCTGTTTGGCCGGCTGGAACGCTCCGCTGATGGGCTGGATCTCAAGCGGGGCGGACTGTTCCCCCTGGTCCATGGCATCCGTATGCTGGCACTGGAGGCAACCATTATGGAAACCTCGACCCTGGGGCGCATCGAGGCACTGGTGGCGGCAGAACGACTTAGCGCCAGCTATGGTGACAATCTGGCAGAGGCATTTCGACTCTTTATCCGCCTGCGATTGCGTAGCCAGCTCAAGGGAGGAGAGAGCCGGGTACAGGTCAATGAACTCAGCCACAGCGAGCGGGATCTGCTGCGTCAGGCGCTGCATCAGGTGAAGAAGTTCCAGCAGTGGCTCACCTTGCACTTTCGTCTGAGACAATAACCATGTTGAGCCGCGCTCGACGCTACTGGTATGGCCGTTCTTTCCGCACTGGCGAGTTCGCACCGCTCTTTGCTCTGCCACCAGAGGATGAGCTGATTGCCCTCGATTTTGAAACCACCAGCCTGGATCCTGCCCAGGCCGAGATCGTTTCCATCGGGGCCGTGCGCATCAAGGGTAACCGGATATTGACCGGCGAAGCGCTCTCACTGAGGGTACAAGCCCCCGCCAGCCTGAACGCGCAATCCGTGGTGATCCACGGCCTGCGCCATCAGGATCTGCAACAGGGCATGAGGCTGGAAGCCGCACTGTGCCAGCTGTTGGCCTTTATCGGCCCACGTGAACTGGTGGGATATCACATCGCCTACGATCTGCGCATTCTCAACCTGGCCTGCCAGAAACAGTGGGGGCTGACCCTTGCCCAACAAGGGATAGAGGTGAGCCGGCTCTACCACGATCACCTCTATCACCGTTATCCCGACGCGGTCATCGACCTGCATCTGGCCGCCATCCGCCAGCACCTGAACTTGCCTTCCCTGCCCGTACACGACGCCCTGAGTGATGCCATCACGGCGGCTCTTATCTACCTGCGCCTGTCTCAAGGCGGGCCACTGGCTTATCCCAAAGTCTAATTGCCCACAAGTAACATTTAATTCACATTTTACTTACATGAGCAGGGTGCCTGCTCGGTAGTGACTTCCCTTCATCCACCGCTGACACTTATGTCATGGAGAACTGCAATGGAACAGCAACGTTACTTGAGGATCCAGCAAGATCCCTACTTCCAGGAGTTGGTGGCCAAACGCCAGCGCTTTGCCTGGACCCTCTCCATCCTGATGCTGGGGCTCTACCTGGCCTTCATCCTGCTCATCGCTTTTGCCCCCGGCTGGCTTGGCACCCCCTTGAGCGAGGGATCCACCATCACCCGTGGTATCCCGGTGGGAGTGGGGCTGATCCTATCTTCCTTCATACTGACCGGCATCTATGTATTCCGGGCCAACGGCGAGTTCGACGAGCTGAACCAGAAGATCCTCAAGGGAGTGCAATCATGAAAGGCAAGTCTTTGCTGTTGCTGGCCTCGCTGGCCTCTTCCCCCTTGCTGGCGGCCGAGGCGCTGACCGGCGACGTCAATCGCCAACCCCTCAACATCTCTGCCATCGTCATGTTCGTGATCTTTGTGGCGGGTACCCTGTTCATTACCTATTGGGCCTCCAAGCGTAACCGCTCCGCCTCCGATTATTATGCCGCTGGCGGACGCATCACCGGCTTTCAAAACGGTCTGGCCATCGCCGGTGACTACATGTCTGCCGCCTCTTTCCTCGGTATTTCCGCTCTGGTTTACACCTCGGGCTTCGATGGCCTCATCTACTCCATCGGCTTTTTGGTGGGCTGGCCCATCATACTGTTCCTGATCGCGGAGCGGCTGCGCAATCTCGGCAAATATACCTTTGCTGATGTGGCTTCCTATCGCCTCAAGCAGACCTCGGTGCGCAGCCTCTCCGCCAGCGGCTCCCTGGTGGTAGTGGCCCTCTACCTCATCGCCCAGATGGTGGGTGCGGGCAAACTCATCGAGCTGCTGTTCGGCCTGCAATACCATGTGGCCGTGGTGCTGGTCGGCATATTGATGGTGCTCTATGTGTTGTTTGGCGGCATGCTGGCCACTACCTGGGTGCAGATCATCAAGGCGGTGATGCTGCTCTCCGGTGCCAGCTTCATGGCCATCATGGTGATGAAGTCCGTCAACTTCGATATCGGTGCCCTGTTCAGCGAAGCGGTCAAGGTGCATGAGAAGGGCATCGCCATCATGAGTCCGGGTGGACTGGTGTCTGATCCCATCTCCGCCATCTCGCTGGGTCTGGCGCTGATGTTCGGTACCGCCGGTCTACCCCACATACTGATGCGTTTCTTCACAGTGAGCGACGCCAAGGAAGCCCGTAAATCGGTGTTCTATGCCACCGGCTTCATCGGCTACTTCTACATCCTGACCTTCATCATCGGCTTTGGCGCCATTTTGCTGGTCAGCACCAACCCTGACTTCAAGGACGCCACCGGCGCCCTGCTGGGGGGCACCAATATGGCAGCCATTCATCTGGCCGATGCAGTCGGTGGCAGCCTGTTCCTCGGCTTCATCTCCGCCGTTGCGTTCGCCACCATACTGGCGGTGGTCGCAGGCTTGACCCTGGCTGGTGCTTCTGCGGTCTCCCACGATATCTATGCCAGCGTCATCAAGAAGGGCAAGGCCAACGAAACCGACGAGCTGCGCGTTTCCAAGTACACCACTGTGGTGCTGGGGGTGGTCGCCATCGGTCTGGGGATCCTGTTCGAGAAGCAGAACATCGCCTTCATGGTCGGACTGGCCTTCTCCATTGCGGCGAGCTGCAACTTCCCTGTGCTCTTCCTCTCCATGTTCTGGTCCCGTCTGACGACGCGCGGTGCCGTCTTCGGTGGCTGGCTCGGTTTGGTCAGTGCTGTCAGCCTGATGGTACTGGGCCCGACCGTGTGGGTGAAGGTACTGGGTCATGCAGAAGCTATCTTCCCCTACGAGTACCCTGCCCTATTCTCCATGGCAGTGGCTTTCATCGGGATCTGGCTGTTCTCTGTCACCGACAAGTCCGAGAATGCGGCCGACGAACATGCCAAGTTCCTGCCCCAGTTCATCCGTTCACAAACCGGGCTCGGTGCCTCCAGCGCGACGGCCCACTAACCACAACTTACCTTGTTGCAAGCCGGCCCTGCGCCGGCTTTTTTCATGGCCGACGCTCACTGACGATTCCCCCCATGCCATGAGAACCAGTCACGGACTTCACAGAGGACTTGCCACCTGATCTGTGCCCTACCCGCAATGGGGCCAGATCACAGTTCTTGCTAAAACTTTCGGGGGATCTGTGCCATAATGCGCGCCATTTGACAGACCAACCGGGACACTTACTTTGTTAAGCAGCAATAACATCACCATGCAATTCGGCGCCAAGCCGCTGTTTGAGAACATCAACGTCAAGTTTGGCGGCGGCAACCGCTATGGCCTCATTGGCGCCAACGGCTGTGGCAAGTCCACCTTTATGAAGATCCTCGGCGGCGACCTTGAGCCGAGCGGCGGTAATGTGAGCCTGGACGTCAACGAGCGTATCGGTAAGCTGCGCCAGGACCAGTTCGCCTACGAAGAGATGCGCGTGCTGGACGTGGTCATGATGGGTCACGGCGAGTTGTGGGCCGCCATCGCCGAACGCGATGCCATCTACGCCAACCTGGACGCCACCGACGACGACTACATGAAGGCCGCCGAGCTGGAAGGCATGGTTGCCGAGTACGATGGCTATACCGCTGAATCCCGTGCAGGCGAACTGCTGCTGGGTGCAGGTATCCCCATCGAACAGCACAACGGTCCCATGAGCGAAGTGGCTCCAGGCTGGAAACTGCGGGTGCTGCTGGCCCAGGCCCTCTTCTCCAACCCCGACATCCTGTTGCTGGACGAACCGACCAACAACCTGGATATCAATACCATCCGCTGGCTGGAGCAGGTGCTGAACGAACGTGAAAGCACCATGATCATCATCTCTCACGATCGTCACTTCCTGAACTCCGTCTGCACCCACATGGCGGATCTGGACTACGGCGAGCTGCGCGTCTACCCGGGCAACTACGACGAGTACATGACGGCCGCCACCCAGGCCCGCGAGCGTCTGCTCTCCGACAACGCCAAGAAGAAGGCCCAGATCGCCGATCTGCAATCCTTCGTCTCCCGTTTCAGCGCCAACGCCTCCAAATCCAGCCAGGCCACCTCTCGCCTCAAGCAGATCGACAAGATCAAGATTGAGGAAGTGAAGGTGTCCAGCCGTCAGAACCCCTTCATCCGCTTCGAGCAGGAGAAGAAGCTCTACCGCAACATCCTGGAAATGGAAAACGTTGCCAAAGGCTATGGCGATGCGCCCCTGTTCAAGGATCTGGGCATGATGCTGGAAGTGGGCGAGAAGGTCGCCATTCTGGGTACCAACGGCATCGGTAAATCCACCCTGATCAAGACCCTCGTTGGCGATCTGACCCCGGACACCGGCACAGTCAAATGGTCCGAGAATGCCCAGATCGGTTACTACGCTCAGGATCATGCCGAAGACTTCGACACCGACCTCAATGTGTTCGACTGGATGGCACAGTGGAAACAGGAGAATGAAGATGAGCAGGCGGTACGCTCCATTCTCGGTCGCCTGCTGTTCACCCAGGATGACATCAAGAAGCCGGTCAAGGTGCTCTCCGGTGGTGAACAGGGTCGCATGCTGTTCGGCAAGCTGATGATGCAGCGCCCCAACATCCTCATCATGGATGAACCGACCAACCACCTGGATATGGAATCTATCGAATCCTTGAACATGGCGCTGGAAATGTATCAGGGCACCCTGATCTTCGTCTCCCACGACCGTGAGTTCGTCTCCTCATTGGCGACCCGCATCCTGGAACTGAGCGAGAACGGCATCCGTGACTTCGGCGGCACCTACGAGGAGTACCTGCGCACTCAGGGCGTGGTGTAACCCCTCGCCTGCCAGGGCGCTTGAATAGAAAAAACCGGCAAGTGATTGCCGGTTTTTTTATTACCGCCGCGCTCTGATCCGTCCCCTGCCGGCAACCATCACATATCCGCATTTCTACGCTGCGCATAACGTATCACGCAGGTCACGCAGGTCACGCAGGTCACGCAGGTCACGCAGGTCACGCAGGTCACGCAGGTCACGCAGGTCACGCAGGTCACGCAGGTCACGCAGGTCACGCAGGTCACGCAGGTCACGCAGCCAGCATAGCGACCTCAACCCCACTTCGCAGATAAAAAAACGGCCCCATGACGGGGCCGCTTTCAATGGGTTGCAACCGGTCGGGTTTATTCGACTGTGGCTTCCACATCGGTGAAGTACTCGATCTTGGCGGCTTTGCGCAGCTCGTCGATCAGGGACTTGTAGCTCACCTGGGCCTTGCCCTGGCCAAGCTGGCCTTGCAGCAGGCTGACCATCTGGGACGGCTCCTTGGCTACCACCACCTTGTCCAGTGCGACCACCACGCGATCACCATTGGCTTCGGCGACCAGCTCCACACTCGGCTTGCCATCCTTCGGATGAGGCATGCGGAACACCTGGGCAACCAGGTTCTGATCCATGTCCTGAGCGAAGCGGGCAACCCCTTTGTGGGTCTCCATCTTCAAGCCCAGCGCAGTCAGATCGGCCTGGATGTTCTCACCGGCCTTCAGCTTGTCCAGCAGGCCCTGCGCCTTGCCACGAGCCACTTCACTGGCCTTGTCATGCTTGATGGCCGCGATCACCTGCTCCTTGATCTCCGCCAGCGGTTTGGCCGCTTTCGGTTGATAACCTGTGATGTGCAGGACCAGCGCCTTGCCATCAGCCAGTTCGATCACATCAGAGTTGGTGTTGTCATCGCGCAGCTGTTCGGAGAACGCCACCGAGAGCACCTTGGGATCATTGAGGGGTGCCGGTGCATCCGCCTGACTGAAGAAGTCAACGGACTGCACTTTGAGGCCCATGGTATCTGCGGTCAGATCCAGCGAGTCCGGGTTCTCGAAGCTGCTGTCAGCCATTTTCTGCTGCTCGGCAAAGAACAGCTCCTTGGCCTTGTCAGCCTGCAGACGTCGGATGGTTTCACCCATGACATCCACAAACGGTTTGGTCTGAGCCACTTCAACACCCAGCAACTTGATGACGTGGAAACCGAACGGGCTCTTCACCACGGCAGAGAGATCACCCGCCTTGTTCAGGGCAAAAGTGGCCTGCTCGAAGGCCGGATCCATCACCCCTTTCTCGAACCAGTCCAGCTCGCCGCCCTTCTTGGCAGAGAAAGTATCGGAGGAGTTGGCCTTGGCCAGCGCGGCAAAATCATCGCCGCCCTTGGCCTTGGTCAGGAGTTCGCCGGCCAGCTTCTCGGCCGCCTTCTCATCCTTGCCAAACGGGATCAGGATATGCGCTACATGACGACGCTCGGCACGCTGGAACAGGTCCTGGTGCTGATCGTAGTAATCCTTGGCATCCTGCTCGGTGACCTTGATATCTTTGCCGAGGTTGGCCGCATCCAGCAGCAGATAGTCGACCTTCACCTTCTCGTCGTTCATGAAACGCGCGCTGTTGGTCTTGTAGTACTGCTCCACTTCCTGATCGGAAACCTGGACATCGCCCAGATAAGCGGCGGCAGCAAGACGCACCAGACGCAGATCACGGGTCTGGTTGTAGAGCTTGTCGAGTTGCTCCGCTTCACCCTTGAGCGCGAACTCGGTGCCGAGCAGGGCGCCCATCAGCTGCTGACGCACCATGTCCTGGCGCAGTGAGTCACGGAACATCTCCGGTGTCATGCCGGCACGACGAATGAGCTGCAGGTAGCGGTCATTGTTGAATTTGCCATCTTCGGCAAACTCCGGCATGGCGATGATGGCCTGTTTGATCTGCTCGTCACTGACCCGCAGACCCAGTTCACGGGCCTTGCTGTCGAACAGGGCCTGATCGATCAGCCTGTCCAGCACACCGCGGCGGAACTGCTTCATGTAGTCAGGGTTGGCGGCCAACTGGCTGAAAGATTCCCCCATTTGGGATTCCATGCGGGCCCGCTCGTTGCGATAGGCATTTTCCAGCGCAGCGGAGCTGATGTCATTGCCGTTGACGGTAGCGGGGGCGGTACGTGCCGGGCCATTGAGGTAACTGCCTACACCGGCCAAGGCAAAGGAGAGGATGATCAGGCCCAAGATAACCTTGGCTACCTTGCCCTGCGCCCCTTCGCGTAGTTTATCCAACATCATGTTTGTACTTATGCTCCCGAACTCGATGGGCGTAAATAATGAAAAGGCGCACCGATTGCGATGCGCCTTGGTCAATCAGTATGAGGGAGAGCCCTCTCACTTGTCTGGTCTGTGACCAAGGACGGTGGCCGATGTAATATCAGCGCCCGGCTTAGTTGACAGCGTCTTTCAGGGCCTTGCCGGCTTTGAAAGCAGGAACTTTACCAGCTGCGATTTCGATGGTCGCGCCAGTTTGCGGGTTACGGCCAGAACGGGCAGCACGCTCGCGCACGGCGAAAGTACCGAAACCCACCAGAGCAACCTGGTCACCCTCTTTCAGAGCTTCACCGACGGCGTCAATGAAAGCATCCAGCGCACGGCCAGCAGCGGCTTTGGAGATATCAGCACCGTCTGCAATCTTGTCAATCAGTTGAGATTTATTCACTCTTATATTCCCCTTTTATCGAACATCGCTGCGGCGCCGATTTCCCTGGCCACAACAAGTGGAGGTTTTATAGCAAGCCTCCTGATCAGTTGCAAGTGACAATCTGGCGCAAACCCGCGCCACATCACGCCTTGCGACTCATCATGAGTTCCCGATCGGTGGTCAAGGCTACTTCCGTTACCCGGCGCATGCAAGCCTTAACCACCCCCCGAATGCGCCAAATTTGCGGCGCATCAACATTTACACGACAGAAACGCGCTCAAACCCTTGCGGATTGTCCTGCAACGCCAGTTCCAGCACTTCATCAATCCAGCGAACCGGATAAATTTCAAGGTCTTGTTTGACGTTGTCCGGGATCTCTTCGAGGTCTCGTTCGTTCTCTTTCGGGATAAGCACACGCTTGATGCCACCACGATGAGCCGCCAGCAGCTTCTCTTTGAGACCGCCGATGGGCAGCACTTCGCCGCGCAAGGTGATTTCCCCCGTCATGGCCACATCAGCACGAACCGGATTACCGGTCAAGCTGGAGACCAGGGCGGTACACATGGCGATACCGGCACTCGGACCGTCTTTCGGGGTCGCCCCTTCCGGCACGTGCACATGGATATCGCGCTTCTCGTAGAAGTCGGCATTGATGCGCAGCTTGTCGGCTCGGGCCCGTACTACCGTCATGGCAGCCTGAATGGACTCTTGCATCACATCACCGAGTGAACCGGTGTAGGTGAGCTTGCCCTTGCCCGGCATGTTGGTGGTTTCGATGGTGAGCAGATCGCCGCCCACTTCGGTCCACGCCAAACCACAGACCTGACCAACCTGGTTCTGGTCGGTGGCCTTGCCGTAGTCGAAACGCTGTACCCCGAGAAACTCCTTGAGGTTGGCCTGATTGACCTGAACATGCTTGATGCTCTTGTCCAGCAGGATGCGTTTGACCGCCTTGCGACAAATCTTGGAGATCTCCCGCTCCAGATTCCGCACCCCCGCCTCGCGGGTGTAGTAGCGGATCACACCGACCAGGGCAGAATCTTCGATGGTGATCTCGGATTCTTTCAGGCCGTTGCGCTGGATCTGCTTGGAGACCAGATGCTGTTTGGCAATATTGAGCTTCTCATCTTCGGTATAACCGGAGAGGCGGATCACTTCCATCCGGTCCAGCAGCGGACCCGGGATGTTCATGGAGTTGGAGGTGGCCACGAACATGACGTCCGACAGGTCATAATCCACTTCCAGATAGTGATCGTTGAAGCTGTTGTTCTGCTCGGGATCCAGCACTTCCAGCAAGGCAGAAGCGGGATCGCCACGCATGTCCGAGCTCATCTTGTCGATTTCATCGAGCAGGAACAGCGGGTTCTTCACCCCCACCTTCGCCATCTTCTGGATGAGCTTGCCGGGCATGGAACCGATATAGGTTCGACGGTGACCGCGGATTTCCGCTTCGTCACGCACCCCACCCAGGGCCATGCGCACATACTTGCGACCTGTTGCCTTGGCGATGGACTGGCCCAGCGAGGTCTTGCCCACACCGGGAGGACCAACCAGACAGAGGATCGGACCTTTAAGCTTGTTCACCCGCGCCTGTACCGCCAGATACTCGAGGATGCGCTCCTTGACCTTCTCCAGACCAAAGTGATCCGAATCCAGCACCTCCTGCGCCTTGCCAAGGTCTTTCTTGACCTTGGAGCGCGCCTTCCAAGGCACCTGCACCATCCAGTCCACATAGCTGCGCACGACTGTGGCTTCGGCAGACATGGGAGACATCATCTTCAGCTTGGCGAGCTCGGCATGGGCCTTTTCACGGGCATCTTCCGGCATGCCTGCCTCTTCAATCTTGCGATTGAGGGCTTCAAATTCATCCGGGCTGTCTTCCAGCTCACCCAGCTCTTTCTGGATGGCCTTCATCTGCTCGTTGAGATAGTACTCCCGCTGGCTCTTCTCCATCTGCTTCTTGACCCGGGTACGGATGCGTTTCTCGACCTGCAGCAGGTCAATCTCCGACTCCATCATGGCCATCAGAAACTCGATGCGCTCGGACACAGAGGCGATTTCCAGCACCTTCTGCTTGTCTTCGAGCTTGAGCGGCATGTGCGCGGCCATGGTATCGGCCAGGCGAGCAGCATCATCGATCGCCGAAATCGAGGTCAATACCTCGGGCGGGATCTTCTTGTTGAGCTTGATATAGCCTTCAAACTGACCGATGGCGGAGCGCACCAGCACGTCCTGGTCCTTCTCCTCGATGGCGGTAGACGCGATGTACTGCGCCTCACCGACGAAGAAGTCCTTGTCATCGATTATCCGCTCAAGACGGGCACGCTGGCCCCCTTCCACCAGCACCTTGACGGTGCCATCCGGCAGCTTGAGCATCTGTAGAATATTGGCAACTGTCCCGACGGAGAAAATTTCCTCCACCGTCGGCTCATCGGTTGACGCATCCTTCTGGGCCACCAGCAGAACTTTTTTGTCCTGCTCCATGGCCGCTTCCAGACAGCGAATGGATTTTTCCCGCCCCACAAAGAGTGGAATGACCATGTGGGGGTAAACCACCACGTCACGAAGAGGCAGGACGGGAATCTCGATGCGTTCTGAACGCTCTAGGTTCATATATGTCCTCTCGGCTTGTTATACCGTTGGCAAAGCGCTTGGCTGAGTATATGGGGGCGCAGAGATGAGATTCAATCGCCGAATCAGTAAAAAGCATGAAAGGGGCAAAAAGCCCCTTTCATTTGATTAAAAATCAGACTGTTACTCTGATGCAGCAGCCTGGGTCTCGGGATTTTCGTAGATCATCAAGGGCGCGGAGTCCCCTTTGATCACCGTCTCGTCGATCACCACCTTGCTGACACCCTCCAGGGATGGCAGGTCATACATGGTATCGAGCAACACGGCTTCCACGATGGATCTCAGACCACGGGCACCGGTTTTCCGCTCCATCGCCTTGTGCGCAATGGCGTTCAAGGCGTCGTCACGGAACTCCAGCTCCACCCCTTCAAGATCGAACAAGGCAGCATATTGCTTGGTCAGCGCATTTTTCGGCTCTTTCAGGATCTGGATGAGGGCAGCCTCGTCCAGCTCGGTCAAGGTCGCGACCACAGGCAAACGGCCGATGAACTCGGGGATCAGACCATATTTGATCAGATCTTCCGGCTCCACCTTGGCAAAATTCTCGCTCAAGGTCGCTCTGGCATTCTTGGATTTGACGTCAGCGCCAAACCCTATGCCGGTGCCCTTGACGGAGCGCTGCTCAATGACCTTGTCCAGACCGGCAAAGGCGCCACCACAGATAAAGAGGATCTTGGAGGTATCGACCTGCAAGAACTCCTGCTGCGGGTGCTTGCGACCACCTTGCGGCGGGACGGAAGCAATAGTGCCTTCGATCAGCTTGAGCAGGGCCTGCTGCACCCCTTCACCGGACACGTCGCGGGTAATGGAGGGGTTGTCTGACTTGCGGGAGATCTTGTCGATCTCGTCGATATAGACGATGCCACGCTGGGCCTTCTCTACGTCGTAGTCACACTTTTGCAACAGCTTCTGGATGATGTTCTCCACGTCTTCACCCACATAACCGGCTTCGGTCAGTGTGGTGGCGTCGGCCATGGTGAACGGCACATCCAGCAGACGAGCAAGTGTTTCGGCCAGCAGCGTCTTGCCGCTACCGGTCGGGCCAATCAACAGAATGTTGGACTTGCCCAGCTCCACACCACCGGCTTCGCTGCTGTTACGCAGACGCTTGTAGTGGTTGTAGACGGCGACAGCCAACACCTTCTTAGCATATTCCTGCCCGATCACATAGTCATCCAGGTGAGCACGGATTTCATGAGGGGTCGGCAGCTCGCTACCATCGCGCTTGGGAGAGATCTCGCGGATCTCTTCGCGGATGATGTCGTTGCACAGCTCGACACACTCATCACATATGTAGACGGAAGGGCCAGCGATCAGCTTGCGCACTTCATGCTGGCTTTTGCCGCAAAAAGAGCAGTAGAGCAGCTTATCACCCTCACCCTTGCGTTTTTCTGTCATTCAGCAACCTCGTTTTATCAATAGAGGATGGATCGTCCCGTTGAGTTTACAACAGTCCGCGACACCCTGCTCAAGCACGCCAGTTCAGGACACAGTCACTAAGGCCATGTCCAGGACGATACCGGAGCTCAGCCGCGCTGGCTCAGGATACCGTCAACCAGGCCATAAGCCACGGCTTGATCGGCCGACATGAAGTTGTCACGGTCGGTATCACGCTCTATGGTGGACATCTCCTGACCGGTATGGAAGGCCAGACGCTCGTTCAGGGTATTCTTGATTTTCAGGATCTCCTGGGCATGGATCTGGATGTCAGATGCCTGTCCCTGGAAACCGCCCAACGGCTGATGGATCATCACGCGGGCACTGGGCAGGCAGAAACGCTTGCCCTTGGCACCACCGGCCAGCAGGAAGGCACCCATGGAGCAGGCTTGCCCCATACAGACGGTACTCACATCCGGCTTGATGAACTGCATGGTGTCATAAATGGACATGCCGGCCGTGACGGCACCACCCGGAGAGTTGATGTAGATGCTGATGTCCTGATCCGGATTTTCGGACTCCAGAAACAGCAGCTGGGCTACAACCAGATTTGCCATATGATCTTCAACCTGACCAGTCAGGAAGATCACCCGCTCCTTCAACAGACGAGAATAAATGTCGTAGGAACGCTCCCCTTTTGCAGTCTGCTCTACCACCATGGGGATGAGCGCATTGCGTGGGGATTCAGTCACATCGTTATAGTTCTTGTACATAAGGCATTGTCCCTAAAATAAAATGGCCCGAGTGGAGATCACACGAGCCATTATACTTAACAGTCTTGACCTTAAGTCAATTGTTCTTAGGCAGCGGCACCGGACTTGTTGATCACTTCGTCAAAGGCAACTTCTTTCTCGGTCACTTGCGCTTTGGACAGGATCAGGTCGATGGCTTGATCTTCAACCGCCAGATTGCGCACGCCATTCAGCATTTGCTCATTCTTCTGGTAGTACTCGATCACTTCCTTCGGATCTTCGTAGGCAGTGGCCATGGACTCGATGATGCTGGTCACGCGGGCATCGTCAGCCTTGATCTCGTTGGTACGGATCACGTCGCCCAGCAGCAGACCTACGCGTACGCGACGCTCGGCTTGAGCCTGGAACAGCTCAGCCGGCAGCTCAGGTGCGTTGCCGCCCTGGAAACCGCCAAAACGCTGCAGAGCTTGTTGACGCAGGGTATCGATCTCCTGAGCAACGGCAGCCTTCGGCAGATCGATCTGGTTGGCTTCAACCAGACCATTCAGAACCTGCTCTTTCACGCTGTTTTTCAGGGCTTGGGCCAGTTCGCGCTCCATGTTCTTGCGCACTTCGGCTTTCAGCTCTTCAACGTTGCCGCTCTCGATACCGAAACGCTTGACGAACTCTTCAGTCAGCTCAGGCAGGATCTGCTCTTCAACCTTGTTAAGCTTGGAAGCGAACTTGGCCGCTTTGCCTTTCAAGTTTTCAGCGTGGTAGTCAGCCGGGAAAGTCACTTCGATAGTGAACTCGTCGCCCGCTTTCTTGCCCATGATGGCGTCTTCAAAGCCAGGGATCATACGACCGGCACCCAGTACCAGGTTGAAGCCTTCGGCTTTGCCACCGTCGAACTCTTCACCGTCGATGGAACCGATGAAGTCCATGGTCACACGCATGCCATCGGCAGCGGCGGCATCGACATCAGCCCAGGTGGCGTGCTGCTTGCGCAGGGTGTCGATCATGTTGGCCAGATCTTCATCCTTGACGGTCGCAACCGGCTTCTCGACCTTGATGGTCTCCAGGCCAGCCACTTCAAACTCGGGATAAACTTCAAAGGTCGCGGTGAATTCGAAATCCTGACCTTCCTGGATCTCTTTCGGATCCATGGTCGGGGCACCGGCCGGGCTCAGTTTGTTTTCGATGATGGCCTTGATGAAGTTGTTCTGCATCATTTCATCAGCAACGCGAGCGTGAGCCATGGCGCCGAACATCTTCTTGATGATGGCAACCGGGGCCTTGCCAGGACGGAAACCGTCGATACGACGGGTTTTGGCCAGGCCGTTCAATTCTTTACGCACGGCAGCGTCAACGATAGCAGCCGGTACAGTGATGGTAAGACGGCGTTCCAGACCCTGGGTTGTCTCTACAGAAACTTGCATTCTTTTACCTCGTTCAACTCAGCACTGTGTGCTGACCCTTATTGCCCCTGGGCAAAGCCCGGAGTCTTCCTGTTTATAAAGACAACGACTGTCTTTGTGATGAGAAAATATGACGCGACATTATAGCGGCGCACTTTGGTCGAGTCGAGCCACACATCCCCCAACGGGGGTGGCGATAGCACAATTCGCGCAAAACTGACCCTTATATGGGGAACTCCCGAGCAGACTTCAAGCGCACAACACGCAAGAATTTGCACTTGCTCACCTTTTTTCGCGCAAAGGCCTACTTTTTCACCTCATTTCCTGCCAAAAGGCAGCCTGTTCAGGGGTTGCGACCCAAATTGTCCACCCTGTCACATCAACCATTGCGTCTATGGCCGCTGCTCGCTATGGTGACAGCCAAATTTATGAGTCTGGAGTGACCAACATGGCCTTTTTCCGCTTCTTGTTTAACCTGCTCTGGTTTGTACTGGGGGGCGTCTTCATGGGGCTGGCCTGGTGGCTGGCCGGGCTGCTCTGCTTTGTCTCGCTGATCGGGATCCCCTGGGGTCGCGCTTGCTTCGTCATCGGCACCTTTACCTTCTTCCCGTTTGGCAAGCAGGCGGTGAGCCGCAAGAGCATGACTGGGCAAAGCGACATCGGCACCGGTACTCTGGGGCTGATTGGCAACATCCTCTGGTTCCTAGTGATCGGGATCTGGCTGGCAATCGGTCACATTGCCTCCGCGCTGGCCTGCTTCGTGACCATCATAGGCATTCCGTTTGGCATCCAGCACCTCAAGCTGGCGCTGATTGCCCTGGCCCCCATAGGGCAGATGGTGGTGACCAACCACGAAGCCGAATCCGGTCGCTACATTCGCTGATCACCACGCAAAATTGCACGGGCAAGCTGCCTGCGCAGCAAAAAAAGGGCAGACTAGGGTCTGCCCTTTTTCATTGCCACTGCCCGAGGCCCTCCATGCTCCCCAGCCATTTTTTTGCCAATCTCGCCCGCATGAAACTCATTTACCGCTGGCCGCTCATGCGCAACATACAACCTGAAAACATCGCCGAGCACAGTCTGCAGGTGGCCATGGTGGCCCACGCCCTGGGGCTTATCCAGAATCGTCTTTTTGGTGGTCAGGTCGATGCGGATCGCGCCGCCGTGATGGCGCTCTACCACGATAGCAGCGAGGTGCTGACCGGCGATCTGCCCACACCGGTCAAGTATTTCAATCCCGAAATTGCGAGAGAGTACAAGAAGATAGAGCTGGCCGCCGAGCAGCGCCTGCTGGGGATGCTACCCGCCGAACTGGTGGAGGATTTTCGCCCTCTGCTGGACTCGGGTGCCCAGGACGCCGGGCTGGTTCGTCTGGTGAAAGACGCCGATACCCTCTGCGCCTACACCAAGTGTCTGGAGGAGATAAACGCCGGCAACCGGGAGTTCGAACCGGCCAGGAAACGCCTCGAAGCCATGCTGGAAGCGCGCATGAGCCCGCAGATGCATTACTTCATCGATGTCTTCGTGGCAAGCTTCTCCCTGCCGCTCGATGAGCTGAACGCCCACTAGCAGCCCAAACCACCTGAAAACAGAAGGGCCCGCCGGTTTGCTCCGGCGGGCCCTTCGTTATTGATCAGCAGATCAGATACCGTGCATCAGTGCCCCAACTCCCGCGATGGCACCAGTCCGCTCGCCCGCCAGGCAGGATAGAGGGTCGCCAACAGGCTCATCAGTATGGCTGCGCCAGTTACGATAGCCAGATCCTGCATGTGCAATTCGGTCGGCAGGAAGTCGATGAAGTAGATGTCAGGGTTGAGGAAGCGATGGCCTATCACCCCTTCGATAAAGCCCAGGATCTGGGTCAGCTTGCTGGAGAGCAGGCCGCCGAGCAGGGCCCCGAGCAAGGCGCCGAGCACCCCGTTAACCATGCCCTGAATGACGAAGGTAAGCCGGATTTGACCGGGGCTCGCCCCCATGGTCTTCAAGATGGCAATCTCGCTGCGCTTCTCGTTCACCGCCATCACCAGGGTGGAGACGATGTTGAAGCAGGCCACTGCCACCACCATCAGCATCACCACATACATGACGGTACGCACCATCTGTATGTCCTGATAGAGGTAGCCCTGCCGGCTCATCCAGCTGCTGATGTAGACGTAATGAGGAAATTTCTGGGCAGCCGCGACCGTGATGGATTGTGCCTTGAGCACATCGCTGACCTTGAGGCTGAACCCTTCCACCGTATTGCCCATACCGGTCATGGTCTGGGCATCGGCCAGGTGCATGAAGCCGAGCATGCCATCGAGCTGACCGCCGATCTCAAGCAAGCCTACTACCTTGAGGGATTCCCGCTTCGGGTTCTTGATGCCGGCGGCGTCCCCCCCTTGCGGCAGCAAGAGGGCAACCGAGTCACCTATCTTGACCCCCAGCTTGTCGGCGATGGTCTTGCCGAGAATCAGCCCATGTTCGCCCACCTGCAGTTCACGCAGACCACGGCCTGTCATGTATTTGCCCGCATCCGACAGATTCGCTTCGAGCTCCGGCAACACGGCACGCACCTGCAAGCCCTTGAGGGCATTGCCATGCTCAAGCAACCCATTGAGGGTGATCACAGGCGCGGCAGCTTCCACCCCTGGCTGGGCCAGCAGGTAATCCCGCAACTTGGGCCAGTCAGGCAATGGCGCCTCCATCCCCATCAGCTCACCGTGAGGCACCACTGAGAGCACCCTGTCTTTGAGCTCCCGCTCGAACCCGTTCATGGCAGAGAGACCCAGAATGAGGGCCATCACACCGAGGGCGATGCCGATGAGGGACGAGGCGGAAATAAACGCGATGAAGCCGTTGCGACGACGGGAGCGACTGTAACGCAGGCCCAGAAAAAGGGGCAGCGGTTTGAACATCAGGCGACCTCCGCCATGATGCCGCTCACCAGAGTGACCCGCCGATGGAGCTTGGCGGCCAGACTCAGGTCATGGGTGACCACCACAAAGGCTGTGCCCAACTCACGATTGAGCTCACAGAGCAGCTCGTAAACAGCGGTTGCACTGGCATGATCCAGGTTGCCGGTGGGCTCGTCCGCCAGCACCAGGCTGGGCTCGTTGACCAGGGCACGGGCAATGGCCACCCGCTGGCGTTCGCCACCGGACAGCTCGGATGGCCTGTGATTGAGGCGATGGGATAACCCCACCCGACCCAGCATGCGAGTCGCCTTGTCGGTGGCGACGGCCACCGACTCACCGGCGATGAGCAGCGGCATGGCGGTGTTCTCCAGCGCGGTAAACTCGGCGAGCAAGTGGTGAAACTGATAGACAAACCCCAGCTCCTGGTTGCGGAATCTCGCCTGGGTACGGCTATCCCAGTGGTGGATATCCTGCCCCTTGAACAGCACGGCGCCGCTTGACGGGTTGTCGAGCGCCCCCATTAGATGCAGCAAGGTGGTCTTGCCCGATCCCGAGCTGCCCACCACCGCCAGCATCTCGCCGGGGGCCACACTCAGATCAATCCCCTTGAGGACCTGGGTCTCCAGCTCACCCTCTTGATAAACATGATTCAGGGCCTGACAACGCAGCAGAGGTTCACTGGACAAGGGTTCATTCATAAAGGGAGCTCCACTTACGCCGGTAATCTCACCGGAGGTAACAACAGAAGATGAGTTATTCACAGTGCTATTCATAACGTAATGCCTCGGCCGGTTTCACCCTGGCCGCACGGGCCGCAGGGTAGAGGGTGGCACTGAAGCTGAGCAGCACGGCGCCCAGCAAGATGGTAATGACCTGGGTTGGCTCCACTATCACGGGCAGGCCGCTGCCGCCCGCCGTCATATAGAGGTTGAGCCCCACCGCATCGAGCAGGGGGTTGAGTCCGAGCGAGAGTGCGAGCCCGGTCAGGCCGCCAAGCAGGGCACCAATCACACCGCTGGAAGCGCCGAGCACCATGAATATCTTGACTATCCCTGCCTCGTTCATGCCCATGGTGCGCAGTATGGCCACCTCCCCCTCCTTGTCGGTGACCACCATCACCAGGGCGGAGAGAATATTGAAGGTGGCGACCGCGATGATCAGCACCAGCATCAGCCCCATCATGCGCTTCTCCATGGCGACCGCCTGGAACAGCTCACCGCGCTCGCGGCGCCAGTCCTGCCATTCCAGCCCGTCCGGCAATGCCGTCTTTATCACCTGATCGGCAGCGAAGGGATCGTCCAGCCAGAGCCTTATGCCACCGACGGTTTCTGTCGGCAGGCGCAGCAGGCGCTGGGCATCTCCCAACGCAATCAGGGCAACCTGACTATCCACGTCGGCGCCGACCCCGAAGATACCGGAAACGGTAAACAGGCGCTGGGCAGGAACCCGACCAAAGGGCGTGAAACGGGTGCCCTCGGTCAGAAGCAGACGAACCTGATCCCCCATGGAGACCTTGAGACGGCTGGCTACCCCCTGCCCCAGCACTATGTGGTATTCACCCTGCTGCAGGCTGTCGAGGCGACCCATCTGCATCTGGGCGTGCAGTATGTCATCCTTTGGCCATAGGGCCGGGTCTATCCCCTGTACGCTGACACCGATGAGCTGACCCGGGCTCTGCAACATCCCTTCGCTATCAAGCATGGGGGCGCTGGCAATCACATGGGGCAGCTTGGCAAGGTCGGGCAAACCGTCGGGATGAGCATCGATGCGGCCAGTCTGGTTGGTCACCACCACATGGGGGATCACGCCCAGGATCCGGCCCTTGAGCTGCCCTTCGAAGCCGTTCATCACGGATATGACCACCATCAGGGCCGCGACCCCGATGGCGATACCAAAGGTGGAGAACAGGGAGATGAATGAAACGAAGCGATTACTGCGTCGTGAGCCTGCGTAGCGAAGGCCAATGGCCAGCGACAGCGGCTGAAAAAGTCCAGTCTTCAAGGAGTTCTACGTTGCCAACAAAATAAGATACCGGATAATAAAGGGAAACCGTCTATGACAACAAGGGATAGCCTCCATGCAGGAACAGTTCTTCAGCGTCACCCATGCCACCCCGGTCAATGTGATCCCCATGCCCGATGACTTTCCTCTGCCGACGCTGGAGGCACTGGAGGCCGAACTGCCCGAACCCTTTCGTATCGCCTCTGCCATCACCTCCATCGATCTGGTGACCAGTCGTCTGATCCGCAATCAGAACGAGCCTATGCACGATCTGGTGGAGATCATCAACCAGCAGTCGCGCAAGATCGACATGATCATGGGCTATGTGCTGTCGGTGCAGGATAGGCCCGAGCATCGCTTCCAGACCCTGCGTTTCAGCGCAGGCCAGCTCACCTATCTGCATCCGCGCCAGGGTCATGGCGAGCCGCCGCTCCTGCACCAGATAGTGCGGCTCAAGATCTTTCTGCGGGAAGAGGCCTCTGCCATCTACTGCTATGCCGAGGTCAAGAGACTGGAACCGGGCGAGCATGGCACTCAGGTGGGGCTCGATTATGCCCGGATCCGTGAGGATGACCGCGAACTGCTGGTCCGTGCCAGCCTGCATGTCCAATCCAAGCAACTCAAATTGCGTGCTCAAGACCGTCAACGTTAAAAGAATCGAATGATGCCAATGAAGCTTCCCGCCTTGCCCGCCAAGGCGGGCCAAAAATTAACGCTCGGCCACTTGACCGGCAGCAGCCTGTCACTGGTTGCCGCCCGCCTTACTACCCAAGCGAACCGCCCGGTCCTGCTGGTGACCGCCGATACCCCGAGTGCCCTGCGCCTCGAGCAGGAATTGCAGTTCCTGCTGGCCGATCAAGGTTGCCCTGTGCTGATGTTCCCGGATTGGGAAACCCTGCCCTACGACACCTTTTCCCCCCATCAGGACATCATCTCCCAGCGACTGGAGACCCTCTACAAACTGCCGCAGATGAGCGCCGGCGTGCTGATCGTGCCCATCTCGACCTTGATGCTGCGCTGCGCTCCCCAGGTCTACCTCGACAAGTACAGCCTGATGGTGAAGGCCGGTCAGCGCCTCAACCTGCAACAGCTGCGAGGACGTCTGGCCGAGGCAGGCTATGTGGCGGTGGATCAGGTGCTGGAGCACGGCGAGTTTGCCGCCCGCGGCTCACTGCTCGATCTCTTTCCCATGGGCAGCAACAGCCCTTATCGCATCGACTTTTTCGATGACGAGGTGGACTCCATCCGTCCGTTCGATCCCGAGACCCAGCGTTCCAGCGAACCGGTCAAGACGGTCAGCCTGTTGCCCGCCCGGGAATTCCCCACCGACGAGGCCGCCATCGAGCTGTTCCGTGGGCAATTTCGCGAACAGTTCGAGCTGTCGCGCGCGGAAGGCTCCGTCTATCAGGAGGTGAGCAAGGGGCGCTGGCCCGCCGGCATCGAATACTATCTGCCGCTCTTCTTCCATCAGACCGCCAGCCTGTTCGACTACCTGCCGGATAACACCCTGCTGCTCACAGTGGGGGATATCTATCCCGCGGCCCAACGCTTCTGGAACGACATAGGCCAGCGCTATGAGGACAGGCGCTGGGACAACACCCGCCCCTTGTTGCCACCCCAGCAGATCTACCTGCCGGTGGAGCAATTGTTCGCCGCACTCGGTCACTATGGCGCCGTGCGGCTGCAGGAAGCCGCCACCGACGGCGGAGCCGGCCAGCATGATCTCCCCATAGCCGCGCTGCCGGAGCTGCAACTGGATCACAGCAAAGAGCAGCCCATGCTGGCGCTGAACCAGTTTCTGGACAGCTTCACGGGCCGCACCCTGTTCGTGGTGGAATCCGAAGGGCGGCGGGAAGTGCTCGGCGATCTGCTGGCGCGCATATCCTTGCAACCCAAGGAGTTCCCCTCCCTTGAGGCTTTCATGGCGGGCAAGGTGCGCCACGGTCTGCTGGTTGCACCGCTGGAGCGGGGCTTTTTGCTACGAGAGCTGCTGCAAGAGGCCGGGCATGATGAGCTCGCACTTATCACGGAGACAGAGCTGCTGGGCGGTAAAGTCCGCAGCAAGCGAGCCCGGGAAAAGAGCAAGAACTTAAGCTCGGATGCGGTGATCCGAAACCTCGGCGAGTTGACCCAGGGCCAGCCGGTGGTTCACCTGGATCACGGCGTCGGCCGGTATCTGGGGCTCGAAACCATCGATGCCGGTGGCCTGCCCACCGAGTTCCTGACCCTCGAGTATGCCGGTGGCGACAAGCTGTTCGTGCCGGTCACCAACCTGCACCTCATCAGCCGCTACACAGGCTCTGACAACCCGCCCAGCCACAAACTCGGCGGCGAGGCCTGGGTCAAGGCGCGGCGCAAGGCGGCAGAGAAGGTGCGCGATGTGGCAGCCGAGCTGCTGGATGTCTATGCCCTGCGCGCGGCGCGCCACGGTTTTGCCTTCCAGCACGACAGGGAGGCCTACCGCCAGTTCGCCGCCGGTTTCCCGTTCGAGGAGACAGAGGATCAGCTCAACGCCATCAATGCGGTACTGGGGGACATGTGTCAGGCCAAGAGCATGGACCGGCTGGTGTGCGGCGACGTGGGCTTTGGCAAGACCGAAGTGGCGATGCGAGCCGCCTTCGTGGCCGTCCACGGCGGCAAGCAGGTCGCCGTGCTGGTGCCCACCACCTTGCTGGCACAGCAGCACTACGACAACTTCCGCGATCGCTTCGCCAACTGGCCGGTGCGGGTCGAGGTGCTGAGCCGCTTTCGTACCGCCAGGGAGCAGACCAGCGTGATGAAGGAGCTGGCCGATGGCAAGGTCGACATCATCATAGGTACCCACAAGCTCTTGGGCTCAGATCTGACCTTCAAGGATTTGGGGCTGCTCATCGTCGATGAGGAGCACAGATTCGGGGTGCGCCAGAAGGAGAAGATCAAGGCGCTGCGGGCCGACGTGGATATCCTTACCCTCACGGCGACGCCTATCCCGCGCACCCTCAACATGGCGATGGCCGGCATGCGGGATCTCTCCATCATCGCCACCCCGCCCGCCAAGCGGCTCGCCATCAAGACCTTTGTGCGCCAGCAGGATCCTGCTGTCACCCGCGAGGCGGTATTGCGTGAGCTCAAGCGGGGCGGTCAGGTCTACTACCTGCACAACGACGTGGAGAGCATAGAGAAATGCGCCGGCGATCTCGCCGAGCTGGTGCCGGAGGCCCGTATCGGCATCGCCCACGGCCAGATGCGCGAACGCGATCTTGAGCGAGTCATGTCGGACTTCTACCACCAGCGCTTCAACCTGCTGGTCTGCACCACCATCATAGAGACCGGCATAGACGTACCCAGCGCCAACACCATCATCATGGACCGCGCCGATCATCTGGGGCTGGCCCAGTTGCACCAGCTGCGGGGCCGGGTTGGCCGCTCCCACCACCAGGCCTATGCCTACCTGCTCACTCCTCATCCCAAGTTGATGAGCAAGGATGCACTCAAGCGGCTCGAGGCCATCGCATCGCTCGAAGATCTCGGCGCCGGTTTTGCGCTGGCGACCCACGATCTGGAGATCCGGGGTGCAGGCGAGCTCTTGGGCGACGATCAGAGCGGCCAGATAGAGTCGGTCGGTTTCACCCTCTACATGGAGATGCTGGAGCAGGCGGTCGAGGCGCTGAAAAATGGCAAGGAGCCATCGCTGGAGCAGCTGATGAGCCAGCACACAGAGGTGGAGCTGCGCCTGCCCGCTCTGTTGCCGGAGGAGTACATACCGGACGTCAACATGCGTCTGTCCATGTACAAGCGCATCGCCAGCGCGGCCGACGAGCAGGAGCTGCGCGAATTGAAGGTGGAGCTAATCGACCGCTTCGGCCTGCTGCCGGAGGCAACCAAGACGCTCATGGAGATTGCCGCCTTCCGCCAGCGCGCCACCGCCCTTGGCATTCGCCGGGTGGAGATGAGCGAGCGCGGCGGTTATCTGGACTTCACTCAGGAGACTCGCGTCAACCCTGGCTATCTGGTCAAGCTGCTCTCCGAGCAGCCACGCATCTACAAGATGGATGGGCCCACCCGATTGCGCTTCCAGGTACCGACCCCGGACCGCGCCATGCGTCTGAAACTGGTGGACGGCCTGCTGGCGGATCTCGCCAACCACGCCAGCCACTGATACTGATGCAGCAACGCAACTCGCCCAAACAAAACGGGAGCCATATCGGCTCCCGTTTTTTATGCGCTCATCGCAGGCACTGGATCAGTGCATCAACCCTGATTGGCCGGATCCTCGTGGGCGGAGAACTCCCGCATGAAGGCCTCGGCCCGCTCCACCATCTTGGTGGAACCGACGAAGTAAGGGGTGCGCTGGTGCAAGGCAGTGGGCTGGATGTCCATGATGCGGCCAAAGCCGTCGGACGCCTTGCCACCGGCCTGCTCCACCAGAAATGCCATGGGGTTGCACTCATAGAGCAGGCGCAGCTTGCCGTTCGGGGAGTTGGTGCCTGACGGATAGATATAGATGCCGCCCTTGAGCAGGTTGCGATGGAAATCGGAGACCAGGGAGCCGATATAGCGGGAGGTGTAGGGTCTGTGAGTCGCCTCGTCCCGCTCCTGGCAATATTTGAGGTACTTCTTCACCCCGTCCGGGAACTTGATGTAGTTGCCCTCGTTGATGGAGTAGATCTTGCCCTCCTCCGGGATGCGAATGTTCTCGTGGGAGAGGCAGAAGCAACCAATGGAAGGATCGTAGGTGAAGCCGTTGACGCCAAAGCCGGTGGTGTAGACCAGCATGGTGGAAGAGCCGTAGACCACGTAACCGGCAGCGACCTGACGGTTGCCCGGTTGCAGGAAGTCTTCCAGGGTGACGCCCGTCCCCGGGGCGCTGAGACGGCGGTAAATGGAGAAGATGGTCCCGACCGAGACGTTGACATCAATGTTGGAAGAGCCGTCGAGGGGATCGATCAGCACCACGTATTTGGAGTGACGGGAGAGCTCGGAATCAAAGGAGACGAAGTCCTCTTCTTCTTCGGATGCAATACCGCACACTTCACCACGGGCTTCCAGCGCGGCTTTAAAGCGCTCATTGGCATACACATCCAGCTTCTGCTGAACTTCGCCCTGCACGTTTTCAGCACCCATGGAGCCGATGATATCTGCCAGCCCCGCCTTGTTGATCTCCCGGTTCACCACCTTGGCGGCCAGACGAATGGAACTGAGCAGTGAGGTCAGCTCGCCGGTCGCGGTGGGATAATCCGCCTGCTTTTTGACGATGAACTCGCCCATGGTGATCATGTTTCGCATTATTGTTCCTTTAAGAGCGTTTCCGTTGGCTTTGAAAACGTTTGCACGCGTCGACAAAAAAAGTGCCGATCCTCGGCAGCCTTGTTTTGTAACCTAATGTAACGCCTGTTTTTTGTTTTTGCAGCGAATTAAGCCGCTGGATAAACGTGCGATTTACACCTCGCCACCCCATCAAAAGGGCATAAAACCAGTGCCAATTGGTGACTTTCATCATGTTAATTCGCAGCAAAAAATCACGAACAGGCAGCCATGATGGGTGCAACGGCCCACTTGGCCCCCCTATCTGGGTAGCTGATGGCAAGGCCGGTGCCCACCTCTTGAGATCTCCAGATCAATCCAGCACACTGACCAGGCTTTGGAAGCAAAAAAACATAAGGATATTCAATGAAAAGGACACTCATTGCCGGCACGGTTGCCGCCCTGTTCGCGTTACCGACTCTGGCAGCTAACGTACCTGCTGGCACCCAGCTGCTACCCGGCGATCAACAAATCTTCGTGCGCAACATAGGTTCAGAGCCCGCCTCCATCGATCCCCAGATGGTGGAAGAGAGCTCTGGCAGCGACATCGTCAACGACCTGTTCGAGGGTCTTTACACCCTGGATGGCGACGGCAAGCTGCAAGCAGCCGGGGCGCTTGGCTATGAACTCGACACCACGGGCACCGTCTACACCTTCAAGCTGAGACCCGAGGCCAAATGGTCCAACGGCGAGCCGGTGACGGCGGCGGATTATGTCTATGGCTGGCAACGGGCGGCGGATCCCAGAAACGCCTCCAACTATGCCTGGTTCATCGAGCTGACCGGTGTCACCAATGCCGCCGAGGTCATCCAGGGCAAGCAGAGCCCGGATACGCTGGGCATCAAGGCGCTCGATGAGCATACCCTGCAGATCACCTTGAAAAACCCGGTCCCCTTCTTCCTGAAGACCCTCTCCCACTACACCACCTTCCCCGCGCCCAAGGCGACCATAGAGAAGTTTGGTCATGAGTGGGTCAAGCCGGGCAACATAGTCTCCAACGGCGCTTTTATGCTCAAGGAGTGGACCCCCAACGAGCGCCTCATCGCAGAGCGCAATCCCCTCTACTGGGATAACCAGAACACAGTGCTCAACAAGGTGCTCTATCTGGAGATAGTCTCCGACACCGCCGCCTACAACCGCTATCGCGCAGGGGAACTGCACTACACGCCCTATCCGCTGGAGCAGTACAAGCAGCTCAAGACCCAAAGCCCGGAGGAGCTTGTCAACGCCCCCATGCTCGCCACCTATTACTATGTGTTCAACACCCAGCGCAAACCGTTCGACAACCCCAAGGTGCGCAAGGCGCTCTCGCTTGCTATCGACAGAGACACCATCACCGAGAAGATCCTGGGACAAGGTCAGCTCTCCGCCTTCAGCCTTACCCCGCCGAGCGTGGACGGCTTCGAGCTCAAGCGCCCTGCCAGCCAGTTGCTGAGCAAGGAGGAGAGGATCAAACAGGCGAAAGCATTGCTGAACGAGGCCGGATACGGCCCGGGCAAGCCGCTGGATGTGGACATCCTCTACAACACCAACGAGAGCCACAAGAAGATAGCCCTGGCCATCTCCTCCATGTGGAAGCACAACCTGGGGGTTACCGCCAAGCTCAACAACATGGAGTGGAAGACCATGGTGTCCGCACTCAATGAGGGGGATTTTACCGTCAGTCGCTACTCGTGGAACGGGGATTACAACGATGCCTCGACCTTCCTCGACATCATGACCTCCAGCAGCAGCGCCAACAGCGGCAAGTGGTTCAACAAGCAATATGATGCCCTGCTGGCGAAGGCCCATGACTCCAAGGATCCGGCCGAGCGCAACCGGCTCTATCAAGAGGCCGAGGCGCTGATCGACCAAGAGGCCCCTATCGCCCCCGTCTACTTCTATGTCAAGTCACGGCTGCTCAAGCCCAATATCAAGGGCTATCCCTATCAGAACCCGCAAGACGTGGTTTATTCGAAAGACCTCTATCTCACCGCGCAGTAACGCCCTGACCTCCTAAACAGAAAGACCGCCTCGAAGGCGGTCTTTTTTCAATCTTCCCGACAGCTCGCCAGTGCCACCATGGCCCGACGACGCAGCACCACAGGCTGCACCAGCAGTTGCGCCAGCAATACCCCAAGCAGCGTCATGCCACCACCGATCAGGTGATAGCTGGTCAGCGTTTCCCCCAGCCAGCTGATGGCCAGTGCCGCCGTCATCACTGGCAGCAGATTCATGAAGATGGCGGTGCGGCTTGCCCCCAGAAGGGCTATGCCCTGCATCCAGAGCCAAGGCGACAGCGCCGAAGTGGGGATCCCCGCATACAGGATGAGCCAGAGCGCGCGGCCATCTGGCCACTGCCCATCCACCAGCAGGTAGAACGGGGTGAGAAACAGCAGGCTGCACAGCACCTGGCCGTAGAGCATGGACCAGTTGTCGAGCCCCAGATCCCACTTTTTGAGCAAGACGCTATAGAGGGCATAGGTGCCCGCCGAGAGCAGCATGTAGACAGAGCCGATATGAATGCCCTGGATAAACAGACGGGACGGATCCCCCTGCCCCAGCAAGATGGTCAGCCCCAGAATGGAGATAAGCCCACCGAGCAGAGCCCCCCAGGTGGGACGCTCACGCAGCAGCCAGATACTGAGCAGTACCGTCATCAGCGGTGTCAGCCCCATCATCAGACCTATCTCCGTGGCTCCCAGGGTTTGCGCCGCGTAGTACCCCAGGGTCTGGTTCAGCACCATGCCGAGCAGGGCCAACGCCGCCAGTTGATAAAAGCCGGCCCGCAGTTTGGCCCGATCCCGCCAGGCGCGGTGTGCGAGGAAAGGCGTCAAGATGATGGCGGCCACCATCCAGCGCGACCAGGCCAGTGCCGCGGGTGAAAGCAATCCAACCGCCAGCTTGCTGACAATGGCATTGCCAGACCAGATGGCCATGCAGGAGAAGGGAAACAAAAAGGCAAGAGGCATAGCGCTGTCCACAGAAACGATCCGGTATTTCAGGCGGGAGTATAAGGGGGTAAACAAGATTCGCAAGCACAGCCCGGCCTTGCGAATGCGGGTGACGTTGAACCGAGATCGAACTGAGCCAATTCGGCCATGTCAGGGCTGAAAACAATCATGCCCGCACAGTAGCGGGCATGAAGCGGCTGGATGGGATGGCACAGAACTTATGCCGCATCCATGTGCAGTCTGGAGATCATCTCATTGACCTCGACCACGGTCTGGCGGTGGGGTATGTCAGCTGGTGTTGGCATCATCAGCAAGCCTGACTGGAAATCAAAACGCCCCCTGCCGTGGATATAAATCCGCCCCTTGAAGAAGGTTTTGACATGTTTTGCCACCATCAGTGGCAGGTACTTCTTGAACACTCTCATCGTTTGCAACCTCTTGCAGTTGTATCCGTATGACAGCAGCTTCTGCGAAATAATTCCGTAAATTCTTTATAAAAATCCGGAAAAATCGCAACTCTCTTCCCCAAAAAACCAATTTATAACTTTTTATTAACTTTTAACGTATTGTATGTGGTCCTTCCAGCCAGAGCAATACCCCCTTGCCATCTTGCCATTCGATACAGGCCATGCCTGACGTGGCAAACATGGGGGCACCTGCCGCCGGGCAGAGGCTCTGCACCAGATAACCCACCAGTGGCAGGTGGCTGACCATCAAAATATGGTCATGTGTTGCCGCCAACGCAGTGAGATAGCTTGCGACAAAAGCAGGATCCCCATAGGGGGTGATCTCCTTGCTCTCTTCGACCCTGGTAGCCTTGGGCAATTCACTGCATATGCTCTGCCAGGTTTGTCTGGCGCGCAGATAATTGCTGTGGACAACCAAATCCAGTACCCCGTCCAGTTGGGGCGCCAGCCAACTGGCCATGTGAATGGACTCTTCAATTCCCTGCTCGGTCAGTGGACGCTGTTCATCTGTTTTCGCATTCATGCCAGCCTGGCCATGACGCATGATGTAGATTTTCATTACAACCTCGCCCAACGGGCCTGTTTTGATAGCGGGGGGATCTTACCCCGCCATGCCGGGGGAAACAATTGCGCCACCTCTCAGAAAAGGGTTTGCCTCACTGGATAGCGGGGTCGATAATCATGTTTAAATTCAAATAAATCCAACACGAGTCACGCGCCAATGAGCCCATATGCCAGCCCTAATGACCATCGGCAATACCACTATCTGGAGCTGGCAAACCGGCTCAGAGTCTTGTTGATCTGCGATCCCGACACCGACAAGTCTGCCGCCTCTCTGGCCGTCAACACCGGTCATTTCGACGATCCGGCTGATCGGCAGGGGATGGCTCATTTCCTTGAGCATATGCTGTTCCTTGGTACCCGCACTTATCCCAAGCCTGGTGAGTACCAGCAATTTATGAGCCGTCATGGCGGCAGCAACAATGCCTGGACCGGCACCGAGTTCACCAACTTCTTTTTCGAGATAGACACCGGCTTCTTCGAGGCCGGTCTCGACCGTTTTTCCCAGTTCTTCATCTGCCCCACTTTCACCCCCGAGTGGGTGGATAAAGAGCGCAATGCGGTCGACTCCGAGTACCGCCTCAAGCTGCAGGACGATGTGCGCCGCAGCTACCAGGTACATAAAGAGACGGTCAACCCGGCCCACCCTTTCTCCAAGTTCTCGGTCGGCAACCTGGATACCCTGGCGGATCTGCCCGGCCGGGATCTGCGCGCCGATCTCATCCGGTTCTACGAATCTCACTACAGCGCGGATCGCATGGCGCTGGTGATGATCTCGCCTGAATCCATCGAGACCCAGATTGCGTGGTGCGATCGCTTTTTCGCTCCCATTTTGAATCGCAATTTGGGAATACCGGCCCTGACGGTTCCTCTCTATCGCATCGACGATCTCGGCATCCGCATCCGCATCAATCCGGTCAAGGAGACCCGCAAGCTGGCACTGACCTTTCCGCTGCCCAATGTGGATGAGTTTTATGACAAAAAACCCCTCACCTTCCTGAGCCACCTCATCGGCTATGAAGGGGATGGCAGCCTGCTCTCCTTGCTGAAAGCAAAAGGCTGGGTCAACCAGCTCTCCGCCGGAGGCGGCATCAGCGGTGCCAACTTCAAGGATTTTGGGGTGAGCTTTGGCCTCACGCCGCTCGGGCTTGAACACGTCAACGAGATAGTGGCCGCCCTGTTCGGCTATCTGAAACTCATCGAGCGTGGCGGGGTAGAAAGCTGGCGCTACGAAGAGAAGCGTACCGTGCTTGAGTCGGCGTTCCGCTTTCAGGAGCGGGGCCGTGCCCTCGACACCGTTTCCGGCCTGGTGTTGAACCTGTTCAGCTACACGCCCGAGGATCTGCTCTACGGCGATTACATGATGCGCGAATACGACGAGGCGCTGATCCGCCGCCTGCTCGCCAAGCTCACGCCACACAACCTGCGCATGACCATCACGGCGCCGGAGCTGGCCACGGATCGCCTGGCCCGCTGGTATCAGACCCCCTATGGCGTCGACATCATCACGGAGGCGGAAAAGATCCACTGGCAGCAGAGCGAACCCGATCCGGCCCTCACTCTGCCCTTGCCGAACCCCTTTATCAGCAACCGGCTCGATCCGCGCCAGCCAGCACTGCAGGCCGACATGCCCGCTTGCATCATCGACAGACCTGGTTTTCGGCTCTGGCATCTGCACGAGCATCAGTTCAGCGTGCCCAAGGGCAACCTCTATATCTCCATCGACAGCGAGCACGCGGTCAAAAGCCCGCGCCACATCGCCATGGCACGGCTCGCGGTGGAACTGCTCACGGATCACCTCAACGCCCTCACCTACCCGGCGGAGCTGGCGGGGCTGGGCTACCAGATCTATGCCCATCAGGGCGGCTTTACCATCAACCTGAGCGGCTTTGCCGACAAGCAACCCCTGCTGCTCGACATGATCCTCGGCAACCGCACCCTGGGCTATCCGGATCCGGGCCGCTTCGCCGAGATAAAAGAGCAGCTCATCCGCAACTGGGACAACCAGTCCAAGGCGCGGCCCATCTCCCAGCTGTTCAACCAGCTCACCAGTTTGCTGCAACCAAACAACCCGCCGTTCGAGCAGTTGCTGCGCCATCTGCGCACCGTGGAACTTGGCGAGATGCCGGCGTTTGTCGCCCAACTGTTCGGGGAGGTACACGTAGAGGCGCTGGTTCACGGTGACTGGAATGCCGCCGAGGCGCTCGAACTGGCCGCCCTGCTGGAGCGCCACCTCGGCACCCACAGCCAGCCCAGTGCCGAGACCCGCCGCCCGCTCATCTCCATTCAAAACAGGGGCACCCTCATTCGTGAGCAGGGCTGCGAGCACGAAGATTCGGCGCTGCTGGTCTACTACCAGTCCCGCACCACCCGGGCACGGGATCTCGCCTGCTTCACCCTGGCAAACCACATAATGTCGTCCACCTTCTTCCACGAGCTGCGCACGCGCCAGCAGCTGGGGTACGTGGTAGGTGCCGGCAACCTGCCCCTCAACCGTCACCCCGGCCTCATCTTCTATATCCAGTCGCCAGTGGCAGGGCCCCAGCACCTGCTGGATGCGGTGGAAGAGTTCATCGACCTCTTCCCGCTGGCCATGCTGGAGCTGACCGAGCAACAGTGGCAAGACAGCAAGATGGGCCTGCAAGCCCAGCTGAGCGAACGGGACGCCAACCTGCGCAGTCGCGGCCAGCGGCTCTGGGTCAGCATAGGCAACAAGGATCTGGGGTTTGATCAGCGGGAAAGGGTGTGCGAAGAGGTGGGCAAACTGAGCCGTGCCGATCTGGTGCGCTTCATCATACAGCTGCGCTCACGCACCTCGGACAGGCTGATCCTCTGCAGCTATGGCCAGGGTCACGAACATGACGAGCGCATCACGGGCCAGTTTATCGACGACCCCAAGGCGTTCAGGCTCGCCGCCAACACCTTCGAGGCCTGAAGCAGGCATTCCCGCCCATCAGCCAATCCCGCCCAATAAAAAGCCGACCCCTTGGGGTCGGCTGGAAAAACCATAACAATTGCGACCAAAGCCGCCAAAAGTGAACATGAGCGTGAAAATCAGACACTGCGTTGATGGTCGGCCGGATGGTTCAAACCAGAGCGCACCTGCCAATATCAACAGTGATTGAGAAACAGGCTCATCTTAGGCACTCCCCTCCCTTGTCACGTTGATCTATGTCAAAGGAGGTAGCAAAGAGTCGGTGACCTGCCGGTTTGTCGGCCTGGATCACGCTTTCGCTTTTCAGCCCCGGCGGATCAGGCGATAGGCCACTTCATCAAAATAGGAGAGCTGACCGGAGAGTACCCTGGGGTGATCCACCTCTGCGGCACGGCCCAGCACTTCCACCCGAAAATCGCGCTCAAACAGGGTGCGCACTTCCATCTCCCCCACCGAGAAGGGCGGCTGTTTCTGCTGCTCCGGCTGATACTCCAGAGTCACCAGCAGGATCTGGCCACCGGTTTCCATCAGGCGGCTCATCAGCTCCGCATACTGGCGGCGCATCTCCGTCGGCAAGGCGATCAGCGCCGCCCTGTCATAGGCCAGCCGGTAGCGCCGCCCCAGTTCGGGGGCGGCAAAAAAATCCCCCTGATGAATGCGCAAGGAGCCGTGCTGATGGCACTGATAAGGGCCCAGCTCGCTGAGGGTCTCGGTGAGCTGGTTTTCACTGAAAAACTGTTCGATGGCGAGCGCAGAAAGCTCGAAACCATCGATGGGGTGCCCCAGGCCATTGAGCCAGAGCATGTCGCGGGACTTGCCGCACAGGGGCACCAGCACAGGTTCATCCTGTTGCTGGGCAGACCACCAGGATTGCAGCCAGCGATTGAAGTCTGCCTGATGAAAGCCAATCCGGTTCTCTTCCCAACGCTGATGCCAAAACGCAGCTTCCATCCTAATACCCCTGTTACCTAAAGATGCCTCAATATCACAACTTAACCCGGCGCACGCAAGCCTTGCGCCGGGCCGACGGGTGATTTTTGCCAGAAAAACGATTGCAAAACCAAAAAGAACCGCCAGGCCCCTTTTTTGACATCTTTATGTCATGGATATGTGATGGGTGATCGGCAGCCTCACCAAAATAACGTGCGCTGACATGCCAACTGGTCGCGCGGACTCAGGCACAGGCGGGCTCGGCGACCATCATGGCCGCCACTGCCGCTATCCTGGCCGAAATCTGCGCAAACGAGGGTCGCTGCAAGACGTCATCACAGAGGCACGCCCGGGCCAGCAGGGCAAGATCCTGCAGCGACTCGCTCTGCGGCTGGCAGCGCGCCAACAGCTCGTCCAGCAGGCAACCAAAGGCCCTCACCTCTATTCTCTCCAGTCCGTCGGCCAGCACGCATTCCGTGCGGTCGTAGCAAGAGGCTGCGCCAAAATCGCCGAGCAGCACCTGACCCTTCCCTTGTAAGGAGTGCAGTATGTTATGGCCATAGAGATCGCCGTGCATGATGCCCCGCTCATGCAGATGCCCCGCGGCAGCCGCTATGCCCTGCGCCATGGCGAGCAGGGCAGCCGGGGGGAACGACAACCCTGCGGGATAGACGTCGCGGGTGCAGGAGTCCAGGCTCGGCGGCCCCGCCAGATTGGCAAACGTCGGGTCTATCAGTTCCATCACCAGCGCCGGCATGCCGGAGGGGTGATCTGCCACCTTCCCCAACACCCTGATCAGGTTGGGATGAGTGCCGGCCGCCAGCGACGCCGCCATCTCGCAATGGGGCAAGCCATCGCTGGTCACAGCCCCCTTGAACAGCTTGACCGCCACCGAGCGCGGCCCGTCACCCTGCAATCCGTCGCAAGTGATGCGGGTGGCACTGTGGATCACCCCAGAGGCCCCCTGCCCCAGCAACTCACCCAACTCAAGCGCCCGCCAAGGCACTGGGGCGATATGAGCCACATGATCCACATCGATGGCCCGCGCCTCCTCCCCCTCGCTAAAGGGGTTGCCGGAATAGGCGAGCCAGGAAAGGCGCGGCAGCGTGAGCAACCAGCCGGGGAAGCGTTCGATCCGGTTTGCGGCGATACGCAGCAGTTCAAGCCGATGGCAATTAACCAGTGTCTCTGGCAAGGCGGTCAAGCGGTTGCCCGCCAGCATCAGCTTTTGCAGGCGGCTGCACTGACCCAACTCATCGGGCAACTGTGCGATGGCGTTGTCAGTCAAGATCAGCCAGCGCAACCCCACTGGCAGCGACGCGGCGGGGACTGTGGAAATCTGGTTGGCCTTGAAGCCCACCATGGTGAGTGCCGGGCAGCGCCCCAGCACCTCGGTAAAGCGATTCTCGGAGCAGAAAATGATGCGCAGTTTGCTGAAACCGGCCAACTCGTCCGGCAGGCCGCTCAACTGGTTGCCGGTCAGATCCAGCACCTCCAGCGTCTCTTTAAGGCTCAGGATCTCGGGTGGGAACTCTGTCAGATTTTCACAAAGCTTCAGATGGCGGGCGCCGTACAGTTCACCTGCGCGCAGCTGTTCCAGAGTATGCATAACCGTTTCTCAATCATGATGATCTGCCTGATGGCGTCGCCAGCCATCAGAGCGCGCCGGACCTGCATCCGGCGGTTTTAAAGGGGAGCATTATAAAGAATTCTGGGCGCAGATCGCCCCTTTTGTTGCCACGAAGGCCTGTATCGACGCGTAGCAAAGCGACATGGAAACAAAGAGAGCAAGATCCGGGTCGTGTCAGCGAGGGCTGGTTGCCATAGTGGGGGTCAAACCCGAGTGGGGCCGACCCCTTGAGGTTCCAATCCATTACCAACCCTGTGCGCCCGCACAACACACTCAGCGAGGGAACTGCCATGTCATTACTGTCCAACAAGGTTGCCATCATCACCGGCGCCAGCTCCGGCATCGGCCGCGCCAGCGCCATCCTGTTTGCCCGGGAAGGGGCCAGCGTCGTCCTCGGCGCCCGCCGCCAGCCGGAGCTGGACCTGCTGGTGGAGGAGATCCGCCACGAGGGGGGCCAGGCGGTGAGCCTGGCGGGGGACGTCAGAAGCGAGACTTACGCCCGCGCCCTGGTGGATCTCGCGCTGACCCGTTTCGACGGGCTCGATATCGCCTTCAACAATGCCGGTAGCACGGGGACACCGGGCAGCGTACAGGAGCTTGAATTGGCGCAGTGGCAGGAGACCCTGGATACCAACCTCACCAGCGCCTTTGTGGGGGCCAAGTACCAGATCCCCGCCATGTTGGCGCGTGGCGGCGGCTCCCTTATCTTTACCTCCACCTTCGTAGGCCATACCCTGGGGCTGCCCGGCATGGCGGCCTATGCCGCGAGCAAGGCGGGTCTCATCGGCCTGACCCAGGTGCTGGCTGCCGAGTATGGGGTACAAGGGGTGCGGGTCAACGCCCTGCTGCCGGGGGGCACCGATACCCCCATGGGGCAGGCCTTTACCAATACCCCGGAGAGTCTCGCCTTTGTGCAGAATATGCATGCCCTCAAACGGCTGGCCCAACCGGAGGAGATCGCTCGCTCGGCCCTTTATCTGGCGTCCGATGCATCGAGCTTTACCACCGGCATTGCCCTGCTGGCCGATGGTGGGGTATCTATTTGTCGCACATGACCTTGTCGCACCCAAGATCCTGCGGCTGCAAACTTATCGTGAGAGCGCCTTATGTCTGATTATGCCCGCATCGCCGATGCCATCCGTTTTATCGCAAGTCAGGTGGAGCGCCAGCCCACCCTGGACGAGATAGCGGCGCACGTGCACTTAAGTCCCTTTCACTTCCAGCGGCTGTTCAGCCGCTGGGCCGGGGTTACCCCGAAGCGCTACTTGCAGGTGCTGACCCTGGATCGGGCCAAGGCGCTGCTGCAGGAGTCGCGCCCGCTGCTGGAAGTGGCCGATACCCTGGGCCTTAGCAGCGGCTCGCGGCTCTACGATCACTTCGTGCAGCTCGAAGCGGTGACGCCGGGGGAGTACAAACAGCGCGGGGCCGGGCTGGTCATCGATCACGGGGTGCACGACACCCCCTTCGGCCAGGCGTTCGTCGCCCTGACCCCGCGGGGGGTGTGCAACTTCTCGTTTCTCGATGACCAGGCTCCAGAGGCGCCGCTGACCGCCCTCGCCCAGAGCTGGCCTGCGGCAGAGCTGCGAGAATCGCCGTCACGCACCCAGGGGGTCATCAACACCATGTTCGATACCAACAAGACGCTGGATCGCCCCATCTCCTTGCACGTGAGCGGCACCAACTTTCAGATCAGCGTCTGGCGGGCGCTGCTGCAGATCCCGCCAGCCAAGGTGGTGAGCTACGCCCAAGTGGCGAGCGCCATCGGCAACCCCAAGGCCGCCCGCGCCGTGGGGCTGGCGGTAGGCGCCAACCCCGTCGCCTTGATGATCCCCTGCCACAGGGTCATCCAGCAAAACGGCAAACTCGGCGGCTATCACTGGGGCGAGACCCGCAAACAAGCGATACACGCCTGGGAAGCGGCGAGGTATGAGTGAACGTGGGCTTTTTCTGTCCGGCCTGATGAGGAAAACAGGAATCTTGGTAGTGAGTCAGCAGACCATCAGGCAACACCAGACAGCGGGCGGCGATATAAAACGGGGGCATGAGCAGAATTGGGGCACAGATCGCCCCTTTTATTGCTTTGGCAAGACATGGCGCTTAGCCACACCACCCCAGCAGATTGACGAAACACGTAGGGTGCAATAAGCGCAGCGCATTGCACCAAAATTACAGAGTGGTATTTGCACAAGATATTTAGCACCGAAAGCGGTGCAATTCACGTTGTTCATTGCACCGTTTGCTGAGCGGCTTTTGTTCAAGAAAGCAGAAACCAAATTAGCGGTGCAATTTCATTGCACCCTACGGCACTAAGCCTCCATCTCTTCTGTCAGAAGTTCAACTTCGGCATTCATTGGTAAGGCTGCCAAAATACTATCTAATTTAGCTTGATCCAAGATCGGTGATGATCTCATTTTTTCTTTGGAAGTGGCGTCAGCAACATCAATTTCATTAAAACGCCCCTCTAGCTTTCTAAAGTGTGCGTAGCATCCTATATCCACAGCAAAAGCTTGAAATGTACCTTCTACTGATTTGTGCGTAAGCGCAGATGCACAGCTGTGAATAATACGATAATCAAGCAACCTGTATATAAGAGCGCGTAATGCATCATTTTGTTGAAGAAGCTTTTCTTCAATAACAAAAATGTTCACCTTTTTGTCTAAACAAAAACGCTTTATTATATAAATGCCCTTAATTAAATCTCCTTGCTCATCATCTTTTGAATCTTGTTTTAGTTCCTCGATCTTACGTTCAAAGTTATTCCTTGAAAGAAGCCGAACTTCATCCTTACCTATTTTACCACCAGAATCCTGTACACTTTCATTAAGAAGATGCAAAAAAAGCGATAATACATCACGTGGAACACCACCACCAGCCATGACTAATCTTTCGAATCCCTCCCCTTTGAAAAGGCTCATCACATCACTTTCGTTCATGCAAGCTTGCTTTCCGAATTGAACTAAAATAGCCCTGTTTTGCTGAAGGGTTTTCTGAAAATTACTGAATGTATAATCTATATCTATTGGTTGATAATCATGGCGTTCCTGTGCACCTATTGGCTGACCATCTCTATCAACATAAAGTGTTGATGAATGCCGAAGAGTTGCTATTTTGAAATAGATTGGAATATCTTTACAAAGTCTATGTACATAATCGACAACAAAGGCTTGATCAGTTCTTTTTAAATGATATAAATCATCAATTTGTAAAATAATACCTTTCACGGAACTAGATATTTCAAACAGATCACGGAGGTTTTCTTTAAGCCTTGGAAGCCACAGATCTAGCTCCTGTAACTTCTCTCGATGAACTTTAAAAGAACGCTCGACTTCTTCGTTATCTTTCCCTGATGATTTATGTGCAAGATTGATTTGATCTATTTTTAAACCTGCATCATACCCAGTGAGTTTTTCCACTGTTTTTTTGCTTTTTACATCCTCATCACGAAGATCTGCTTCGACATGAAGTGCTTCTAGTTTTTCCAAGATATCTTTAATTATTGCTTTCAGTTTTCTTTTCTTTCCAAACCATCCTGATATATTTTTGTCAAGCTCACGAAAAATAGATGATAAAATCTCTACTAAAACGTTAGGAAATGAATGTCTTTTAAAATCTTCACAATTTAAATAAATGCTTTTAAGCTCTGGTCTTAGGTTACGAGAAGAATGGTGGAGAAGCAATGTCTTGCCACATCCACGACGAGCGAAGATTGCATGATTTTGTTTTGCTTTTGCATCCTGCAAGGCGGTGCCAACACTGATGTATTCAACAGGATCACTATCTCGCTGAACACGTAGATTTTCAGAAATTACTTCTCGAAGTTTTTCTAATTTGAGCGCATCTACCATTTTCTCTCACCCTTTAAACTGAGACAGTTCGATGCTATATGAATCCGTATAAACTTACTAGGATTAAATGTTACAAGTACCTGTAATAATATATGTCATATGTACAATTCAAACTTACTCTAATGATTAAATAAGAAAGACGCCCTAAGGCGTCTTTCTTATTGCTGGGTGTTGAGGCAAACCGGTTGGAGGCTATGCCCCGCAACCCACTCAGATCGGGGTAATGGAGGTGATATGGGCATCACCGTCCAGTGATTTGAAGATCTGCACCACGGCTTCGCCATGGATCGGTTTGGCAAGCGGCACTGTGCTCTTGCACTTGAAGCGATAGTTGGTGCCGGCCACCACCTGGGTGCAGACTTCAAAGGGTACGTACTGCACCCCGACAAATCCTTTCAGCGCCTGGTCAAATACCGCCTGATCCTCGGCGGTCAGCTTGTGATATGCGGTCCATCCCCCCACCAACACTGCTTGTTCTGACATAACAAACCCTCCGTGATCTCTTGTCCCTACTCGTATGGCTGTTCGGGTTCCGCCCCGTTGATTCAAGTGGTTGCTGGTCTCCACTGGGGTGACATACCAAGAAAGTTCAATGGTATGACGATGGGCCATCTTGCGCTGGTTAACGCGCCTGTTGGCCCTCCCCTTTGCCACGATCGCCGCCTCACAGCACCGGTCTCAATTGGCATGGCAGAGCCTAGTACCGGATCCGCAAAGCGCCTCTGTCATATCTGACAGGGGCGAAGAGGTCCAAAAGCGGCTAATGAGCAGAAAATTGAGGCGCAAACGATTGGAAAAAGAAAAGACGCCGCAAGGGCGTCTTTTTTGCATTTTTATGCTCGAAGGGCAGAAGGGCGCGAGCCGCTTATTCCCATTCGATTGTTGCAGGCGGCTTGCCAGAGACGTCGTACACCACGCGGGAGATGCCATTGATCTCGTTGATGATGCGGTTCGACACATGACCCAGGAAGTCGTAGGGCAAATGGGCCCAGTGGGCAGTCATGAAGTCGATGGTTTCGACGGCGCGCAGGGCAATCACCCAGTCGTACTTGCGGCCATCGCCCATGACGCCAACGGAGCGCACCGGCAGGAAGACGGCGAACGCCTGGCTGACCTGGTTGTAGAGGTCGGCCTTGCGCAGCTCTTCGATAAAGACGGCGTCGGCGCGGCGCAAGATATCGCAGTACTCTTTCTTCACTTCGCCAAGGACGCGCACGCCCAGACCCGGGCCCGGGAAGGGGTGACGGTAGAGCATGTCGTAGGGCAGACCCAGCTCCAGACCGACGCGGCGCACTTCGTCCTTGAACAGCTCGCGCAGCGGCTCGACCAGACCCATCTTCATCTCGGCCGGCAGGCCGCCGACGTTGTGGTGGGACTTGATGACGTGGGCCTTGCCAGTCTTGCTGGCGGCCGATTCGATCACATCCGGATAGATGGTGCCTTGTGCCAGCCAGCGGGCATTTTTCAGCTTCTTGGCTTCGTCGTCGAACACTTCGACGAAGACGCGGCCGATGATTTTGCGCTTGGCTTCCGGCTCAGCTTCACCTGCCAGGGCGGAGAGGAAGCGCTCTTCGGCTTCGACCTTGATGATGTTCAGACCAAAATGATCACCAAACATCTCCATCACCTGCTCACCCTCGTTCAGGCGCAGCAGACCGTTGTCGACGAACACACAGGTCAGGCGATCACCGATGGCACGGTGTACCAGCATGGCAACCACGGAGGAGTCGACACCGCCGGAGAGGCCCAGGATCACTTCATCGTCACCCACCTGCTCGCGGATGCGGGCAACGGCGTCGTCGATGATGGTGGCCGGGGTCCACAGGCATTCGCAGCCGCAGATGTCCTTGACGAAGTGCTCCAGCATGCGGGCCCCCTGACGGGTGTGGGTCACTTCCGGGTGGAACTGCACGCCGTAGAAGTGCTTGGACTCACAGGCCATGGCGGCATGGGGGCAGGTGGCAGTCTGGGCTATGGTGGTGAAGTCGGCCGGGATGGCGGTGACCTTGTCGCCGTGGCTCATCCAGACGTCCAGCAGCGCATTGCCGTTGGGGGCGATGGCATCTTCGATGCTGCGCAGCAGGGCATTGGTCTGGCCCAGCACTTCAACCTGGGCATAACCGAATTCACGTTCGGTGGAGGATTGCACCTTGCCACCCAGCTGTTCGGCCATGGTCTGCATGCCGTAGCAGATACCGAACACAGGCACACCGGCGTTGAACACATACTCGGGGGCACGGGGGCTGCCAGCCTCGGTCACGGACTCGGGGCCGCCAGAGAGGATGATGCCGCTCGGATTGAATTCGCGGATCTGCTCTTCGGTCACGTCCCAGGCCCACAGTTCGCAGTAGACGCCGATTTCACGGACACGGCGGGCGATAAGCTGGGTGTACTGGGAACCGAAATCCAGGATCAGGATACGGTGCTGGTGAATGTCTTTAGTCATTTTATTCCTGCATCAGGCTGATGTTGTAACAAAAGGCTCGGGGATAAAAACTGGTGGAGAAACGGGGCCGCAGCCCCGTTTTATCAGCCCATCCGATAGTTGGGGGCTTCTTTGGTAATGGTCACATCGTGGACGTGGGACTCTTTCATCCCGGCGCCGGAGATGCGCACGAACTCGGCCTTGGTGCGCATGTCGTCGATGGTGGCGCAGCCGGTCAAGCCCATGGAGGAGCGCAGGCCGCCCATCTGCTGGTGAATGATCTCTTTGAGGCGGCCCTTGTAGGGTACGCGCCCTTCGATCCCTTCCGGCACCAGCTTGTCAGCGGCGTTGTCGGTCTGGAAGTAACGGTCGCTGGAGCCCTTGGACATGGCGCCCAGAGACCCCATGCCACGGTAGGACTTGAAGGAGCGGCCCTGATAGAGCTCAATTTCGCCCGGCGCCTCTTCGGTACCGGCGAACATGGAGCCCACCATGACGCAGCTGGCGCCAGCGGCGATAGCCTTGGCCACGTCGCCGGAGAAGCGGATGCCGCCATCGGCAATCACGGGCACGCCAGTGCCTTCCAGCGCGTCAACGGCGTCGGAGATGGCGGTAATTTGGGGCACACCGACACCAGTCACGATGCGGGTAGTACAGATGGAGCCCGGGCCGATACCCACCTTGACCGCATTGACGCCAGCGGCGACCAGCGCCAGGGCGCCAGCGGCGGTTGCCACGTTGCCACCGATGATTTGCAGCTCAGGATAGGCATCGCGGGTCGCCTTGATGCGATCCAGCACACCCTGGGAGTGGCCATGGGAGGAGTCAATCAGCAGCACGTCCACACCGGCTTCCACCAGGGCGGCGACACGCTCTTCGTTGCCGGCACCGGCACCGACGGCAGCACCGACCCGCAGGCGACCGCGCTCGTCTTTACAGGCGTTCGGCTTGCGTTCGGCTTTCTGGAAGTCTTTGACGGTGATCATGCCCTTGAGTTTGAAATCGGCGTTGACCACCAGCACTTTCTCGATACGGTGCTTTTGCATCAGGGCAACCACCTCTTCACGAGGAGCCCCTTCACGCACTGTCACCAGACGATCTTTCTGGGTCATGATCTGTTCGACTGTCTGGGAGAGATCGATCACGAAGCGCACGTCGCGGCCGGTGATGATACCGACCAGCAGGTTGCCCTCGGTCACGACCGGGTAGCCGGCGAAGCCGTTCTTGTGGCTCAGCTCCTTGACCTGGGCAATGGTCATGTCAGGGCGTACTGTGACGGGGTCAGTGACCACGCCGCTCTCGTACTTCTTGACCTTGCGCACTTCTGCAGCCTGCTGCTCGATGGACATGTTCTTGTGGATAAAGCCAATGCCCCCTTCCTGGGCCAGTGCGATAGCCAGACGGGCTTCGGTCACTGTGTCCATGGCAGCGGAAATCATGGGGATATTCAAGCTGATAGAGGATGTCAGCTGGGTACGCAGATCGGCAGTATTGGGAAGAACATCGGAGTGGGCGGGAACCAACAGTACATCGTCGAAGGTTAACGCTTCTTTGGCAATCCTGAGCATGGCAATATCTCACCGTTGAGGAAGTGGGGGTGTAAAATATTGCCGACGAAGTTTACTCACCGATTGGTCACTGGTAAAGAAGTTTTTTGAATTTTTTATGGCGTAGCCCGTGTTTGACGTGCCAAGGGGCCAAAAAACCAAGATTATCAGTCCTAAAAGGGCACTTTGGGGGCAGAAAAGTTGCCAGACTGCTGTTTTATGCAAAAAGTGCCCGACGACTTTTTCTTGCCAACGGCTGCGCCCCCTTCCCCACTCCCGTCCCTCAACGGCATCCCTCTCCTCGCAAACCGGAGCATGAGCCGACAACACAAGATCCTCATCTCCCATACCTGAATACGATTGTGAATATATTAATCAATATCCATTTAAAATAATGACCATCAGCTGTCACTATCTATCACCAGATCCTCATTGATTATCTCTGACAAGATAGACAACAAAACAAACGCTATTTTTGATGTTCAAAAAGCCATCAAACAAACAAATATAAAAATCCTCACCAGAATATTTAAGCGCCTTGACTTGCTCATGAAAAATCGAACTAAAAATAGAGAGGTTTAATTAATTTTATAATTTCACCTGACCCCTCTCGCGTCTTTTCATTCCAGCATTCGCTCTGAACAGGCCCCCTGATCGACGCTGAAACTTGCACCACATGATTAAAACGCGATTGATAATAGTTATTGTTTGAGGTGCTGAATATGGGGCATGCTGCCGCCATTGGGGCCTGCTTTCAGGGCTTAACGCACACTTTTGAGTATCAATATCCGGAGGATAGAGAAGTGATGGAGGCTTGTAATCCGAGGCCAGCGCTGACCGCTGACAACCCTGGTTCGGTCCGCCTGTGTTGCCTTGCCATCACTGTCGTCTTGCACCTGGCTGTTTTGTGGCTGATATATGAAAACCGCCCCGCAGCCATCACGCCCCCCCTGCCGCTGACCCTGTCTGCCCGCTGGGTCGGCGATGCCAGCGTCAATGACTCACCGGCCAAAGCGGCAGCGGCGGCAATCCCAACTCAAGCTGTCGTTAAAAAACCGGTACCCGCCCAAAAGCAGGCAGTTCAAAAACCGGCCAGCAAGCCCATTCCCAAACCGGTACCCAGACCACCAACCCCCAAGGCCACTCAGGTGGCCAGGGCAGAACCGGTCGCGGCGCCCCCGGCCTCCGCCACGCCGGTGGCTGCCAATGCCCCACAAGGCGACAGTGGCAGTGCGCCGGTCAAGTCTCAGCAGAGCGGCAGCGGGGCTGGCAGCAGCGCACCCATCGCTCGTGATCCGCGGTTGAACAACCCTGAGCCACCTTATCCCTATGAATCCAGAAGAAGAGGTGAGGAAGGACGCGTCATCCTGAAGGTGCGGGTGGCAGCCGATGGCACCGCCTCCTCGGTAGAAGTAGATAAAAGCAGCGGTTATCGGCGGCTGGATATGACGGCACGCAAGACGGTCAGTCGCTGGCGCTTTATTCCCGCCAAACAGAACAATGCGGCCGTCGAGGCCTGGACAAAGGTCACCATTCTCTTTCAATTAAGGGCTTAACTATGGATCCGGAAATAACAAGTAACGGTATGGGGGTTTACCATCTACTCAGTCAAAATACCGGTGTGGGACTGCTTCCCTTTATTTTGCTGGTGTTGATGTCCCTCGGCACCTGCTATTACACCCTGCTGAAAATAGTGCTGGGTCAGCGCGAGCGCCGCCTCAACGCACAATTCGTGACCCGCTTCTGGCAGCACGAAAGCGTGCAGGATATGGAGCGCCAGCTGGCCCATCTCCCGCCGCAGGAGGCCTATGGGCGTGTGACCAGCACGGCGCTGGCTACGGTGGCGCAACTGAACCGGGCCGGGGAGCGGACAGTGTCGCTCAAGCTGGGTTCACCGGACGAGTATCTGTTGCGGGCACTGCGCCAGGCCATTACCCATGAGCGGGTACGGCTGGAACGGGGCCTTGCCTTCCTCGCCTCGGTAGGTTCGGCAGCCCCCTTTATCGGGCTGTTCGGTACCGTCTGGGGTATCTATCATGCACTGCTGGCCATAGGTGCGGCAGGCCAGAGCAGCCTGGACAAGGTGGCAGGCCCCGTGGGTGAGGCGCTGATCATGACCGGCTTTGGCCTCGCCGTCGCCCTGCCGGCTGTGCTTGTCTACAACTTCTTTGTACGGCGCAATCGCCTGAAATTGGCAGCGCTTGAGGCCTTTGCCTACGACCTGTTTGCCCTGCTGGTGACGGGATTTGAACAGAGCGCCTCCAACGTGACCCAGCTGGCCGAGCGGGAAACCGGCAAGGGGCGCAGATAATGGCATTTGGCAAATTGTCGGACGACGGGGACGATCAGCCCCTCTCCGAGATCAACATGATCCCCATGATCGACGTCATGCTGGTGCTGCTCATCGTCTTCATGATCACGGCCCCCTTGCTCACCAATGCGGTCAAGCTCGAGCTGCCGGAGGCCAGCAGCCAGCTCAATCAGCCGGAGAAGGAGGACATCACCCTCGCCATCGATGGCACCGGCAAGATCTACTGGAACGACAAGGAGGTCGATGAGGCCGCCCTGCTCGCCCAGATGGAGACTGCCGGCAAGGCCGAGGGGGAGCTGCCCGAGATCCAGCTGCGCATCGACAAGCGGGTCGAGTACGGCATCATCGCAAAAGTGATGGCGCAGGCGTCCCAGCATGGATTGCACAAGATTGCCTTTGTCAGTCAGCCTGACGGCAAGTAATGGGACAGAGGAGGGTCATGTCAGAAGCAGGAGCCAGATAGCTGCTCCTGCCGCGCACCGGATTAAGACAGCGGCCATCGTCTTATCCCGGCGCAGCCAGGACAGACAACAGGTATTCCATTGAACCTATATACCCCATCCAGTACGGCGACAGGCCGTGAGTCGCGGGTTTTTACCATCCCCCCATCTCAACAACACCAAGCCAGTAACAACAACCCTTGCCCTCCTCTTTGCCGCTGCACACCCGACCACCTGATATTTCCCGCGACCCAACCCCCATAGAACCGGTTATTTCCGGCCAAGCATTCGCAGCAAGGTAAGGTCTTTATCCAACAGGTGATGTTTTAACGCCCCGACAATATGAACCAGCAACAGGGCCAGCATGATATAGGGCAAATAAACATGGACGGCATGGGCAATATCCCGAATGGATTCACTGTATGGAATGACATTGGCAGGATCATTGATATCTGGATTCATCGGGATAATAAACCCACCAAACAGGGCAACGCCACGCCCGGCCGCGCCGGAATAGCAGAGACCTGAAACCGGAATAAGCAGGGTTGAAACAAGCAATCCCCAATGGATCGCCTTGGCAGCCAATGCCTCGTAAGCGGGATATTGGCGAACTGGCGTCGGCCACCCTTTGCCAAGACGGATAATGGCGCGTGGCAGGATCAATACCAGTGCAATGACCCCCAGAGATTTATGCAGGGCGTAGAGATCCCATATTTCAAATTTCACCATCAGATAACCCAGCAGGGTCAAGTCAATCATCAGCAAGGCAACCGACCAGTGCAGCAAGCGGGTCGTCAAACTTAACGGGATCGAGCTTAACGAGATCGAGGAATTCATGAGCTACTCCAAACAGGGTTGTTGATCACAACGCGGCCACAGCCGGTGGTGTCGCAGATATCAGTGGCATCGAGACGATACCGCAAGATGTACAGCTGCTGCGGTCGCTGGCAATCTTGCCGGAAAACATGTTACTCGCCCCCATGGCCAAGCGCGTTTCCAATCTTGCTCTTCTGCCGCTTGCTCCTGGCAGATGACCCCTCTCTTTGCAAAGGCATGTCACCATTGCCATCCTTCGCTCCCGCCCCCCGTTTCGGGTTAAGATAGCGGCCATCGTTTTATCCCGGCGCAGCCGGAGCAGACCAGAGGTGCGCCATTGAACCGATATACCCCATCCAGTGCGGCGAACGGCCGCGAGCAGCAGGTCTTTACCGTCACCCGCCTCAACAGCGCCGTGCGCATGATCCTGGAGCAGGATCTGGGGCTGGTGTGGCTGACGGGGGAGCTCTCCAATCTGGCGATGCCAAGCTCGGGCCACTGGTACTTCTCGCTAAAAGATCTGGGCGCCCAGGTGCGCTGTGCCATGTTCAAGGGCAACAACCGCCGGGTGGCATTTCGCCCGCAGGATGGCATGCAGGTGCTGGTGCAGGCCAGAGTCTCCCTCTATGAGCCCCGCGGCGACTATCAGCTCATCATCGAATCGATGCAGCCCGCCGGCGATGGCGTGCTGGCCCTGCGCTTTGAAGAGCTCAAGCGCCGGCTAGGGGCAGAAGGATTGTTTGACGAGGGCCGCAAACGGCCGCTACCTCGCGAACCGCGCGCCGTGGGGCTGGTCACCTCCGCCACCGGCGCCGCCCTCCACGACATGCTGACAGTGCTCAAACGCCGCGCGCCGGATCTGCCCATCTTTATCTACCCGACACAGGTGCAGGGCAGCGCCGCCATCAGCCAGATAGTCGCCGCCATTGCCCTGGCCAACCACCGCGCCGAGGTGGATGTGCTGATCGTCGGTCGCGGCGGCGGCTCTCTTGAAGATCTCTGGTGCTTCAACGAAGAGGGGGTAGCGCGCGCCATCGCCAACTCTGCCATTCCGGTGATCAGCGCTGTGGGCCATGAGGTGGATGTCACCATCAGCGACTTTGCCGCTGATCTTCGCGCCCCCACACCATCGGCTGCCGCCGAACTGGTGGCACCGGATCAAAGCGCTCGCGCCCAGCGCCTCGCGCATCTGTGGCAGCGACTGGTGCAGGCGATGAATCGCTACCAAACCGCCGCCCGCCACGGCTTTGTGCTGCTGCAAAAGCGGCTCGACCATCAGGATCCCAAACGTCGACTGGAGCAGCAATCCCAACGTCTCGACGAGCTCTCCGCCCGCTTGCAGCAACTGCTGAACCAGCGGCTGCATCAGGGGGAGCGGCGCCTCGCCAACCTCGAACTTCGCCTGCAGGCCAAAAGCCCGGAGCGGCTGCTGGCAATCGGTCGTCGTCGCCACCAACTGGCCGAGGAGCGGCTGCATGCACTTATCGCCAAGCGCCAGGATCAGGCCAGCCATCGCCTCGCCATGCTGACTGCCCGCCTCGACGGCGTAAGCCCGCTCGCCACCCTGGGGCGCGGTTACTCCATCACCCGCACCCAGAGCGGCGACGTGATCAACCGCGCGGCTCAGGTGAACGCCGGGCAAACTCTGGTCACCACGCTGGCGGAAGGGCACTTGCAGGTACGGGTAGAAGAAGTGCACAACCGATAACTGAACACGAGGGCGCTTTGCAGCGCCCCCGTTTCATCCCCTTCCCTTTCGTTGACGCCTGTCCGTCACACCAGTGAGTGGCGCACCATGTCGGCCGGAGCCGGCACCGCATCAGATCCCGCCAGCGGATTGAGTTGCAAGTACTCGAACAAGCCCGCCTGCAGATTGACGTTCCAGAAACGCCCCGCCAGGGTCAACACAAGCTTGTCCTCCGTCAGCGCTACCAGCCCGTGCAACTGCCAAGCCTGAAAGAGCGGCAGCAGATGGGCCCTCAGCGGCGCGGGCAGGCGATCCAGCGTCAACCTGCCGCTGTCGAGGGCACCGCGCAGCAGGCCGTCCATAGGAGCATTGGGGTTCTGCCCCATCACCATGCCAGGCGCTCGCACACCGCCAGCCAGCGCCTCGTGCCAGAGGGCCAGATCCCGGCCATACATGAGGCCATGGCCATGCACGTTGCCTCCGGCCCCCGCCCCGAAGGGAAGGATCGCGGCACCGCGCTTGGCCATCTGGTTGTAGCGGCTCTGCTCGGCATCGCCGCGCCGCCAGTGACTGCAGGAGAGCCGCTGCCAGCCGCCCTGCTCCAGCGTCTGGGCGCCGTAGGCATACATGGCGGCCCGTTGCTGACCATCGGCCGCCCAGCCCAGTTTGCCGCTCGCCTCGGCCCGCTCGAGGTTGGTACCCGCCATGGGGATGAGCTGATAGAGATCCACGCCCTGTACCCCGCTTGCCATCACATCCGCAATATCCTGGCGCCACACGGCATCATCCTGACCCGGCAGACCGAAGATGAGATCCGCCACTATCACGGCCGCATCATCTTGGGTCAGCTCGCCGAGACGGGCCAGCAGGGTCTGCCTGTCATCGAAGCGGGCCGCCTGCTGGCGCACCCGGGTGTCAAAACTCTGTACCCCGAACGAGAAGCGGTTGAAGCCCCCCGCCAGCGCTGTCTGCCACTTGGCATCATCAAAACCGTTGAGGCGCCCTTCCAGGGTCACCTCGGCATCCAGGGTCAGTGGAAAGCGTTGAATCGCCCTGGCCAGCCTCGCCAGATCCTCGAGTGCCATGTCAGTCGGCGTGCCGCCTCCTACATAGACAGCCGAAAAGGGTCTGCTTTGGGCCAAGGGAGTATCCGCTGCCCGGTTCAGGCTGTCGCACAAGGCGGCCATATAGCGGCTCATGCGCGCCGGATTGGCGCCATTTTCGAAGAAATTGCAGAAGCTGCAGCGCTTTCGGCAAAACGGAACATGGATGTAAAGCGCACGCTCATCGGCCTGGCTCCCTTGCTGCCACCAGGCTTGCCAGCCTGCATCGTCGAGAGAAAAGGGGCGAATGCCACCCCGGCTGGCGTGGGCAGAGGTTTTGGCGCTGAAGGCAAACTTGAGAGGATCCGGTGTAGAGAGTCCGGTCATGGTCGGGGTCAGGTGTAATGTCATCGCTGGCTGGTTACCGCATGGAAATAATGCAAATGATAACCACTATCAATTAATGCCAAGTTTGTGCTGGATCAAACCAATCTCATCCAACTCACCTTTGCTACTCACTATTAACCTCTATCATGGATCCAGTTAACAGATAATTTACTCAAGATGAGGTAGGGTGTGCCGATAGAGAACCATCTCCCCCTCCCTGACGAGCGAGCGTGGGGAGAGTCGCCCACCATTGACGATCGCCCACCTGCGCATGGACCAACTAACTATGCAAAACCTGTCACTGAACTGGAAAATTTTTCTCCCTCTCACCCTGGTCATCGGCTGTACCTTCGCCCTCAGTTTCGAACTCTCAGCCTGGTTGCAGCGAGATCTTGCCATCAGGCTGGCCGGTGAAAAAGTCGACAGTGCTGCCAACACCTACATGGATCAACTCAACGTTCTCATGATGACTGGCGGCATGGCCAATCGACAAATCGTGCAGACCAAGCTCAAGAGCGAGGCCGGGATAGTCGAGGCCCGTCTGATCCGCGCCCCCGCCGTGAGCGATCTGTTCGGACCCGGCCACCCGGATCAGAAGGTGCAGGACAACCTGGATGAAAGAGCCATAGTTCAGGGAGAGACCATCCTTGAGCAGCAGGGCAACCAGCTCACCCTGATCAAACCCTTCAAGGCTTTCAAAGAGTATCGCGGCACCCAATGCACCACCTGCCATCAGGTACCGGAAGGCACCGTCATGGGGGCCGTGCGGATCAGTTACGATCTCAGCCACACCTTTGGCGAGATCCGCCATAACAACCTGATCCTGAGCGGCAGCCTGGTGGTGGTGTTCGGGCTCGGTTTCGGGCTGCTGGCCTGGGTGCTGCAACACTACATCAAGCGACCTGTGCGCCACCTGCAACTGACCATGACCCGCATGGCCAAGGAGCGGGATCTCTCCCTCCCCCTGCTCAATCCGAGCCAGGATGAGCTGGGCCAGATGACCCGCGCCGTCAGTGACATGGTGCAAGGTTTTCGCCACAGCCTGCAGGAGGTGGAGCACGCGACTCAGCAGCTCTATCAGGAGTCAAACCAGATCCGCCAGGTCGCCACCCAGACCGAAGGATCGGCCCGCCAGCAGGAGGGCATGACGACCCAGGTCGCCGCCGCCGTCAGCGAATTGGCCGCCAGCTCCCACGAGGTACGCGAGCATGCCCGCCACAGTGCCGAACTCTCCGCCCTCACCAACCAGGATGCCGCCAACACCAGCCGCCTCGCCCAGCACTCCATCACCGACATGGGAGAGATGTCGGCCGAAATTGAGCGGGTCGACCGGGTGATCCAGCAGCTCGACAGCCGCTGCCTGGCCGTCGACGGTGTGCTGGAAGTGATCAAGGGCATAGCGGATCAGACCAACTTGCTGGCGCTGAATGCCGCCATTGAGGCTGCTCGCGCTGGTGAACAGGGACGCGGTTTTGCGGTGGTCGCCGACGAAGTGCGGGCCCTGTCCAACCGCAGTCGCGCCGCCAGCGAAGAGATCTCCCAGATGATTGCCGCGCTGCAAAAAGAGGCACAGAGCGCCGTTGAGGTGATCGGGGATGCAAAATCCAAGGCAGATGAAAGCATTCACAAGACGGAAGCCACCCTGGCCGCCATGCAGAACATCATTGGCCGCATCGCCAGCATCAACGACCTCAATGCCCAGATGGCGCAATCTGCCGAGGAGCAGGACAGGGTTTGCAGCGAAGTGGACAGCTCGGTGAGCGACATTCGCAACACCTCCAACGACACCCTGGGTCAGGCCCACGCCGCCAATCTCGCCAGTATCCAGCTGGTAGAACAGTGCAAGAAGCTGGATCAGTTGCTCAAGACGTACCGCTGGTAAGACACAGCTGTACTCAGCAAAAGCGCGACCATGAGGTCGCGCTTTTTAGTTTCTTGCTGTTTGCCTGCGGGGCCAGCCGCGGGCGGGCACCGATCAGCCAGCGTTGCGGGTGGCCACCGCATCAGCCAGATTGCGCAGCAGCACTTCGGTATCGGCCCAGCCGATGCAGGCATCCGTGATGCTCTGACCGACGGTGAGCTCGCGCCCTTCCACCAGATCCTGGCGGCCTTCCACCAGATGGCTCTCCACCATGACGCCAAACACAGCCTTGCTGCCGGCACGCAGCTGACCGGCCACATCTTCGGCCACCAGCATCTGGTTCTTGAACTGCTTGCTGCTGTTGGCGTGGCTGAAGTCGATCATCACCTTTTGCGGCAGACCGGCCTTGTCCAGCCCCTTCACTACCTCGTCAACATGGGCGGCGCTGTAGTTTGGCTCGCGGCCACCGCGCAGAATGATGTGGCAATCCGGGTTGCCCCGGGTGGCGACGATGGCGGAGTGGCCATACTTGGTGACCGACAGGAAGTGGTGCGGCGCGCTGGCGGCACCGATGGCATCGATGGCCACCTTGATGGTGCCGTCGGTGCCATTCTTGAAACCCACCGGGCAGGAGAGACCGGAGGCCAGCTCACGGTGCACCTGGGATTCGGTAGTACGGGCACCGATGGCACCCCAGCTCATCAGATCTGCCACGTATTGCGGGGTGATCATGTCGAGGAATTCGGAGGCGGTCGGCAGCCCCATGTCATTGAGATCCAGCAGCAGCTTGCGACCGATGCGCAGGCCGTCGTTGATCTTGCAGGTGTTGTCGAGGTAAGGGTCGTTGATCAGCCCCTTCCAGCCCACTGTGGTGCGGGGCTTCTCGAAGTAGACTCGCATCACGATTTCCAGCTGGCCCTTGAGCTCGTCACGCAAGGTCTTGAGACGCTTGCCATATTCTAGTGCCGCAACCGGATCGTGGATGGAGCAGGGACCTATCACCACCAGCAGACGCGGATCTTCGCCGGTCAGGATCCGGTGAATGGCCTGACGGGATTCAAACACGGTAGATGAAGCTGTCTCGGTGGCCGGAAACTTCTCGAGCACCGCAACCGGGGGTAATAACTCTTTGATTTCACTGATACGAACGTCGTCGGTTTGATGCTGCATGACAAGGCTTCCTGCTAGATGACTGCGATAAAGAAACTTCAATCTAGCCCGCAGCAGAGACGGTGTAAATAGAAAATTACATCATCCATCAAGGAATTTTCTGAATGTGTCTTGCAAGTTTGGATAATGCTGCTAGTGCACTGTCTCAAAGCCGGACGAAAAGGCCAAATGCCTTGTGTGAAGAGATCCCTGAAAACAGGCCTGAAAAAAAGCCCGCGCAAAGGCGGGCCTCAAGGGATCAAACAGCCTGACTGATGTCGGCAAGCTTGTCGAAGTAATCCGGGAAGGTTTTGGAAGTACAACCCGGATCATTGATGGTGACGGCGGTATCGGACAGCGCCACCAGGGAGAAGCACATGGCGATGCGGTGATCGTTGTAGGTGTCGATCTCGGCGTGCTTGAGCTGGGTCGGTGGGGTCACGGTGATGAAGTCATGTCCCTCCTCCACCTCCACACCCAGCTTGCGCAGCTCGGTGGCCATGGCATGCAGACGATCCGTCTCCTTCACCCGCCAGTTGTAGATGTTGCGAATGGAGGTGGGCCCCTCGGCAAACAGTGCCGCGACAGCGATGGTCATGGCCGCATCCGGAATATGGTTCATGTCCATGTCGACGCCGTGCAGCGGGCCTTGCTCTGCCTCGATGAAGTCGTCACCCCAGGTGATGCGGGCGCCCATCTTCTCCAGCACGTCGGCGAAGTGGATATCGCCCTGAATGCTGTGCTTGCCGATGCCGGTCACACGCACCTTGCCCTTGATGGCACCTGCCGCGAGGAAGTAAGAGGCGCTGGAGGCGTCCCCTTCCACCAGGAAGTCACCCGGACTGACATAACTCTGGTTGCCCTTGATGTAGAACAGCTTGTAGTTGTCGTGCTCGATGACCACACCGAACTGTTTCATGATGTGCAACGTGATGTCGATGTAGGGCTTGGAGACCAGCTCCCCCTTGATGTGGATACGGGTATCACCGGCCGCCATGGGCGCCGCCATCAAAAACGCCGTCAGGAACTGGCTGGAGACGGACCCATCGACGTGTACGTCACCGCCCCAGAGACCCTTGGCATCCACCACCAGCGGCGGATAACCATCTTTTTTCAGGTACTGGATATGGGCACCTGCTTCACGCAAGGCATCCACCAGATGGCCGATGGGACGCTCCTCCATCCTGGGTTCACCACCCAGCATGTATTCACCGGATCCCAGACACAGGGCCGCACAGAGGGGACGCATGGCAGTACCGGCATTGCCGAGGAACAGATTGACCGGTGCCGATACCGCAAAGCTGCGACCCAGACCGTGCACTGTGCACTCTGTCTTGTCGGCGGAAAGCTTGTACTTGACCCCGAGCTGGGTCAGCGCCGCCAGCATATGACGAATATCATCGCTGTCGAGCAGATTGGTCAGCCGGGTGGTGCCACGGGCAAGGGCCGCCAGCAACAAAGCCCGATTGGATACGCTCTTGGAGCCGGGCAGATTGACCTCACCGGCCACACGAGAAATGGGTTCCAAACGCAACGAATTCATAGACTTCCTGTACTATCTCAATTAAATCACCTGACCGGACGTTAGCAGCCCGCGCCTTGCTCGGCAAGACCGCGCGTGGCACAAAAGCGGGCCAGACTCGCGGCCGATCAGGATCCACTGAAAAAACAGACGCCGGGGAGTCCCCAGCGCCTGCAATTGGGGAAAAACGCCTCAGCCGTGGCGCTTGGCAAAGCCATCCATAAAGCTCACCAGGGCCTTGACCCCTTCCAGCGGCATGGCGTTATAGAGGCTGGCGCGCATGCCACCGACGATGCGGTGCCCTTTCAGGGCCAACAGACCGGCGGCTTCGGACTCGGCCAGGAACTGCTTGTCCAGGGCGTCATTTTTCAGCTGGAAAGGTATGTTCATGCGGGAACGGCAGCTGACATCCACCTTGTTGCCGTAGAAGCTGGAATCGTCGAGGTAGCCGTAGAGGAAATCGGCCTTCGCCTTGTTGCGCGCGGCCATCGCCTCGAGCCCGCCCTGTTCTTTGAGCCACTCGAACACCAGACCGGCCAGATACCAGGCGTAGGTGGGCGGGGTGTTGAACATGGAGTCGTTCTTGGCAGTGAGCTGGTAGTCAAAAATCGAGGGCACGTCGGCTCTCGCCTGGTTCAGCAGATCGTCACGTACGATGGCGATGGCCAGCCCTGACGGGCCTATGTTCTTCTGGGCTCCGGCGTAGATGACCCCAAAACGGCTCACATCCATGGGACGGGAGAGGATGGTGGAGGAGAGATCGGCGACCAGGGGCACATCGCCGGTGGCCGGGATGTCGAACATCTCTATGCCATCAATGGTTTCGTTCGGGCAGTAGTGCACATAGGCTGCATCGGCGCGAAACGCCGGGCTCTGCAGCAAATGGGAGATCCCCTGCTCGTTCTTGGCAACCCCTTGCACCGTCTGGATATCACCATACTTGCGGGCTTCATCCACGGCACTCTGGGACCAGACACCGGTCAACAGGAAGTCAGCCTTCTTGTTCGCGCCTCCCAGTAGATTCATGGGTACGGCGGAGAACTGGCCGCGACCACCACCGTGCATGAAGAGCACCTTGTAGTTGTCCGGCACCGCCAGCAAGTCGCGCAGATCGGCTTCGGCCTTCTCGGCGACCGCCATATAAGGCTTGCCGCGATGGGACAGCTCCATGACCGAGGCTCCCAGCCCCTGAAAATTACAAAATTCGCGCTGGGCGCGCTCCATGACTTCAACCGGCAACATGGCTGGGCCGGCGCAGAAGTTGTAAATCTGTTTGCTCATGACGCTTTCCGTGAGTGGATGAGAGTAATCGATGACTTGTCTGGTTTTACACAAGAGCCGCCCCAGGATCAAAGGCTTTTTGGGAGCTGGCTCAAGCTTTTGTCACCCGGGTCAAGTCGGGCTGCCATCAAAAAAGCCCTGAACGGGTCAGGGCTTGCGGGGAATGTGCATGGAAATGGGGCTTTGCACGCATCCAAAGCAGCAAGCCCCCATTGTAGACAAGATCAGAGTTTGGCGGTGAGCTCGGGCAGCAGGGTGAACAGATCCCCCACCAGACCGTAGTCAGCCACCTGGAAAATGGGGGCCTCGCTGTCCTTGTTGATGGCCACTATCACCTTCGACTCCTTCATGCCCGCCAGATGCTGGATGGCCCCCGAGATGCCGACCGCGATATAGAGCTCGGGAGCGACCACCTTGCCGGTCTGACCCACCTGCAGATCGTTGGCCACAAAACCGGCGTCAACGGCGGCGCGCGAGGCCCCCACCGCCCCGCCCAGCTTGTCGGCCAGTGCCTCGATCAGGGCAAACTGCGCCTTGGAGCCAAGGGCCCTTCCGCCGGAGACCACGACCCGCGCAGCCGCGAGTTCCGGCCTGACGGACAACACGGCGCGGCGCTCGACCAGACGGATACGACATGCCACATCGGCCACCGGCAGCCGCTCAACCGCAGCCTGCCCAGTCCCGAACTCGGCTTTGGCAAAGGCGGTCGGCCTGATGGTCAGCACCTTGATGGGGGCCGAGCTCGCCACCCTGGCAATGGCGTTGCCCGCATAGATGGGGCGCAGGAAGGTATCGCCACTCTCTATGCCGATCACCTCGGAGAGCATCTCCATCCCGAGCCGTGCCGCTACCCGGGGCAACATATCCTTGCCCTGGGTGCTCGCCGCCATCAGGCAGTGCTGATAGTCCCGTGCAATATCAGACAGCAGGGGATCAACGCCGTCGTTCAACCCTTCCGCCAACATGGGATGCTCGGCCAGCAGCACCCTGTCCACTCCTTGCAGGCTGGCACCCTGCTCGCCCGCCTCGGTCAGTCCCTGGCCCAGCAGCAACAGATGCACCTCGCCGCCGAGCTGGCCCGCTGCCGTGACCAATTGGGCCACATTGTCGGCAAGCTTGCCCTGATGATGTTCAGCAATAACCAGTACGCTCATGGCTGCACCTTATCGTTAGCGACTCTTTCCGCCGCGCCAGCCCTTATCCCAGCCAGGGGGCGACACCCAATATGTTCCATCATGACCAGGATGCTCATGGCAGCACCTTGGCTTCGTTCCTGAGTTTATCCAGCAACTCGTCCACAGAGCCGACCTTGATGCCTGCACTGCGCACGGCTGGCGCCATCACACCGAGCAGCCGGGTGTGGCCGGCAGGTTCGACGCCAAGGGTCGCGAAGGGGGCACTCTCGAGTGGCTTGCGCTTGGCTTTCATGATGTTGGGAAGCGATGCAAAGCGGGGCTCGTTCAGGCGCAGATCCACCGTCACCACGGCAGGCAAGGGCATGCCGAGGGTCTCCAGGCCCCCGTCGATTTCGCGGGTCACCTGCAACTCCTCCTCCATCAGCTTGATGGCGGAGGCGAAGGTGGCCAGCGGCCAGTCGGTGAGGGCCGAGAGCATCTGGCCCACCTGGTTGTTGTCAGAATCAATGGACTGCTTGCCGAGCAGCACCAGTGATGGCTCCTCTTGCTCACACACCTTTTGCAGGGCGCGAGCAACCGTCAGCGGAGTGAGCGTCTCATCGGTTACATAGTGAAGGGCCCGATCCGCCCCCAGCGCCAGGGCATGGCGCAGCTGCTCGGCGGCCGCCTCAGGTCCGAAGGTCACCACCACCAGCTCGTTTGCGACACCGGCTTCCCGCAGCCGAACACCCTCCTCCACCGCGATTTCACAGAACGGGTTGATACCCATCTTCACATTGGCAAGCTCCACGTCGGAGCCGTCTCCCTTCACCCGGATCTTGACGTTGTAGTCGACTACCCGTTTGATCGCGACCAGCAGCTTCATGACGCGCATCCCTCGCTTTTCTTGAGTGAATCCATTGACGAACCCTCGCATTTTTTTGCTTACAATTGCTTTACGTTTACGTAAACTACCAGCACTACCCTAGGCCAAGTCGAGCGCAGAGGCAAGATGGAACGCGAAGCAATGGAATTTGATGTCGTCATCGTCGGTGGCGGCCCCGCAGGACTCAGTGCAGCCATCGCCCTGAAGCAGCACAATGCCGATCTCTCGGTCTGCGTGCTGGAAAAAGGAGCGGAAATCGGCGCCCATCTGCTCTCTGGCGCCCTGTTCGATCCCGTCGCCCTCAAGGAGCTGTTGCCGGACAGCTGGCAGCAGGCGCCCCTTGGCATCCCCGTCAACGATGATCAGGTTCATCTGTTGCAAAATGCGCGTCGCGCCCTGCAACTGCCCCACTGGGCCGTGCCGCCGCGCATGCACAATGATGGCAGCCATATCCTCAGCTTGGGCAACCTCTGCCGCTGGCTCGGTCAACAGGCCGAGCAGCTGGGAGTCGAAATATACCCGGGTTTTACCGCAAGCGAGCTCATCATGGAAGCGGGACGGGTGCGGGGTGTGATCACCGGCGATCTCGGGCTGGACAGAGCGGGCAATCCCAAATCGGATCACGTGCCCGGCATGGCGCTCCATGGTCGCTACACCCTGTTTGCCGAAGGTGCCCGCGGCCATCTGGGCAAGCAGTTGATCGCCGAGTTCAATCTGGAAAACAGCGCCCAGCCGCAGCATTACGCCATCGGTTTCAAGGAGCTGTGGCAGGTCCCCCCTGGCCAGGCCAAACCGGGCCAGGTGCTCCATGGCAGCGGCTGGCCACTGGCCGGGCTGCGCACCGGCAAGAGCCAGGGCGGCTTCTACCTCTATCATATGGATGGCAATCAGGTAGCAGTCGGGCTGATTGTCGATCTCAACTACAGCAACCCCTGGCTTAGCCCGTTCGACGAGTTCCAGCGCCTCAAGCACCATCCCCTCATCGCACAGACTCTACTGGGGGGCGAGCGCATCAGCTACGGCGCCCGCGCCATCACCAAGGGCGGCTGGCACTCCCTGCCCCGCATGCACTTCCCCGGTGGTCTCTTGATCGGCTGCGACGCCGGTACCCTGGATTTTTCCCGCATCAAGGGCATCCACACCGCCATGAAGTCGGGGATGCTGGCGGCGAAAACCGTCGCCATGACGCTGCGCGGCGGTGATGAGGGGGGCCGGGATCTGGCCGAGTATCAGGATGCGCTGCAACAGAGCTGGCTGGGGCAGGAGCTCAAAACCGCCCGCAACTTTGGGGCGGCCCTGCATCGTTGGGGCCCCTGGCTCGGCGGCGCCTTCAACTGGTTGGAGCAGCGGGGTGCCTCCTTCCCTCTGCTGGGCTCTATCACCCTGTTGGACAAGGAGCCTGACTACCGTCAGCTGCGCATGGCCAGCCGTTGTCAGCCCATCAGCTATCCCAAACCGGACGGCAAACTCAGCTTTGACAAGCTCTCCTCCGTCTATCTGGCCAACACCAGTCACGATGAGGATCAGCCCTGCCACCTCAAGTTGCAGGACTCGAGTATCCCGGTGGCGGTCAACCTGCCCACCTGGGCCGAGCCCGCCCAGCGCTACTGCCCGGCCGGGGTGTTCGAAATAGTGGAGAGCGAGAACCAGCCTTATTTGCAGATCAACGCGGCCAACTGCATTCACTGCAAGACCTGCGACATCAAGGATCCGAGCCAGAACATCATCTGGACACCACCGCAGGGAGGGTCCGGGCCCAACTATCCCAATATGTGATGAAGTGCAGCGATACCAAGAGGTGACATCAAAGATGCTCAGCCCCAGAACATCGTCTGGACGCCACCACAGGGAGGGTCAGGACCCCACTATCCCAATAGGTGATGCCTGTCCCCCCGGGTGGGCACCTGGCACAATGGGCAGTGAACAGGCAGTCACTTTTACGGCCGGATCCGCTGATCCGACCTCGCTGTTTTTTTGAGCGAACAGGCTGAACCTAGGATGAATAGGCCCTGACAAGCGCTCCCCGCCCCTGTATAGTTCGCCGCATTCAGGTTTTCCATCGGCCCGTTTCGCTTATCCACGGGATCGCTTTCTACGCGATCTAAGGCCGCATGACCTGTGCAACCATCCCTGATGACCCACGACTTTTTAAGGGGGGACAGATGATCACCGCCTACATTCTCAATAACAAGGTACTGGACATAGTCACGCTCGGGCCTGACGACATACTGCCTGACAACACCGTCTGGCTGGATGCCTACAAGCCGGACACGGCGGAGCGAGAATGGTTGACGGGCCTGTTTCTGGAAGAGGTCCCCGACAAGGAAGAGCTGGACGACATCGAAGCATCCGCCCGCTTTTACTGGGATACCGATGGTCTGCACATTCACTCCCTGTTTCCCCAGCGGATCGGTCGTGACACCAAGGGTGTCCACGTCTCCTTTACCCTGCGCAACAACCTGCTGATCAGCATCCGCGAGGATGACATCGGCCTGGTGCGCCTGCTGCGCCACTACATGCGCCAGGACAGGCTGGAAGTGGAGGATGCCCTCGACATCCTGCTGGAAGTGCAGAACCTCAAGGTGGAGTACCTCTCGGATCTCATCGAAGACGGTTACAAGACCCTGGAAAACACCGCCGATCAAATCTTCGAGCCGGATCAGATCAATCCCATGCTCAAGGAGTTGATGGCGCAGGAAGAGGCCAACGGCCAGATCCGTCTCTCCCTGCACGATACCCGCCGCGCCCTGCGCTTTCTCAAACGCAGCCTGCGCCAGCGCATGACGGGCGAGCAGAACAAGTGGATCGACGAGATGCTGCACGACGTAGAGTCCCTCTTGCCCCACACCCAGTTCCTGTTCGACAAGATCAACTTCCAGCTGGAGGCCTCCATGGGGGTCACCAATCTGGAGCAGAACAAGGTGATCAAGATCTTCTCGGTGGCCGCCGTAATTTTCCTGCCGCCCACCCTGATCGCCAGCATCTACGGCATGAACTTTGGTCGCATGCCGGAGCTGGCCTGGGAGTATGGCTATCCCATGTCGCTGGTGCTGATGGTGATGTCATCCCTCGGCACAGGCCTCTTCTTCAAGCGCAAGGGCTGGCTGTAACGCCGCCAGAAAGTGCGATAAAAAGAGACGATGGATTGGGGGGCACTGGCCCCCCGATTAATTCGTGTCACCCGGCACGCCTTGCAAAGGGCGCCACTCTGCCCCATATCCTCTTCATCATTTGCACAACCCAGGCGATAACGGGCGACCATGACCCTCTACCCCGAACACAGATATGACGATCACGGCCAGTTGCGCCCTCCCCTCTGGTTTTGGCCCATCGCCCTCTTGCTGACCCGCTCGGTCTGGCTGTTTCTGATGGCCGGGGTCACCCGCGAGAGCGGCAGCGAGATCCTGACCCTCTTCTATCCGGACAAGATCAGCCTCTACATCAGCCTGCTGACCGACGTGCCCGCCATGCTGGCACTGCTCGCCTTTGGCGGCACCTATCAGCAGACTGACAGCGTGCGCGCCTGGCTCAGACGCCGCAGCCGCGGCCTCTTGCTCTGCTCCACCATCAGCGGCCTGGTGATGCAGCTGCACAGCCTCAACCTGCAGAAATGGTCGTTCAGCTGGCCCACCGCTCTGGTGCTGATCGGCAGCCTCTGGGCACTCTGGTATCTGCTGCGCAGCCGCCAGATCCGCGAATACGCGGCCGATCAACCTCACTGAGCATGCAGGGGTCACTCATTGACGAGTGACCCGGATCTGCAGGGTCTGGCGATCGCTCTGAGAACTGCGGCCTCCCTGCAACTGGGTACCCAGGCTGCTCCCTTGCCCGGCCGAATTGGTGGATAACTCCCCTACCGTCAGCCACTGACCCGGGGCGCCGCTCACCTCGGTGGCATTCTGCCCCGTGGTGACGGTGCCCTGCTCCAGCCTGGCCTGCTCGCTGCTGAGCGCTATCTGCACCCTGTCCCCTATCAGGGTGGCGGTGGCGTAGAGACCGTTGATGAGCGGCATCAAGCCCACCACCTGACCACCGCGCCACTGATAGAAGGTGACCGGCTGGTAGGAGCCCATCTGCAGCAACACGGGCCGCCCCGACAGGCCGCGCACCTGCCAGCTGTCGTTCTGGCTGCGCTGGTATTGCCGGGCATTGCCCTCCAGCAGCCATTGCCGTTTGGCCTCGTCACGACTGATTGAGCCCCCCAGTTGCTGACCGCTGGCGGCGCCATCCACCCGCCATTCGACAAGCAGGCTCTGGGGCGGCTGGTTGAGTTTGGCCAGGGTCGCTTCGGCCTCCTGCAACTGGGCCGCACTGCCGCTCAGCACCAGCTGATTGCCCATGGCACTCACCCCGAGGTCCGGGTAGATCTCCTTGAGGGTCTGCACCATGGCCTCGGCCTCGAATACCGGGATCACCTTGACCTCGGCCCGCAGCGGCAGGCACCAAAACCCCCACAGCAACAAGATCCCGCTCCAACGCCACCTTGTCATCTCTCTCTCCTGTCCGGAAGCCCGGCTCACCGCTTCTGCCAGTCTGGCTATCACCATCATGATCCATCTGCCTTGCTTTTCAATGACTTTGCACCCCAGGGGCAATGGCGGCATGGGCCGGAGCGCCCCCCTTGGCAGCCTGCGAGCGGAAAGGACGGAGATAGATCAAATAACACAAATAAAAATGATTACCATTTGTTGTCACGTAAAAATCGCTCGGATACAATTCGGACTCATTTTTTCGAGCCCACTTCTGATGAAGCCAGCAAACGCCGTCACCACTACCCCTGCTGCCATCCATCTGGCGATGCTGATCAACATGCTCTCCATGGGCAGCATGATGATGGTGATGCCCCTTGGGCCGGATCTGGTCATCAGTCTCGGCATGCAACCGGAACAGACTGGTTATTTCAGCGGCGGCGCTACCCTGGGCGCTGCCCTGATGGGCCTCATCGCCGCCCCCTGGCTCGATCGCGTCAACCGCAAACCCGCCCTGCTGGTACTGCTGACCCTGCGCTTCTTGCTGCTGATGGCTTGCGCCCTGGTCCAGAACAGCCAGCAGCTGCTGATGCTGTTCATACTGTCCGGCTGCGTGGCCGGGCCCCTTTCCGCCATCCTGATGGCCGCCGTGCTGGACCTGGTTCCTCCGGCCGAGCGGGGCCGCCGCCTCGCCTATGTGGGGATGGCGTTCTCGCTGGCCGCCATCCTGATAGTACCTATTGCCCTCATCCTGGCCCAGTGGCTCGGCTGGCAGAGCCCCTTCCTGCTGTTCGGTGCTGGCGGCCTGCTGCTGGCGCTGCTGTGCGCCCTGCTGCTGCCCTCCCTGCCGGTCACCCGTTCTCCCCAGGGTAGCGGGCTGCGCCAGCTGCTGGGATCGCCGCTCTGCCAGGGCGCCCTGCTCATTCTCTCTTTGCAGATGTTCGGTCATTTCCTGCTGATCCCGCATTTTGCCAACTACTTCCAGTTCAACCTCGCCTTCCCCCGCGAGCAGATCGCCGCACTCTACCTGTGTGGCGGCCTTGCCAGCATGGCGACCATGCGGCTGTGCGGTGGCTGGATCGATCAGGGCCGGGCGCTGGCCGCCATTCTGATCACCAGCCTGTTGCTGGCCCTGATCACCCTGCTCGGCTTCGCCGCCCCCGTTGGCGTGCCCGTCTACCTGCTGTTTACCCTCTTCATGGCACTGAGCTCGGCACGATCCAGCACCACACTCGCCATCACGGCAGCCATTCCGGCCCCCCATCAGCGCGCCGCCTTCATGTCTTTTCAGGGCACAGTGACCAATGTGGCGGCGGGTCTCGGCAGCCTGATCTCGGCCAAGTATCTCTTCTCGGACAGCACTGGTGCCCTGCACGGCTTTGCAGGGCTTGCCTGGATCAATATTGCCTGCAGCCTGCTGGCCTGTGGTGGCGTCTGGCTCCTGCTCAAGGGACTGGCGCAGACAAGGAATAACAATAACCCCGCGTCTGGTACGGCCAGACAGGGAAGTCAGTAAGCCACCGGCCCCAGAGCCGGACCCCATAACCTCTGTTTTATTCATGGAGTTTTGACTATGCAGTTGCAGCCTGGCGTATTTCGCTTGAACCCGATTTTGCTCTCCCTCGGTCTGTTTGCCCTGCCGGGCCTGGCCCAGGCCGAGTTACCCAAAGCCAACGAGACCATGGTGGTCACCGCCACCCAGACCAAGCACACGGAACTGTCCGCCCCGGCCAGCGTCTCTGTGGTGACCCGCGCCGATCTGGACAAGATGAACGCCAACAACATAGGCGATGCCCTCAAGCATGTGCCGGGTGTCAACATCATAGGCACCAACCCCACGGGTCGCAGCGAGATCAAGATCCGCGGCATGGGTGGCGACTACACACTGCTGCTGATCAATGGCAAACGGGTCAACGCCCGCGAGACCCTGGGCAGCTCCTTTGGCAATGACTTCGACTTGAGCTCCATCCCCATGGCGGCCATAGAGCGCATCGAAGTGATCCGTGGCCCCGTCTCCTCCCTGTACGGTGCCGATGCCTTAGGGGGTGTGGTCAACGTGATCCTGCGCCAGGCCAAGGAGAAGACCGAAGCGGCCTTCGGCTACACCCACTCCATGCCCACCAAGGGTGACGGTGGCGATGCCAACCAGGGCAGCGCCTTCGTCTCCGGTGCCCTCATCGACAACAAGCTGCTGGGCAGCGTGGTGGTCGAAGGCTACCAGCGTGACCGCTGGCACAGCGATCAGTCCAACAACCTGGATGCCGATGCGCTGGAAAAACGGGAAGTGGTCAATGTGCTCTCCAGCCTGAAGTGGCTGGTCAGTGACAACCAGGATATCGATTTCGATCTGGGCTACAACCAGAACGACATGGACAGCTACTTCAACAACGTGCCCCGTGCCCCGACCGCACCGGCCACCCCGCACAACGTGCAAAAACTCGATCGCCTGAGCCTGGGGCTGACCCACAACGGACGTTGGGAACACTTCGACAGCCGCGCCCGCTACTACTTCGAGCAGACGGATCTGATGGATGACTCCCAGCTCAACGGCGGCGCCGCCGATGTCACCCAGACCAACCACACGGTCGATGGCCAGCTGAGCGGCTATCTGGGGGATCACCTGCTGACCTCGGGTGCCGAGATGCGCAAGACCGAGCTGGAGCACAGCCGCAGCATCACCAACGGCAGCGTGGATGCCAGCCAGAGCGCCCTCTATCTGCAGGACGAATTCAGCCTGGGGGATCTGGCGCTGACCCTCTCCGGCCGCCTCGACCACCACGAAACCTATGGCAACGAGTTCAGCCCGCGCGCCTATGCGCTCTACAAGCTGAGCGACGAGTGGGTGATCAAGGGTGGCGCCGGCAAGGCGTTCAAGGCACCGACCCTGGCCCAGTCCAGCGAAGGCTTCGCCACCACCGCCTGCCGTGGTGCCTGCAAGGTAGTCGGCAACCCGAACCTGAAACCGGAAACCGCCGTCAGCTATGAGCTGGGCACCGCCTACGAGAGTGAGCGTTTCGGCGCAGGTGTGACCGGCTTCCACAACGACATCGAAGATCTGATCCAGAGCGATCAGTGGGGTCCGGGCTACCGTCCGACCGTCATGACCTACCTCAACGTCAAGAAGGCACGGGTGAAAGGGCTGGAGCTGACCGGCTGGGTCGATGTACTGGACAACGTCAAGCTGACCGGTAACTGGAGCCTGCTGGATTCCCAAGACAAGAGCACGGGCGAGGATCTGGCCAAGACTCCGGATCACACCGGCAACCTCAGCCTGGATTGGCAAGCCACCGAGATCGTCAGTACCAACCTGGCCTGGCAATACGTGGGCAGCCAGTTCATCAAGGTGCCGATGCACAACTCCCAGGCGCTCAAGTCCAAGCACTATCAGACCCTGGACCTCAACACCAACTGGAAAGTCACGCCGGCGCTCGACTTCAAACTCGGCATCACCAACCTGACCAACACCCAGCGTGACCAGGTCGCCACCGACGCCGACTTCATTCTGGAAGGTCGCACCGTCTATGCCGGGGTGAATTACAAGCTGTAATCCCCCGTTCGGGAGCCCAAGCGGGCTCCCTTTTTCCGTTTTTATCGCCTCGACAATAAGGAGTATCCGGGTGCTCAGACACCAAACACAGCTGTTCTGGCTGGGAGTTGTTCTCCTGTTCATGCTGATCTGTCTGTCACTGGCCACGGGTGCCGGTGTCTATGGTGGCCGCGAGGTCGCCGGATTTTTGCTGGGCGATCCCGCCCTCATGGCCGACGAAAAGCTCGCCATGATCATTCATACCCTGCGTCTGCCCCGCACCCTGTGTGCCCTGGTGGTGGGCGTCTGTCTCGCGCTGGCGGCTTCCATGCTGCAAAGCGCCACCCGCAATCCGCTGGCCGAGCCCGGCCTGCTCGGCGTCAACGCCGGCGCCGTCTTCGCCCTGGTGATAGGGCTGACCTACTTTGGCGTTGAATCGGCCTACGGTTATCTGCTCTGGTCCGGCATGGGTGCCCTGCTTGGCAACCTCATCGTACTGGGTCTCGGCCTCATGGTGGGTCGCTCCAATCCGCTCAAGCTCATCCTGGTGGGGGTCGCCCTCTCCGCCACCTTTGGCGGCCTCTCCAACTTCCTGCTGCTCTCCAACAAGGTGGTGCTGGAGCAGTTCCGCTTCTGGAACCTGGGGTCTCTGGCGGCCTCGGATCTCGACGCCGTGCTCACTGTGGTGCCCTTCGCCCTGGCCGGTCTGCTGCTGACCCTGGCCCTGTGCCGCCAGCTCACCCTGATGCAGATGGGAGACAACCAGGCCCAGGCCCTCGGCATACGGCCGACCCGGGTGCGGATCGGCGTGCTGCTGGCCGCCACCCTGTTCACCGCCTGCGCCATCGCCATCGCCGGCCCCATCGGCTTCGTCGGCTTTCTGGCCGCCTACTGCGCCCGTCTGGTGGAGCCGGTGCGCCTCGCCATCCAGGTGCGTTTCTCCGCCCTGTTTGGTGTGCTGTTCCTGCTGGGGGCCGACATACTGGCCCGCTGGCTGATCCAGCCGTTCGAGCTGCCCAACGGCGTGATCCTGGCGCTGATCGGCGCCCCCGTGCTCATCATGGTGGTGCGCAGCGGTGGCTTCCGCTCCCTGCTGGCCGTCAAATAAGGTCACCCTGCCTCATGAACAATCCAATGAACACATCGCTGAATGCTTCACTCCCCTCCGGCACCCTCTGCCTGCGACTGGGTGACCGCACCCTGCTGCTGCACCGCCGCGCCTGGCTTATCACGCTGGGCTTGGTGCTCACACTGGCGTTGGTCTCCCTGCTGGCGCTGACCCTGGGCTCAAGCAAACTCACCATGCTGGGGGTCATGCAAACCCTGCTTGGCGAGGGGAGCCGGCTCGATGAGGTGACTGTCTTCAAGATCAGGCTGCCGCGTATCGTCGCCGTCTTGGTGGCAGGCGCCGCCATGGGCCTCTCCGGCTGCCTGGTGCAGACCCTCATTCGCAACCGCCTCGCCACCCCGGACATGATAGGGGTCAACGAGGGGGCGTCGCTGGCCATCATCGCCTTCTCCCTCTACCTCACTCTGGGCAGCTGGCCCTGGTGGGCCGCGCCACTCGGCGCCCTGTTTGCCGCCGTAGTGCTCTACGCCCTGTGCAACAAGCCGGGGGAACAAGGCTATCTGTTCGTGGTGATCGGTATCGGCGTCTCCGAGCTGATGAACGCCATCGGCCAGTTCGTCATGTCCACCCAGTCGCTGGTGCACCTCACCAGCCTCTACCTGTGGAACATGGGCAACTTCGTCGGCCAGGGCTACGGCACAGTGGTGCCTGTGGGGATCCTGATCCTGCTGGTCTGCCCCTGGATCATTTATCTCTCCCGCGCCCTGGGCGTGCTGCGTCTGGGCCCTGTCACCGCACAGAGTCTGGGGGTGAACGTCAACCGGGTGCAGCTCGGCGTGCTGGCCCAGGCCATCGTCGTGGCAGCCCTTGGCACCGCCATCGGCGGTCCTGTGGTGTTCATCGCCATGGCAGCCCCCATACTCGCCTCCTGGATGAGCCGGGATCGCATAGTGCCGCTGTGGATTGCCGCCCTGTGTGGCGCCCTGCTGCTGCTGGCAAGTGACACCCTGGTACGGGTACTGGCCAGCCCCCATGAGGTCGCCACCGGCATCATGACCCGTATTCTTGGCGGCATACTGCTGCTGTTTATTCTGATCAAAGACAGACAGAGAACCGACTGATGACCCTCACCCTAAATCGCCTCCACTTCGGCTATCAGCAAAAGCCCGTCTTCAACGACATCTCCTTCACCATTCCCAAGGGCAAGCTGGTCGGCATCGTCGGCCCCAATGGCGGCGGCAAATCCACCCTGCTCAAGCTGTTGGCCGGCCAGGAGCAGCCCCAATCCGGTGAGATACTGCTCAAGGGCAAACCGCTGGAAAGTTACGGCATGAAGGCGCTGGCCCGGGAGCTGGCCTACCTGCCCCAGCGCCCTCTGGTGCCCTCCGGCATTCAGGTCGAGCAGCTGGTGCAGTACGGCCGCCATCCCCATCAGGGCTGGTTCAATCAGTGGAGTGAAGAGGATGCCCGCATGGTGCGCTGGGCCTGCGAGCGGATGCAGCTTGGCGACATCTTGCAACAGAGCGCCAGCTCCCTCTCCGGCGGCCAGGCCCAGCGAGTGTGGCTGGCCATGGTGCTGGCACAGGATGCGGACATCATCTTGCTGGATGAACCCACCAGCGCGCTGGATATCGGCCACCAGACCGAGGTGATGGAGGCCATCCACCAGATCACCGCCGAGGGCAAGACAGTGCTCATCGTCATCCACGATCTCGCCACCGCCGCCCGCTACTGCGACGAGCTGATCGCCATTGGCGAGGGCAAGATCCAGGCCATGGGCCCGGCTCGCGAGGTGGTGACCAAGCCCCTCATCGACCGCCTCTACCAGACCGACGTGGACATACTGCACGCCCCCGGCGATGGCGCTCCCATCATAGTGCCGCGCCGTCGCCCGCAGGCCTTTGCCATGAAGCAGCAGGCCTGAACTCAGGATCAAAAAAACCGTCTGATGACGGTTTTTTTGATCCCGTGATGCTGGTCAGCAGGTGGCGCGGCAGCGGCCTGCTCAGAGCAGCAGCGTGGTCAGCACGCCCCCCGGCAAGCGTTGCCAGTGCAGGGTACAGTGCCAGCCGACAGACAGATCCGGGGTCAGCTCGCTTTTTAGTTCGAGGGTGAGGGTCTGCTCCGTCATGGCCAGCCAGCGAGCATCGAGAAAGTCAAAATAGCGCCCCACCCTGGGGTAGAGCGCCTTGAACAGGCTCTCCTTGGCAGAGAACACCAGGGTCAACCCCTGGGCCGGACCGAGCGGACAGCGCTGCAACCGCGCCCACTCCTCATCATCCACAATGCCTGGCCAGAGCTCGCACGCCTGCTCATCCTCCAGCCAGGCTTCCAGATCCAGCCCGATACCAGCCTGGCCTCGGCGCACCGCACACAGGGCCATGCCACGCCCCTGCAACAGACTGTGGCTGATGCTGCCCTCAAACCCCGCAGGCCAGCGCGGCTCGCGGGCCGAGCCTATGGCCACCACGTGATCACCCAGCCCAAAGCCGCGCAGAGCCTCACGGGCCGCCAACCGACCGGCCAGAAACTCCCCCAGCCGCTTGGGGGCCGCACGCTGCAAGCTGGCGGGCAGCAGGATCTCGGCCTGCTCATAGCAGGCCGGAGTGAAGGAGGCGGGATCGAAGCAGACCCGCTGCAGCGCAATATGTGCCGCACCGGGCAGCGGCAGGCCGTCGGCATGCAGGATAAAACTGCCTCGGGATCCGGCAGCCATGGGAGCGATTGGCATCAAAAAGGCCCTTGGTTCGAGAGCGGTCATGGTAGCAAATCACCCCCTCTCAGCACCACAAACGCAAATGACAATTTTTATCATTTGAATATGTGATAGCATAAGTCCGCCCGTTTGGGGCCCGGTTTTTCGCTGATTTCACCAAGAAGGATGTAACGATGAAGATCTCCTCCCCTCTGGCCGCCGCGCTCATGCTGGCCAGCCTGGTCGGTTTTCAGGCCCAGGCCAGCACCGAGACCCGTCAGGTGACCGATGCCGATGGCAAGACCCAGGTCGTGCCCACCCAACCCAAGCGGGTGGTGGTGCTGAGCGAAATCGATCTGGATACGGCCCTGACCCTGGGGTTGCAGCCGGTCGGCACCGTCAACGGTCGTGGCCAGGGCACATTGCCCCGTTACCTGCTGAACAAGGCCGGCAAGGATATCGCCGTGGTCGGCGATCTGGACAACCCCAATCTGGAACGGCTGATCGATCTGGAGCCGGATCTCATCCTGACCGGCCAGACCAAGCCCGAGCTGCTGACCCTGCTGCAAGAGATAGCCCCCACAGTGGTCACCGGCAACTGGGGTGATTCCTGGAAGGAGATCTTCAATCGCAGCGCCCACGTGCTGAACCGGGATGCCGAGGGCAAGGCCTTCCTCGCCCAGTATGACGCCCGTCTGCAGGAGGCACGCAGCAAGCTTGCCAAGCATCAGGGCGAGCGCCTGAGCATAGTGCGCTGGAACCCGAAGGGCCCAAGCTACATGCACAGCGGCACCTTCGCCAGCAGCGTGGTGGAAGAGATGGGGCTGGCCCGTCCGACCCACCAGATCGGCGACAAGACCCCCCACTCCCCGGCCCTGAGCCTCGAATCCCTCAACCTGCTGGACGGTGACTGGCTGGTGATAGGCACCCTGAGCGCCAGCGGCGATGCGGTGGATGCCATGAAGCAGGCCGAGCAGACCCCGGCCTTCCAGCAACTAAACGCCATCAAGGGCAAGCGCTTTGGCGCCGTGGACGGCTCGCTGTGGACCTCCACCGGCGGGCCCCAGGCGGCCCTCAAGGTGATCGACGACGTCGAGCAGCTGCTCGCCAAACCGGACGCGGCCCCCATCACCCAATAAGCCCGCGCTCATATGACAGCCAAAAAGAAGCCCGCATCATGCGGGCTTCTTTGTTTATCAAGGCACTCGGACAGAGAGCTCACTCGGGTAACGGCAGCGCCTTTCTATCCAATTTCCCGCTGCCTGTCTTGGGCAGGGCATCGAGCAGGAGGATCCGCGCCGGCACCATGTAGTGCGGCAGCGTGGCCTGCAACCCCTTGCGCAGGGCGAGGCGGTTGAGGACCACCCCGGCTTTGGCCTCCACATAGCCCACCAGCATGGCCTCGTCCCCCTCGCCAAAGAGGCGCACCGCCGCCTCCTGCACCCCGGCTTGGCGGCGAAGGCCCGCCTCCACCTCCCCCAGCTCGATGCGAAAACCGCGCAGCTTGACCTGATCGTCCCGCCGCCCCAGATAGAGGAAGCGATCCGCCCCCAGTCGTCGCACCCGATCGCCAGTACGATAGAGCCGATGGGCATCGACCCGCAGGAAGGCCGCCGCCGTCAGCCCTGGCTTGCGCCAGTAGCCTTCACACAGGGCAGGGCTCTCGATGCAGAGCTCCCCGCACTCCCCCTCAGGTACCGGCAACCCTGCTTCGTCCAGCACCCAGTGGCGATAGCCGGGCAGGCTGTGGCTGATGGTGATCTGCCCATCCGCCGGTGGCCAGCGCACCTCGCTCACCAGCGACCAGACGGTGGCCTCGGTCGGCCCGTAGCAGTTCCACAGCCGCTGGGTACGACTGCAAAGCTGCTCGGCCAATCCCGAGTCCAGCGCCTCGCCGCCACACAGGGCGGTGAGACGCTCGCGCCCCTGCCAGCCTGCTTTGAGCAGCATGCGCCAGCAGGCCGGGGTGGCCTGCAGGAAGTTGATGGAAGGATCCGCCTCGAGCAGCGCCATCATTCCCAGGGGGTCCTTGTTGTGCTCACCGCCGGCCACCGTCAAGCGGCCGCCGCCCCAAAGCGGGCCCAGCATCTCTAGCAAGGAGATGTCAAAGGCCGGGGTGGTGATAAAGAGCCAATGGCTGTTAGGTGATAGCCCGAGCCGCTCGCGGATCCCGTCGAGGAAGCAGATCAGGGCCCGCCGGCTGATAACCACCCCCTTGGGCTCGCCGGTGGAGCCCGAGGTGAACATCATGTAGGCCGTCAGCGCATCGTCCACATTGGGCCACTGCACGGTCGTAGCCCCTGCGTGACCGAGGCCGGCGAGGGAGCGCAGCGGACAGCCAAACGCGGGCACATCGCCATGCCCATCACAGATCACCGCCGAGAGCCAGGCCTGACGGGCGATACCCTGCAGCCGCTCCACCGGAAAATCCGGATCGAGCGGCACAAAGGTGAGGCCGAGGCGCAGGCAGGCGAGCAGGCAGGCCACCAGATCCGGGCCTCTCTCCAAGTAGAGGCCGACCCGCTCTCCCACCGCCAGCCCCTGCAGGCGGGCGGCGATCTGACCGACCCGCAGGCTGAGCTCGCCATAGTTGAGCCAGGCGCCGGGACCGGCCTCGCCCGTGCCTTGCTCACTCATGCCGCGCTCATTCACACCAACCCCGCCCATGCCGATGGCGGGGGCCAGCGGCGTGGCGGCGAGGCAATCGGCCAGACGCGAGCCCAGGGTCTGCTCTGTTGCCAGCCCCCCTTGCGGAAGGCTCAACTCCCGATTGGCTTTCGGTTTGACGGGAGCCTGGTCAATCTTGGTCAGGGCCGTCATAGCACCTCCTCGGGCAGCCGCACCAACCAGTGCTGATAGAGCCGGCTGGGGGATGAATGGGCCTTGAGATCCCGCAGGGTGAGCGGCGCACGCTCGCCGGCAAAGGCGGTATTGAGAGCCGCCAGCAGGGCGAGCTGCTGCACCGAATCCACCCCGAGTTCACACAGGGTCTGTTGCCAGACGCCGGGCACGCCGCACTGGCGCTCCCACAGGGCCACCAGCGGACGAGCCGCGGGCGGACAGGGCCCAGCGACTGGCGCCGCGACGCGCGCGGCCACGGGGGCAGGCAGGCTCATCTCATTGGGTCTGGCCGGCAGCGCAAGGTGCGCCCCCGCCAGCCAGCCGAGCTCGGTCAGCCAGGTGGCCAGCACGGCTTCCGCCTGCGCCATGGGGATCAGATCCCCGTCGAACTCGAGGCGCAGATTGAACTGGCCGCTGCAGGCGTTCACCACCAGGGAGAGCGGCAGTTCCACCTTCTCCACCACGGCGCCAAAGCGCGGCACCAGCTGATGGGGTTCTGGCTCCTCTGGCAGCGCCGGCACAGGGTAGTTCTCGAACACGAACAGGCTCTGGAACAGGCGCGCCCTGCCTTGCGTCAGCGCGGCGAGCGACTGGGTACCGTGCTCGTTGAGTGCCATCAAATCCGACTGCAGCCGGGCGATATGCTCGGCCAGAGTCGCCTCGGTGCGCCAATCCAGGATAAGCGGCAGGCTGTTGATATAGAGGCCGACGCTCTGGGTGATCCCCTCGATGGGGAAATCCCGGCCCGGCGTCACGTTGCCAACCAAGGTGATGTCGTCGCCACAGCGGCGGGCCAACAGGCGATGCCAGGCGTATTGGGCCAGCAAGCCCGTACTCACCCCCAGCTCGCGGGCGCGGGCTTCCAGTTGAGCCGACACGTGTGGCGCCAGGGTTTGGCCGCACACAGCAGGCCTGTGCTGCGTCAGCTGCGGCTCCAGCGCCACCCCGAACAGGCGGGAGAGATCATTGGGTCGGGCCAGCAGTTCGGCGCGCCCCTGCCAGTAGGCCTCGCTGGCGCGGGTTTGGCTCGCGATATGGCGGCCAAATTCGAGCCAGGCCCCATCCGCTTCGGCTTGCGGCAGCAGGCCGTTCATCAGGGCTTGGTAGCAGCGATGCAGGGAGCCCAGCAATACGGGGCCGCTCCAGCCATCCAGCACGCCATGGTGGGCGCTGAAGATGATCTTGTGGTGATCGGGCGCCAGTTTGAAGCAGGCGACCCGCAACAAGGGAGCCTGATCAAGCGGGATCGGGCGGGCCAAATCCTGCTGGCGATAGGCCGCGATGCGCGCCTCGGCCTGCTCATCCCCCACCAGATCCTGATAGTGGAATGGCAGCTCGGCATGGCGCAGGATGCGCTGCAGCGCCACCCCATCCGCCAGCACCAGCTCGCTGCGCAGGGCCGGCCAGCGGGCGATCTGCGCCTGCCAGGCCTGTCGGTAGACGGCCAGGTCCAGTGGCTGGCGGTACTCAATCTCGGTCTGCAGGTGATAAGCCGTGTCACGAGGCGCCAGCGCCCTGTGATAGAGCATGCTCTGCTGCAAGGACGTCATGGGCAGCAGTGTCTCCACCTCGCGCCCGCTCAGCACCTGGTCGAGCGCCGCTTGCGAAAGGCCAAGCCCCGGGAAGTCGCTCGGGGTGTGGCGCGGGGCGCTCACTTCACAGCAGTGATCCACCAGGGCACGCAGGTTGGCCGCCAATCTCACCATCAGGGCATCGCTCCCTTGCTGGTTGAGGGCGCCGACCTGGCGCAGGGTGAGACAGCCGTCATAGACGCCCCCGTGCAGGCTGACAAGCTCTCGCGGCAGGTTGTCCGGTGAGGAGGGCGACCCCGGTGCCATGGGCAGGGGCTGCCAGGGCTGACCTGCGGCGCCTTGCGCTCGTGATGCCTGATGGCTGACCCCCAAGTAGTTGAAGACGATGAGGGCTTCGGGCAGCTCCCAACCACGGGGATGGTGCAGACGAAGGGCGTTGAAGCCTACCCCCTTGTCCGGTACGGCCCGCAGCCGCTCCTTGGTGGCGCACACCAGCGCATCCCACTCTGGCTCATCGGTCAGCGCCAGCGGATAGGTGCTGGTGAACCAGCCCAGGGTGCGGCTCACATCGAGTTCAGCATCGATGGCCTCGCGGCCGTGCCCTTCCAGCATCACACAGTGACGTGTGCCATAACCCAGCTCGCTCAGGGTGCGGGTCAGGGCGGCCAGCAACAAGTCGGGTACCCGGGTGAAGAAGGCCTGATTGGCCGGGTCGATCAAGCGGGCCGTGGTCTCCTTGTCCAGTTGCAGCAGGCTGGCGGCGGCGCGGCCATCTTCGGCGCGCTGTGCTTCCAGCAGTCCTCGCTGGTTGCCCTCCCCCTGGGCCAGCCAGAACGCCAGCTGATCCTCTTCGCGCAGGGCGTAGGCGGCCAGCCCTTCGCCCCACTGGCGATAGCTGCTGCCCTTGGCGGGCAGGGGCTCGCCCCTGCTCACCCGGGCCAGATCCTCGGCCAGAATGCGCCAGGAGACGGCATCGATGACCAGATGGTGGAAGGCGAGGAAAAGCCCCTCCACTGGATCGATCTCACCTTCGATGGCCAGGTTGCGCAGGCGGGCCCAGGCCAGGGTGTGGCCGCTGGCAGGATCGAGATCCCCCTGCAGCTCGGTCAGGCGGGCCTGCAGTTCAGCCCCGCCGAGTGCCCCTGCATCCAGGGTCGGCAAGGGCGGCAGCGCCAGCTCGGCCAGATAGCGCTGGCCGGTCGTGGTCACCGCCAGACGCAGGGCGTCGTGGTGCTGGCGCAGTGTGGTCAGCCAGCCGGCCAGGGTGTCATCATCGATCCCGGCGGGCAGGCGCAGTATTACCCCCTGGTTCCAGTGGCCTGGCTTGGCGAAGCCCTGCTCGAAGAACCAGTGCTGGATGGGATGGAGCGGGAAGTCGCCGACCAGGTTGCCCTGTTCGGTCTGGTGGCTGACCGCCTGCTGCTGGCCGAGCTGGCGGCAGAGGCGGCGCACCGTCTTGGCCTCGAACACGTCCTTGACGCTGCAGTGCAGCCCCGCATCCCGCAGCCTTGTGGTGAGCTGGATGCTGAGGATGGAATCGCCGCCTAAGCGGAAGAAGTCATCCTCCACTCCGAGGGGCTGCTTGAGCACCCCCTGCCAGATGGAAAGCACAGTCTGCTCCAGCTCGCTTTGTGGCTCACTCTTGCTCTGCTGCCAATCAATGGCGGGCAGGCGGCGCAGGTCCAGCTTGCCGTTGGGGGTAAGCGGCATCTCGGGCAGCCAGCAGAGTCGTACCGGCACCATGTATTCGGGCAGGCATTCGCCGGCCCGTTGCAGCAGGGCCTCGCCGTCCGGCTCACTCGCCCCCTCATGCAGGCAGGCGTACGCCAGCAGGCGGCCGTCCTGCACCACTACCTTGATCTGGCGGATGGCCGGGCAGAGCGCGGCGACTTGCGTCTCTATCTCGCCGGGCTCGATGCGATAGCCGCGCAGCTTGATCTGCTCATCAATCCGGCCCAGATATTGGACCTTGCCGTCGCGGCGCTTGAGCGCCCGATCGCCGGTGCGGTAGAGGCGATGGGTACGACCGTCGAGAGCCAGCTCGATAAAAGCCTCTTGGGTTCGCTCAGGCAGATTGAGGTAGCCACGGGCAAGGCCAAGACCACTCAGGCAGAGCTCGCCGGGCACCCCCACGGGGCAGAGGTTGCCCCCTTCGTCCAGGATCAGCGCTTTTAAATTGCTTATAGGCTGGCCTATGGTGATGGGCTGACCCGGCACCAGCCGCGCGCAGAGCGCCGTGACTGTGCACTCGGTCGGGCCGTACATGTTGTAAAGCGCAACCCGCTCCCCCCAGCGTTCCACCAGGCTGCTCGGGCAGGCTTCACCGCCGAAACCGATAGCCTTGAGGGAACCGAGATCCGCCGGTGGCAACAGGTTCGCCAGCAGGGCGGTGGGCAGGATCATATGGCTGGCGCCACAGTTGATCGCGGCCGTGATGGCCCCCTCACCCGGCTCGCCAAAGTGCAGGGCAGCGCCGCAGTAGAGCGGCAGCAGGGTGGTCATGTTGCCTGCATCGAACGACAGAGACATGCAGTTGAACATGGCGCCATCCTGATCAAGGACGATGCGCGCGCCGTGATCCACCATCAGGTTGACCAGGCTGCCCTGCTCCACCATGACCCCCTTGGGCAGGCCGGTACTGCCGGAGGTGTAGATGATCTGGGCCAGCATGGCTGCGTCCCGGGGGATGGCGGGAGTGCTGGTTGGCAGCCCATCCAGCGCCAGCCGATGCAGGTTGTGGTAACCGGCATCTGTGCCCTTGATGGCCTCGGCGAGCTGGACATCCGGCTCTCCCCCCAGCACCAGCGCAATGCTGGCGTCGCTCAGGATATGGGCCAGCCGCTCGGCGGGATAGGCGGGGTCAAGCGGCACATAGGCCGCCCCCGCCTTCCAGCAGGCGAGCAGAGCAACCACGAAGGCCACATCCCGTTTGGCCTGGATGCCGATGGCACTCCCCGGGGTCACGCCGCTGGCCAGCAGCCAGTGGGCCAGCCGGTTGGCGCGCGCCTCCAGCTCGCCGTAACTCAGGGCGCCTTCGCCATCACTCACCGCAAACGCATCGGGAAACTCCGCTGCGCGGCGCTCGATGTGGCAGAGCAGGGTGTCGCGGCTGGGGTAATCCAGGGGCAGGCTGGCAAGCTCGGCGGCCAGCGCTGCCTGGTCTGTGCCCGCCTCCAGCGGCAGTTGCCAGATGTCGGTCTCGGGAGCCGCCACCACGGCGCGCATCAGGTGCAGCAGACGATCGGCGTAAGCCTGGATGGTCTCTCGCTCGAACAATGCGGTGGCAAACAGCCAGTCCACCCTGGCGGAATCCATCAACTCGGTCACCTTGACCGAGATGTCGGTCTTGGCAGGCAGCACCGGCGAGGTCTCCTCCACCAGCTGACAGCCGGGGATGAGATCATTGAAATCCACCTTGGCCTGATAGACCAGCATGATCTGGAAGATGGGGTTGATGGCGGTGGTGCGATCGGCGCCTATGGCCTCGGCCAGTGCCTCGAAGCGGTAGAGCTGGTGATCGAAGGCCGCCAGATCCTCCTCCCGGCACTGCTGCAGATAGTCGACAAAGCTGGGGCGACCGTCGAGCCGGGTGCGCAGCACCAGGGTATTGACGAAGAAGCCCACCAGGGACTCTATCTCGTGACGCTCGCGGTAGGCGAGCGGCGTGCCGATCACCACCTCCTTCTCGCCACTCTGGCGCACCATCAGCAGGGCAAACAGAGCGTGCAGGCCGATGAAGTTGGAGGTGTTGTGGCGCTGGCACAGCCGCTTGAAGCTCTCCCACAGGGCATTGTCTATGGTGGAGAATACCAGCTCGCCGCCGCTGGCCTGATGGGCCGGGCGGGGCTTGTCCAGCGGCAGACCGTGCACCTCGGGGCTGCCACCGAGCCTGTCGACCCAGAACGGCTTGAACTCGGCGTGGTAATCCAGAAAGCGCGGCGAGTTGAACCAGTGGGCATAGTCGAGGTAGGTGAGCGGCAACTCGGGCACGCTCAAGGGCTCCCGGTTCTGATGGGCCAGGAAGGCACGCTTCAAGTCGGCAAACATGTTCTTGACCGACCAGCCGTCGGAGACGATGTGGTGCTGGGTAATAAGCAGCACATGTTCATGAGACCCCAACCGGATAAGGTGCACCCGGCTGAGGTCCCCTTGAGTCAACGAGAAGGGCTTCCCTATCTCCTCACGTACTCGTCTGGCCACATAGGCCTCGCGCTCGGCTGCGGGCTGCTCACTCACGTCCTCAATATGCAGCTTGAAGGGCACGTGGGGCAGTATCTCCTGGGCCCCCCTGCCCGCCTCGTCCTTGACGAAACGGGTTCGCATGCTGGGGTGGCGGGCAAACAGGTGGTCGAAGGCAAATTCCAGAGCTCGGGTATCCAGCTCGCCGATCACTCGAAAGTAAACCGGCATATTGTAGAGATGGGAGGCCTCCTCGTACTGCTCGATAAACCAGAGCCCGCTCTGGGAGGAGGAGAGCGGCCCGCTCTGAACACCTTGAGCGACAATGGGGGCCTCGAAGGCGGCGCGAGCAGCCAGGCAGCGCACCAGCTCATCCTTGTGCGCCTTGATTTGGGCGCCGATGGCGGGGGTCAGTGCCTCCTTGCTCGACTGGGAAATCAGCTGCCCTTTCTCGTTGAGGGCCAGCCTGACACCTTGGCGTTCCAGCTGTTTTAACAGCGTTATCATATTGTTCATGACTTACCTCAGGCGCTCAGGGTGGCGCCGCCGTCGACGACCAGATCCTGCAGCGTGATATGGCTGGCCAAGTCCGAGGCCAGGAAGAACACTGTATTGGCGATCTCCGCCGGGGTGGCGATTTTGCGCAGGGGAATACCGAGCTTGAACTGATCCGGCAGCCCGGCAATGGTGCGGGCCATGGCCCCCTCGTCCGGCAGCATGCCGCGCAACATGGGGGTATCCGTCGAGCCCGGCGACACCAGGTTGACCCGCACACCGAAGGGGGCCAGCTCCAGCCCCACCGTCTGGGTCAGGCTGGTGACCGCCGCCTTGGACGCGCAGTAGGCCGCCATCTGCATGCGCGGCACATGGGCGGCGTTGGAGCCTATGGTGACGATGGCGCCGCGCCGCTGCGTCTTGAAGTGGGGCACCAGGGCACGCAGCAGATAGAAGACCCCCGTGGCGTTGACCGTCATGCAGTCGTGCCAATCCTGGTCGCTCAAGTTTTCGGTGGGCCCGAGGCGCAAGACCCCGGCCCCGTTGACCAGCACATCCAGCCCGCCGTCCGCCAGCAGCGCTGCGCAGCAGGCGTTCACCACCGCCGCATCACCGATGTCGAGCAGCCGGGTGGCATAGGGGTAGTCTGCCTCGGGGAACGCCAGATCCAGCCCCACCACGGCGGCGCCGGCGGCCACGAACTGTTCGGCCACCTCGCGCCCTATGCCACGGCCAGCTCCGGTCACCCAGACCCGCTTGCCACTGAAATCAAAGGCCATCGCTTGTTGCTCCTTGCTCATCACCACACCATCTCCACGCTCTCTTCATCCTCGGTCAGCTTGCCGTCGAGGAAGCGGCAGAAGTCGTCCAGACGGGGGTGGTCGAACACGTCGGAGACCTTGACCTGCACCCCGAACTCGGCGCCGAGCCGGTTCACTATCTGTATGGTCTGCAGGGACTGGCCCCCCAGCTCGAAGAAGTTGTCCGCTGGCGCCATGGTGGCCAGCCCCAGGATCTGCTGCCAGATGGCGCCGACCCGGTTCTCGGTTTCACTGCCGAGGGTCAGTGCCTCATCCGTGGACTGGTACTGAGCCAGCAGGGCCTTGCGATCCAGCTTGTTGGAGCCGGTGCGGGGCAGCTGGTCATAGTGGCGATAGTCAGTGGGGATCATGGCGGCAGGCAGCACCTTGGCCAACTGCGCCTTGATGACCCGGCTGTCGCACTCCGGCCCCGCCACGAAGGCCACCAGCCGGCGCACGCTGCCGATGCTCACCCCCTGCACGCAGGCCTCGTCCACCCCCGGCAGGGCCAGCAGCTGGGCCTCCACTTCGCCGGGCTGGATCCGATAGCCGCTTATCTTGAATTCGTTGTCGCGCCGGCCGAGGTAGACCAGCCGGCCGGCCACCAGGCGCACCCGATCGCCGGTGCGATAGACGGGCATCAGCTCCGCGCCAACCCGCAGGGTGCCAAAGCTCCCTTGCACGCCCCCCACATAGCCATTGGCCAGCTGCGGGCCGAGCAGCACCAGCTCCCCCTCGTTGGCGGGTTGCTCCCCCGCCCCCAGAATGAGCGCCTGCATGCCGGGCAGCGGCAGGCCGATGGGTAGCTGGACCTGGCTCAGATCTTCCTGCTGCAGCTCCTGAGTGGTCACCACCACGGTCGTTTCGGTGGGGCCGTAGGTGTTGAAGAGGCGCACATCGGAGCGGCCCTGACGCTGCCACTGGGCCAGCTGCTCGGGATAGACCGCCTCGCCGCCGATGATGACGGTGGTAAGCCCGGCAGGAATGTGGGCCTGACCCGCCGTCAGCGCCACCACCCACTCATTCCAGAACGCGGTGGGCAGGTCGAGGTGGGTGATCCCCATCTGCTCCACCCCGGCCGCAAAGGCGGGCATGGATTCGAGCAGGGCGTCGGTGCGCAGCACCAGGGTGGCGCCGGCGCTCAGGGTGGCGAACACCTCCTCGATGCTGGCATCGAAGTTGAAGGGGGCGAATTGCAGCATCCGCGCCTCTTCATCCAGGTGATAACGGCTGCGGGCGGCGGCGGCGAAGTGATCCAGCGCGCCGTGGCTCACTGCCACCCCCTTGGGCAGGCCGGTCGAGCCCGAGGTGAACATCAGGTAGGCGACGGCGCGGCCGGCAGCCGGTTGGTTCAAGCGGTTATCGCTCACCAGATCCCCCGCCAGGAGCGTGCGCCCCTCAAACAGGCTGGCCAGCTTGTGGCGGTACTCGGCCTGGGTGATCAGGGTCTTGACCTCCCCCAGCCGCAGAATATGACCCTGGCGCTCCAGCGGCTGCTCGGGGTCGAGCGGCACGTAGACGGCGCCCGCCAGCAACACCGCCAGCTGGGCGAAGATGGCCTGGGGGGTGCGGGCCAGCATGACCCCTACCTTGTCGCCGGGGACGACGCCTGCGGCCTGCAGGGCGGCCGCCATCTGTTCGCAGCGGGCCAGCAGCGCCTCGTAGCTGAAGCGGGCCTCTCCCTGCGCCGTGCTCTGAATCAAGGCAATCTTGTCCGGGGTCTGGGCGGCGAAGTGGCAGAGCGCCTCCAGCACCGGCCGTGCCTTGATCACTTCATGGGCGGGGCCGGCGATCAGGGCGCGGGCCCGCTGCTCGGCCAGCCAGTCGGCCTTGAGCGCCCCCAGGGTCTGGGCGGGCTCGGCCAGCCAGCGGCCCAGCAGGGCAAACAGGGTATCGGCGATGGCCGCCAGCTCCCCCTGCTGGTAACAGCCGGGGTTGGCGTCCAGATCCAGTCTGGGCTGGCCATCGACGCCGACCTGCACCTCGATGGTGAGATCCTCCACCGGGCCGGCGCTGATGTTGAGAATATGGGCAGATAGCGGCCCGAAGCGGCGAGCGTGATCGAACGGCATGATGTTGACCAGCGGGCCGAACAGGCGCTTGTCGCCCCCCACCAGGCCAAGGTCGCGGCGCAACAGCTCGTAACGGTAGTGCTGGTGTTTCCGCACCCCGCGCTTGGCCTTGGCCACGGCGCCGGCGGCACCTGCCAGATCCAGTTCTTCACCCAGTGTCAGCGCCAGCGGGGTGATATTCATCTGCATGCAGGGCACGGTCAACGATGCCGAGCCGATGCGGTTCATCATCATCAGGCCGAGCAGGGTCTTATCCTGGCCGCTCGACAGCGACAGCTGGGCAGAGAGGCCGGCCAGCAGCAGATCGGGCCAGCCCAGCTTGTGCTCGTCGGCAAAGCCGGTCAGGGATTGCCACAGCGCCGCCGGCAGCGGACGGCTCTCGCGGATAAATTCGGCGGCGATGGGGGCGCGGATCTCGCCAAAGGATTTCACCTCGGGCCAGCCTTGCAGCTGCTCCTGCCAGAAGGCGCAAGCGGCGGCGTTCTTGCCGCTTAGCTCGCGGCTCGCCTCTTCGGCCAGCACCTCCGCCAACGAGCCGAAGGGCGATGGGGAGTCCATCTCACCGGCCAGCCCCTCTGCATACAGCTCGGCGATGCGCTGGAACAGCAAGGTGGTGCCAAAGCCGTCGAGGGCGATGTGGTGCACGCAGCTGTAGAGATAATCGCGGCCAGGGCCGCGCAGCAGGGCGAAACGGCTGGGCGCCTCTTGGGTCAACTCGAACGGGCGGCGCAGATCGGCCCATGCCCAGGCGCGGGCGACGACCTCATCATCGCTTTCAAGGTTCACCTCGTCATAGGCGAGTGGCGCCTCGTCCGAGACGAAGCAGACCGCCTCCCCATCGTCTTCGAAGTGGCCCTTGAGCGCCTCGCACTCACCCACAGCCCGGGTGAGGGCAGCCACCAGCACGGCCACGTCGACCTTGCCATCGAAGGAGATACACTCGGCGGTGTTGAACATGGCCTTGTCATCATTGAGTAGATGACCGGACCAGAGCCCCTGTTGGGGTATGGTCAGAGGGAAGCGGCTCATGGGGTCACCTCCAGCGCCTGTGCTGCCAGCTTGGCCTCGATGAGGCGCCACCAGCCGTTGAGGGTCGGCAGCTTGGCGAGATCCACGAAGCCAAGCTCCACCCCGGCGGCGCGCCACTCGGTGAGCAGGGCCATGATCCGCACCGAATCCAGGCCGTAGTCGATGAGGTTCTCGTCCGGGTCAAACTCCCCTTCGTCTTCATCGATATGGCTCAACAGCCGCGCTTTGAGTCCCTCATACGTCAGCAACGGATTAGTCTGGACGGCGAAAGTGGAAGCCGGGGCAAGTGCCAGCACCTCCTCGCAGGGGATCACCTTGCCGCAGCGGGTCGCCACATAGTCGAGCGCCATCTGGTGATCGGCCAGGGAGAAGTCCGCTATCCCGTCTGCCAGGAAGAAGGGCTGGATGTCGCGCATGAAGGCGTCACAGGCGGTCATCATGCAGCCGATATGGCCGTAGATGCCGCCTATGATGAGCTGATCCCGCCCCAGGTCTTTGAGCATCTGTTCGAGTTCGGAGCGCTGGAAGGCGCTGTAGCGCCACTTGACCAGCACTGTGTCGTCACGCTCCGGGCGCAGCCCTGCCACCACCTGTTGCAGCTCTGGACTCTTGTTCAGACCCGGGCCCCACATGTCGTTGAGCAGGGCGCGATCTTCGGGGGATTGATCCTTGGGCTGGGCCGTGTAGAAGACCGGGATGCCGAGGGCCTTGCACTGTTTGCGCACCGCGGCGAGCCGCTCGGTGAGGGCCTGGATCAGCGGGCTGTTCTCGCCATAAAACGCGGTGAAGTACTCCTGCATGTCGTGGATCAGCAGGGCGGCGCGCTTGGGATCCAGGGTCCAGTTGACCTTGTTGGCCTTCCACTGGCTGGGCATGGCGTAGTTGTTCAGGGTTGGGATAGCCATAACGTCATGATTCCTTTTTAGTTTTAAGCTGTTGTCAGGGGTTGGCTGGCGGCGATGACTTGCGCGATGCGCGCTCGCAGCCCCTGCTTGTCAATCTTGCCCACCGCCGTCATGGGCAGGGCATCCAGAGTTTCGAAACGGTCGGGCAGCTTGAAATCCGCCACGCCGCGCTCACGCAGAAACTTGCGCAAGGCCAGCGGCTTCAACCCGGGATCCGTGCTGACGATGAAGGCGCAGCTCTTCTCCCCCATGGCGCTGTCGGGCATGGAGACCAGGGCCGCCTGGGTGATGGCCGGGTGGTGCAGCAGCTGGTTCTCCACCTCTTCCGCCGCTATTTTCTCGCCGCCCCGGTTGATCTGATCCTTCTGCCGCCCCACCACAGTGAGGTAGCCATCGGCATCCTGCACCACCAGATCGCCGGAGCAGTAGAAGCCATCGGCATCGAACACACGGGCGTTGTGGGCCTGGCTCTTGTAGTAACCGCGGAAGGTGTAGGGACCACGAGTGTGCAGAGCGCCGGGCTGGCCCGGGGCGACCGGGTTGCCCGCTTCGTCCAGAATGCGCACCTCGTCATCCGGGCTCATGGGGCGGCCCTGGGTGTGAATGATCTTCTCGTCGGGGTCAGAGAGCCGGGTGTAGTTGACCAGCCCCTCCGCCATACCGAACACCTGTTGCAGCCGGCAGCCGAGCAGCGGGGTGATCTTGCGCGCCACCGCTTCGGCAAGCTTGGCGCCGCCCACTTGCAGCAAGTCGAGGCTCACGAGCTGACTGCACACTGACGGGTCAGATTCAGCCGCCTGCAACCAGAGAGAGACGGCCGGTGGCACCAAGGAGGTCAAGTTGACCTTGTGGCGGGCCACCAGCGGAAAACAGCTCATGGGGCCGGGATCCGGCGCCAGCACCACGGCGCCGCCCGCCTCGAACACACCGAGGGCACCTGGGGAGCTCAAGGGGAAGTTATGGGGAGCCGGCAGGGCGCATAGATAACGGGTATGGGGGCCGAGTCCACAGATTTCATTGCTGCGGCGCACGCTGTAGTAGTAGTCGTCATGGGTGCGCGGGATCAGCTTGGGGGTGCCGGTGCTGCCGCCGGAGAGCTGGAAGAAGGCCACCTCGTCCGCAGGACTCGGGCCATAGGCGGGGACGGCCAATCCCTCGCTCTTGGCCAGATCACTCAGCCAATGAGTCAGCCCCAGCTCCCCGCTCTCACCATCGAGCAGCACCAGCTCGGCGCCTATGCCTCGCAGCAGGTCACTGTGGCGCGCCCCATTGGCAAACAGCGCATGGGCGAGCGAGCCGATAAAGAGGCGGGGGGTGATCTGCTCGGCGTAAGAGATGAGCTCCAGCCGGTTGTGGCTAAAGAGGGCGTTGACCGGCGCTATGCCTGCTTTGAGCAGGGCAAAGAAGACCAGATAGAATTCGGCCACATTGGGCAGTTGCACCAGGGCTGTGTCCCCGACCCCCAGACCATGGCGGGCCAATCGCCCGGCCAGTCGGCTCGAGGCGGCGTCCAGCTCGCGATAACTAAAAATGCGTTCGCCGCAGAGGATAGCGGTGGCATCCGGCGCCACTTCGCACTGGCGATCCAGCATGGCGGTCAGCGGCTCGCCGCGCCAATAGCCCTTGGCGCGGTACTGCTCTGCCAAGGCTTCGGGCCAGCGGGTATAGGGCAGGAAGCGGTTGGCCTGAGTCATTGCGCCACCTCCAGATCCAGACCAAGAGCCTTGAGCATGGTGCCCAGCTTGGTGCCGGTCTCGGCCCACTCCATGGCAGGATCCGAGCCTGCCACTATGCCGGCGCCGGCAAACAGCTCTACCTGATGACCATCGAGCACGCCGCAGCGGATCACCACGGCCCACTCTCCATTGCCCTGGCTGTCGCACCAGCCGACGATGCCGCTGAACAGGGCACGCCTGAAGGGCTCCTGCTCGAGGATGAACTGGCGCGCCAGCTCTGTGGGATAGCCGCACAGGGCCGGGGTCGGATGCAGCTGACAGGCCAGGGAGAGCACAGAAGCCTGACCCGGATGCAGCTGGCCGGCGATGGGCGTGCCCAGATGCCAGAGGGTATCCGTGCTCATCAGGGTGGGATTGGCGGGAATGGCCAGCTCGCGACAGTGCGGTGTCAGCACCCGGCGGATCTCGTCGATCACCAGACGGTGTTCATGCTGATCCTTGCGGGAAGCCAGCAGATCCCGGGCCACCCGTTTGTCCTGTTCTGGCTCGTTACCACGCTTGGCAGAGCCCGCCAGCGGGTGAGTGAAAACCTCTCCCCCGCTGACCCGCAGCAGCAGTTCGGGGCTGGCCCCAAGCAGACGGCGATCTTGCCCGAGCGGCAGGGAGAAGTGGAAGGCATGGGGGTTCTGGCTCATCAGGCGGGCCAGCACCTGCTCGGGATCGGCTGGCTTGTGCAGCGTGAGCGATAGCTTGCGCGACAGCACCACCTTGGAGAGACGACCTTGTGCAAACGCATCCAGCGCCGAGCTGACCGAGGCTATGAACTCGGCCGCCGCCGGTGTGCTCTGTACCGAAATGACCTGGTTGCTCGCAGGTGCGCTGGCCAGGGCGGCTTTGGCTGCAAACGTCATCGGCTCGGAGGCCATGCGTACGCCCCGCTCATAACGGCCAGGCACATAGAGGCAGGAGGCTTCGGCCGGATCGAAGGCGAAGGCACCGATCAGCAGCGGATTGGCTTGCCCTGCGGCCTCGGCCGCCGCCAGCGCCCGGGCTATCTGTCGCTCCAGCAAGGGCCATTCACAGGCGGGGGTGGTGATAGGCTGGCCCAGGTCGTAGGCACTGATCGTGCCCTGACCTGAGGTAAACAAGAAATCGGGCGGGGACGCAGCCTGGGCAGGCGCGCTATTTTCCATCACAAGAGTATCCACGTTACACCCTCAAACATGATTCAAAATGATAATGATTATCAATTTGCATTTGTGCGGCGGTAAAATACTCGCTTTGAAATCACCCGGTCAATGGGATTTTTATATCGTTAAAACGGGAACTTATCTGTGGATATTGGGTGGGCCGCGCCAGCCGCGGGCTGCCTTGTCATTACACCCGCAGTTACTCGTATGAACATGCAGCTCACACCCCATATGAGGCTGCGACAAAAACGGGGGCTAGGTGCTCATGCTGGCAGCCAGGGGCGTTTCCCCCTAAGATGGCGCCATCTTTTTGGTCATGTATCTCAACTCACGGAACTGTCGATGTTAAAGCACCTGCTTCTGCTTCCCCTCAGCCTGCTGCTGGCAGCCTGTTCGCTCACCCAGTACAACGTCAGCGAAAGCGAAATCAACCAATACCTCAAAGAGAGGGTCGCCTTCGAGAAACAGCTGGGGATCCCCGGCATCATGTCGAGCAAGGTTCGTCTCGACGAGATGCAGAGCCGCATCGGCCGCAGCCGCGCCGATCGGATCGAGCTGGATGCTGCCGGTGATCTGCAGGTCAGCAGCCCCCTTGGCAGCCAGCAGATGAAGATCCGCTTCTCCCTCAGCGCCCGCCCCGACTATGTGGCCGAGCAGGGTGCCATCTATCTGCGCGATCTGGAGCTCGTCTCGGTCAAGACGGAGCCAGCCGACGTGGGCGCCGCCCTCACTCCCCTGCTCTCCACCTTCAACCAGTCCCTCTCCCTGTTCTTCTCCCAGACCCCCGTCTACCGTCTGGATGGCAGTCGCAAAAACGAAGCCAGGATCAAAGACAAGATAGAAGCACTCAAGGTAGAACCGGGTCGACTGGTCATCCCTTTCAAGCTGCTGTGACCCTCTGGCCGCGCCCCTCTTCTCTTCAACCCCCGGGGCGCGGTTTTTTCTTCTCAAGCTCCCCCCTTTGTCTCATAATGCACACCATTCTCATTTAGATTCATGAGAAGCGTCATAATAAAATCAAACATATGGTGAGAAGGGACATGAGAAAAACCGTACTGGTACAGGCGATCGCCTGCGCACTGCTCAGTGGCGCCGCACAGGCTGCCGTCAAGGTGGAAGACAAGACATTCAACACAGCCGCCAACATGCTGGCCTATACCGAATTCGAGCTCTCCGGCGAGCCGCTGGCCGAAGCGCTGGGACTGGATCTGGATGTGCTGGATGCCAACCGCGCCGATGAGCCGACCCCGTTCGACTTCGCCGCCGGCATCGAATCCTATGAATATTCCGAAGAGGCCATGTACGCGCTGAACTATCAGTCCGGCATGGGCCCCCATCTGGTGAACGGTCCGCAAAACCTGGCCCGCGGCGGCACCCTGGCCGACCTTGGCAAGCGGGTGCTGGCCATGGCAGAGGCTGTCGGCTTCCCGGCCGATGAAGTGCCACAGGGCATGTATCCCCTCTCCCTGCCCTATGCTTCCGCCAATCCGGAGTTTGCCCAGGCGGTAAACACCACCCCGGTCAACGGCGATCAGGTCACCATCAAGACCGCCAAGGGCACCGAGAAAACCGTCAAGACCCAGGTGCCCGCCTATTTTCGTGACTACGCCACCCTGCGCTGGAGCGGTGCCGACAACCTGCTGAACCCGGCAGCCGTGGGCGGCATACTGCTCAAGGAAGTGATGTGGTCCCAGGATTTCCTCGGCGGCATGCACGTGGCCGAGAGCGATGAAGAGGTGGAAGCCGCGTCCGCCACCATGGATCAGGACGGCAAGCACAAGCTCGGCGTCTCTGCCGCCGACGGCTTCAACGGCATGATGCTGACCGAGCAGTCCATCGACAAGCTGGCCATCATGCAGGGCCAGCTCGGCTTCGATGGCAAACAGCTGGGTGCCAACATCACACCGCAATACGATCCGTCCAAGGGTATCGTCTACTTCCCCCATCAGGTGAAAGTGACCGAAACCAGCAAGAATGAGGTGGGCGCCATCGGCAAGCTGGAGGTGGTGGATAGCTCAGCCCAGCTGCGCGATGCCTGGATGATGCTGTGGCCGCTCTCCGAATTCTACGCCTTCAGCGATCAACGCACGGCCAACACCAACCAGAACCCGGCCTTCCACGCCGTGTTTGACGGTGCCCCGTTCGCCGCTGCCCCTGCCGCCAACAAGGGCAGCGATGCCGCCAAGCTGGTGGTAGGGGAAGATGCCTTCTCCCTGGCGCTGAACCTCTCCGGCATGGTGTTCAAGAACCTCAACGCCCTGCACTTCGAGCCCAAGGCCGGTACCCTGGTCGACAGCTGGCAGGCCGGCAAACAGGGCAAGCACGTCACCACTTTCGACGCCGCTTACGCCCTGGTCGCCTTGCAGATTTTCCAGCGGGCGCAGGATGCTCTGCCGGTCGGTTATGCCGCCGGTGACAACGGCGAGCTGGATCTGAAAACCGCACAAGGCCAGCAGGCGCTGGTGCTCATTCGTCAACAGGCTGATTTCATTCTCGGCCAGTTGATGGGCAAGAACGGCCTGGTGTATGACGGCCTGACCCTGGGTGGCAAGCCGGATGCGGGTCAATCTGTGGATGCGCAATTTGCCGCCGTGCGCGGGCTGACCGCGGCCTTCCTGGCCACCTCCGATGCCAAGTACCGCAATGCAGCACGCGAGCTGTTCATCGCGACCGACAAGGCGTACTTCAATACCAAGGCAGGCACCTGGCTTGCGGGCAAGCAGGGTGAATACACTCCCTGGACCCAGGCCGCCATCTCTGGCGCCCTGCGTGCTGCCATGCTGAACCTGCGCAACGAAGGCACGGAAAAGGCCCCCGAGCTGGAGCTGACACAGCTGACCCAGCGCTATGTGGGCTGGTTCCGTGGCACAGTCAACGGCGGCATGCAGATGGCCGAGTGGATCGGCGACTCCGGTGAAAACGTCATCGAAGGGGCCGGTGGCGACACCGACGAAGATGGCGTGCCGCAAGTCACCGCAGCCGGTGGCAAGCACGGCACCGCCATGGTGATGGCCGCCAAGGCCATTGTGAGCGAAAAATAAGTCCGCGAGTAAATCCAGCGATCACACCATAAAGAAAGGGAGCCGATTCGGCTCCCTTTGCATTACAACGTCTGACACAGTTTCACGTTTCTCTCTCACGCCAGCTTGGCCAGCATCTCCTTGGTCACCAGCACGATTCCCTGCTCTGAACGGTAGAAGCGACGCACATCCTCATCGGCGTTCTCACCTACCACCAGTCCATCTGGCAACACGCAGCCTTTATCCACCACCACCCGGCGCAGACGGCAACCGGCACCTATCTCGACACCGGGGAAAATCACCGCCTGATCCAGGGTACAGAAGGAGTGCACCCGCACATTGGTAAAGAGTACAGAGTTGAGTACGAAAGAGCCGCTGACAATCGATCCCCCCGCGAACATGGAGTTGATGGTCATGCCGTGCTGGCCGTTTCTGTCCTGCACGAATTTGGCGGGGGGAGACATGTTCTGGCTGGTCCAGATGGGCCAGCTCTCGTCATAGATGTCGAGCTCGGGCACCACGGAGGCGAGATCCATGTTCGCCTCCCAGAACGAATCCAGGGTCCCCACGTCACGCCAGTAGGGTTCCTGCCCCTCCTTGGCACCGACACAGGACATGGTGAAGGGGTGGGCAAACGCCTTGCCCTCGCCCACGATGCGCGGGATCAGGTCCATGCCGAAGTCATGTTTGGACTCCAGATTGTTGATGTCCTCTTCAAGCAGCTGATAGAGGTACTCCGCCTCGAAGATATAGATGCCCATGGAGGCCAGGGAGCGATCTTCGCAGCCGGGCATGGCCGGTGGATTGGCCGGTTTCTCCACGAAGGCGCGGATCTTGCGCTGCTCGTCAATGTCCATGACACCGAAGGCAGACGCCTCGGCGCGCGGCACCTCGATACAGGCCACTGTCACCTTGGCGCCGAGGCGCACGTGATCGAGCAGCATGGCGGCGTAATCCATCTTGTAGATGTGATCCCCTGCCAGCACCACTATGTATTTGGGACCGTAGTCGCGAATGATGTCGACGTTTTGATAGATGGCATCGGCGGTGCCGCGATACCAGTGCACCTCGTCCACCCGCTGCTGCGCGGGCAGCAGGTCGATGAATTCGTTCATCTGGTAGCGCAGGAAGGACCAGCCCGATTGCAGGTGGCGCAGCAGGCTGTGGGACTTGTACTGGGTCACCACACCCACCCGGCGAATGCCCGAGTTGATGCAGTTGGAGAGCACGAAATCGATGATCCGGAACTTGCCGCCGAAATGGACGGCAGGCTTGGCGCGGTTGTCAGTCAACTGCTTCAAGCGACTGCCGCGTCCCCCCGCGAGCACCAAGGCCATACTCTGATTCAATAGTTGCCGTGCTTTGGCAGTATTTACGGGTTCTAACAACATAATTACCTCTGCCTTGTTTGATCTATTTTCAACCCATCTTCGCCTTTTTAAGGGCTTATGAAAGTGGTTTCACTCACATTTAGCCGATTTCAATTGGCCCTTTTCCAGGAGTTGAGCGGTATCCCATGCTTTGCGTCGTGAGCTTGGTTAGAATTTCAGCATCACAAACATCATCAAGGATGACAAGATGTTGAACAAGCTCGGGAGTAACCTGTTACTGATCGCAGCCGTTACCTGTGCTCCTCTGCTGCTGTTGCAAGGCATCTGGCTCGCCGCACAGGCAACCCCTCTGACCCTGACACTCATTCTTGGCACCTCTCTGCTCGGTTTCGGCCTGCTGTTCATGCTGGCCTATCGCGCCCGCAATGCCGAACGGGCCCAGCAGGACCGCGTCTGGATCAAAGCCCTGCAACTGCGTGACCCTGCGGTTCTGGAGACGGCAGAGGCCCAGGCGGCACTGCAGCAGTTGCTTTCTCACTTCAATGAAGCCGATCTTGATGCCCATCGCCAGATAGACGAGTTGCACAATCTGGCGACTCAGGATGAGCTGACCCAGCTGCAAAACCGCCACGCATTTCGCCGCGACATGACGGCTCTGCTGCAACGGGATCAGGATACCCAGACCGCCACCCTGGTGCTGATCCGTGCCACCGAGCTTGGCAAACTCAATGCCCAGCGCGGCTTTCAGTCGGGGGATGCCTATATCAAGGACATCGCCAATCTTATCACCCGGGTGGTGAGCCGCTTTCCCGGCCATCAGGTCTATCGTATCTCGGGGGCCGACTTCGCCGTGCTGGTGCAGCCGGTGGCCAACATACCGCCCCCCCTGCTCGGGCGAGATCTGAAGATTGCCTTTGACCACTATCAACAGCAGCACGAGCTGGAAAGCGCTGCCTATTCGGGGCTGACGCGCCTGAGCAGCGGGCAGAAGATAGAAGCCATACTGGCACGGGCCGATCTGGCACTCGCTCGCGCCCAGACGGAGACAATCAACGGCTGGGCCATCCAGCAGGACGATGATGAGGTAGTCGACTTGCAGGGTCAGCACCACTGGAAACTGGTGCTCAACGAGCTGCTGGATCAGGAACGGATAAGCTTCACCTATCAACCCATCCAATCCATGCACCGCAGCATGCTGGCCTACAACGAGATTTATACCCGCTTCAGCAGTGCTGACGGCACTGTGCTGCCAACGGACACCCTGTTTGCCATGGCCCAGCGCCTCGACATGGTGATGAAGCTGGAACAGATGCTGGTGGTTCACATCATGCGCCAGTACCGGGCATTTGGCGCCAACCAGAGCCGCTGGGGCATCAACCTCTCCAGCAACCTGTTGCAAAACAGCACCTTCCTGATCTGGCTGGACAGGCAGCTGCTCAAGGATCCCAACACCAGCGCCAATCTGGTGTTCGAACTGGATGAGGAGCATCTGGAGCGCAACATGACGGGGGCCAAACGGGTGTTCGAGCTGCTCAGGCGCAACGGCAGTCGCTCCGCCATCTGCAACTTCGGCAAGGGAATAGGATCATTCAACCTGTTTCGTGAACTCAAACCCGATTACATCAAGCTGGATCCCGCCCTCATCACAGGGCTGGAGCAGGATCTGACCAACCAGCAGTTCGTGCGGATGATCGTCGATGTGTCACACCGTATGGGTTGCCAGGTGATAGCAGAAGGGGTGGAGCAACTGGGGCAGAAGCAATTGCTGCAAGGCATGTATGTGGACGGATTGCAGGGCTATCTCATCGCCAGGCCGCAACCGCTGCGACCGGACATCAGCCAGCTGGGGCTGTTTACTGAGGACGTTTCAACTTCAGCAGAGTCAGAATGATGTCGTTGAGCTGGCGATAGCGCTCCAACTCTTTCTGATCGTAACGGGTCGCCAGGGTGGTGGGATTGTGGCGATTCTTGAGGTAACGGTTGATCTGCAGACGATTGAAACCCGCCACCTGATAGATTTGACCCAGCAGCGCATTGAGCTCTTCATGTTCAAAGCCGGCTCTGGCGAGGTAATCGGTCTGGGCCGGGCTCTCCAGCTGGCTGCTCTGCCTGGCGATACGGCCAGTCTCCTGCAAATAAGAGAGCCACTGTTCCACATAGAGGGGCTTGCTGCCGGCCAGCAGATTGAAGAAGCCGACCGCATCACAGCGACAGTCGGTGAGCAGCAGCACCGCCAGTTTATCGTCATCACAGCTGAAGGTGACAGGGCCTGTCTGCCCCCAGTCCAGCGCCTGGACCCGGATCTCGGCACGCTCCCCTGCAACGCCGGTTACGTCAAATACAAACATGGCTCCTCCCGATCGGCAAAAGAGTGATGATGGACCATCCCCCTGACAGGTGCAAAGCCAAATCGCCTTTTAATCCATCATGATGGCGCTGGGCCACAAAAAAACCGACATCCTTGCGGATATCGGTTCTTTGTTGCTGCCGGTGACCTTGTTAGGGGCCATCCATCAATGCAGAACTGTTCAGGCGTCCAGTTCAACCAGCGCCTTGGCCAGCTCGATGGGCTCGAGCTCCTGGCCTTCCAGATCGGCGTTCCAGTTCGGGCCGATCAGCACATCATCCTCGTTCAGGTCATTGATCCAGATGTCGAGGAACTCTTCCAGCTCGATCACTTCCGGCTCGTAGTCAGCCCACTCGTCTACGCAGTGCAGACGGGCATCTACTTCGGCGGACCAGAGCGGCATCACATCGGCATCTTCGAATTCGGCAGAGCGGCAGACAACCCAGTCTTCACCGTAACGCAAGCCCCAGACCTGACCCGACTCGCGGACTTCTTCGATGAACAGTTTGAAATTGGCGTCAAGATTGTCAGTTAGTTTGCTCATGGGGTCTCTCTCTTACAGGCTGTCGGCCAGTGCTGGCCAAGAATGGGGCAGATGGTGTCCCAAAAGCCCCCCAGACTCAAGTCAAATCCCTAAAAAGGCGGGAGCCCCCCTCATTAAGTGCGATATCGCACCACCAGGGCACTCAGCTCATCGCTGGAGTGAGCCAAGGTACCTGCCGCCTGCCCTGTGCGCTGATTTTCAGCAAGTGCCTTGTTGGCTAGCTGGGTGATGGCGGAGAGGCGTTGCGTGATCTCGTCCGTCGATCGACTCTGCTCACTGGCGGCCTCAGCTATCTGATTGTTCATGGCCATGATGGTGCCGACCGCCTCATCAATGTCACCGATGGCGCCCTCGGCATCCCCGGCCTTCTCTGCCGTCGAACGCGAGAGTTGTTGCAACTGCCCAATCCCGGTCGCCACCTTGCCAGCCCCCTCTTGCAACCGCTGGATCATCTGCCGGATCTCGTCGGTCGAGTTATGGGTGCGGGTCGCCAGTGTACGCACCTCATCGGCCACCACCGCAAATCCACGCCCCTGTTCACCGGCCCGCGCCGCTTCAATGGCCGCATTGAGCGCCAGCAGGTTGGTCTGCTCGGCGATCCCCCTGATCACGTCAAGCACTGAGCCTATCTGCTTGGTGTCCTGCTCAAGACGCGCCACCGCCTGCACTGTCTCCTCCATCTCATCGGCCAGTTGCCCTATGGTGGCAATGGTCTGCGCTACGACCTGGCGGCCATGCTGAGCCAGGTGCTGCGCCGTGTCGGCTGCCGTTGCGGCCTGCTCGGCATTCACGCCGACGGCGCGACTGCTGATGGTCATCTGGGCCATGGCATCGGCGACCCGCTGGGTATCCTGTTCCTGATCCGTGACGATGGCGCTGGTTCGCACCACAACCTGCTCCAGTTGATGAGCCGCCTCCCGGTTCTGATAGGCGATCTGCTGGGTGCGAGCCACCAACTGGGCCATCTGGTTGGCAAAGAGGTTGAAATTGGCCGACAGCAGACTCACCTCGTCTCGTCCGCTCTCTGGCAGACGAAAACGCAGATCCCCCTCACCCTTTGCAATATTGCCCAGGGCCGAGACGGACTGAGCCAGCGGTGTCACTATGCTGCGCCCAATCAGGGTCACGGCGCCCAGCAACAGCAAGGCCAAGACGGCACCGATCCCCAGCAGGGTGCGCAGCACTTCCTGATACTGGGCATCGACATCATCCACATAGACACCGGTACCTATGATCCAGTCCCAGGGGGCAAAGAGCTTGACGTAGGAGATCTTGCGAACCGGCTCGTCAACGCCGGGTTTGGGCCAGTAGTAAGCCACCTCACCACCGGCAGCCTGCTGCTTGACCCGCTCGACAAACGCAACAAACAGCTTGAGCCCCTGCTTGTCTTCCACCCCGGAGAGATCCTTGCCATCGAGTTCGGGTTTCATGGGATGCATCACCATGGTGGGATGACTGTCATTGACCCAGAAATAGTCGTCCTGGCCATACCGCAATCCCCGCAGGGCCGCCAGGGCCTGGGTCCTGGCACTAGCGTCGTCCAGCTCACCCTGTCTTGCCCTCGCCTCGAAACCGGCGACCAGACTGTAGGCGGTCTCCACCTGGGCGCGGGTCTGATTGCTCTTCTCCGCCATCAATCCCTGATGATAAACCCGCAGGCAGGTAACGAGGAGCGCAGCCACTATGACCAGCACCATCAACGCCACCAGCAATAACCGGTGGCCAATACTCCATTGCCTCAACATAGCGTGAACCCGACCTTGGTACAGTTTGTTAACAAGGTATGTCGCCAGCTTGATAAATGTCCATGACCATAGCCAATTGAGCGTCAGAAACATGATCCAGCCCCAAAACAGAAAGGCGCCCTGTTGGGCGCCTTTCTCGATACGGGAAAACGGGGGGGATCAACGCTCCCAGTAAACCTCTTCCAGGCTGTCTTCCTTCTCGGGCAAACCACGGGAAAGACGTGGGCTGCTCTGGGCCAGCACCTCATAGCTCACCCGGTTGGCGTACTTGCACACCTGGGCGAGGGAGGAGTAGGTCAGGAACTCGGACAGGTGCTTGGCGGAGTTCGGCACATTCATCCGGTGATAGGCGTTGGCCACCATGTCATGCAACACGGCAGACAGGGCCCCATCCCCTGCCCCGTTGGTGTTCTTGATCTTCTCCGGGCCCCCCATGTAAGGGGAGATGTGGGAGTAGATGCGCGCCGGATTGCGGCACTTGTCACGGGCCATGGGGCGGCTGAACTCATACATGTTGAACTCGGGGATGACGCCGGGCAACAGGGTATGGGTGGTCTCGCGCTTGTAGTCTTCCTCGGTGTAACTCGCCATGTAGAGGCCGATGGGGCCTGCGGTGCAGAGCACCATGTCGGCCCAGTCCAGCGCCTTGTCGGCGGCGCCGAGGGGATCGGCGATACCGGTCAGGGCCTCGGCCTCATCTTCATTCATCGCCAGCACTGTCACGTTCTCGGCGATGAAGTCGCGCCACCACTGGGGATTGCCTTCAATCACGAAGCGGGTGCCCAGGGTCAGCACCACGGGCACACCGGCCTCGCGGGCGTAGCGCACGGCGGCCATGGCGGCCTCCTTCATGGGCGTGCCATCTTCACCGCGCACCAGATAGGCGGTGATCACCAGAGCGGAGGACTCCTTGATGATGGCTTCGGGAATGTGCGCCACATCGAGGTGATCCATCTTGCCGGCATTGATGCCGAAACTGCGCTCTCCCCCCTCGGTAATGAAGGTGAAGCAGCGACCGACCGGGCCATTGACCGGCTGCAGGTAGTCGAGGTTGACGCGAGAAGAGGTATTGCACAGATAGCGGTAGGCGTAGCTGCCGATGCGGATGTCCTGGCTCATGACCCCGAGCAGGATGGAATGGGAGTCGGCCAGCACTGAGTAGTTGTGCATTGTGTTGCCAATGGTGCCACCGGCAAACTCGCTCACCACCATGTTGTTGGCCTTGAGCTCTTCGTAAACACGCTCGGCCACGTCGTCGCTGATCACCACCGAGTGGCCTTTGCTCAGGCCATAACGGTTCAGGAAGTCTTCATCCACATGGGCTTCGATGTCCACCAGTGTCTGATCGATACCCACTACATAGGCTTTGCCCAGTTCGGTAAGCAGGGGATTTTGCGGGATCAGAGGATCGCGTCTGTCGACCGGGAAGTAGTGTTTGGACTTGCGCTGACCGGGAAATTTCATGGCAATCTTCTGTGCTCTGGGGGAAAGAGGGGCGGGATTTTAACACAATCCGCCGTGCCGAAAAGTCGCCTGATTAAAATATGGGGTCAGTATAGACAAGGGCTGCAGAGGAAAACGTTTACCGGGATTCATCTTAAAAACCACCTCGCAGGGAGGTGGTTTTTCGGATCGGCCGAGACGAGGCGATCAGCCGAACGAGAGCCCCTGTACCAGTGCCAGCACAGAAAACAGCCCCAGTGCCAGCCAGAACAACAGGGTGCCAAACAGCCGCGGCATGTTGGGGGCCTTGGGGATCTGGATACCGATGGCATGCAGGATGCGCCCCACCAGCAGGCAAAGACCGCCGACATGGAGCCAGAACGCCCCCACCCCAGCCAGTTCACACAGGGCCATCAGCAGCAGGGTCAGCGGCACATACTCGGCGAAGTTGCCATGAGCCCGGATCGCGGAGCGCATCTCGGGCGCCTCCCCTTCCCCTATCATCACCTTGAACTGGGCACGGCGCTTGACCACCCAGAAGGAGAGCAACAGAAACAGCAGCCCCAGCAGGCCTGCGTAAATCAACGTGATATGCATCATCATGACACTCCTTATCCTTGGGTTCTGAACGCGGGAAACTTATGCCAGCTGGCGGCACATGAAAGAGACCATCATGCCAGCTCGCGGCAAATAAGGGAGACCATCATGCGAATGTGGGCCTGATCGCTGTTGAGCGCAGGTATGTATTCAAACTGCTCGCCACCGGCTTCCATGAAGATCTCCCGGTTCTGCACTTCGATCTCTTCCAGGGTTTCGAGACAATCGGCGGCAAAGGCCGGGCAGACCACATCGAGCCGCTTGATGCCCGCTGCCGGCAAACCGGCGATGGTCACATCTGTGTAGGGTTTGAGCCACTCCTCCTTGCCAAAGCGGGACTGGAAACAAGCCGTCCACTGCCCGGCTTCAAGCTCGAGCGCCTCGGCCAGCAAGGCGGCGGTACGACGACACTGGTGACCATAAGGGTCGCCTTCGTTTTCGTAACGCTCGGGAATGCCGTGAAACGACATCAGCAGGTGCTCGCCCTGGCCGTGCTGCTCCCAATGGCGGCGCACGCTCATGGCCAGCGCCTGAATGTATTCGGGGTGGGCATGGTAATCACGAATGAGCCGCACCACAGGCAGGTTGCGCTCTTTCTTCATCGCCTTGGCCCAGGCATCAAACACAGAGGCTGTGGTGCTGACCGAATATTGCGGATAGAGCGGCAACAGTATCACCCGGTTGACCCCCTTGGCCTTGAGCGCCTGCCAGCCATCGTCCATGGAGGGCGAGCCATAGGTCATGGCCAGTTCCACCGGCACATCGACCCCTTCCCGCTTGAGCTCCTGCTCCAGTGCAGCACGCTGCTGCTTGCTGATCACCATCAAGGGTGAACCCTGCTCGGTCCACACCTGCTGATAAAGCTTGGCGACTCTGGGAGAGCGGGTTGGCAATATGATGAAGTGGAGCAGCGGGCACCAGAGATAGCGAGGCAAGTCGACCACTCGCGGGTCGTGCAGAAACTGGCTGAGAAAGGCCTTGACGGCCGCCGTGGTTGGCGCGGCTGGGGTACCCAGATTGACCAGCAAGATCCCGGTTTTTGTGGTCACGATTGCTTCCTGTCTTTCTGTTGTTCTATCTGAATGCAAGAAAGGGCCCTGCATGGACCCTTGTCTAATGGCACAGTGCCATTGCTCATTTTCGCAATGTCGGGCTTAGCCCAGGATGCTCGCCAGCTGCTTGCTGACCTGATCCACCGGCTGGGTACCATCAATCTTGACGTAACGGGTGTTGCCCGCCTCCGCCTCTTTACCGTAGAAACCGATGAGCGGCGCAGTCTGCTGATGATACACATCCAGACGCTTGCGCACAGTGGTCTCTTCGTCGTCGGCACGGATCACCAGATCTTCGCCGGTCACGTCATCCTTGCCTTCCACTTTCGGCGGGTTGAACACCACGTGGTAGGTACGGCCGGAGCCGGAGTGAACGCGACGACCGCTCATGCGCTTGACGATCTCTTCGTCCGGCACATCGAATTCCAGCACGAAATCGACCACGACACCGGCATCCTTCATGGCTTGCGCCTGGGGAATGGTGCGCGGGAAACCGTCCAGCAGGAAGCCGTTGGCGCAATCTGGTTGGGCAATACGCTCTTTGACCAGGCCGATGATGATGTCGTCAGAGACGAGCTGACCTGCGTCCATCACGGCTTTGGCCTTGAGGCCCAGCTCGGTGCCCGCCTTGATCGCCGCACGCAGCATGTCGCCGGTGGAGATCTGCGGAATACCGTGTTTTTCCATGATGAACTGAGCCTGAGTACCTTTGCCGGCACCCGGAGCCCCCAACAGAACAATGCGCATACACGCTCCTATTGATTGGTTATTCAATTCTTGAGAAGGCAAAAAACTACACGGTTTCGCTCATTTTCACAAGCTTGCCCCGTGTGAGTGGCTTATTTTTCACCATGTTCCCGCAGCGGCGAGGCGACTCGAGCCGCAATGCTGCCCTGAAAAAATGAGTGAAAATGCAGCGCCCCTCAATAACGAAGAGAGGCGCTTGCCCCTTGTCGGACAAGCGCCACATAAAAAAAGCCCACTGCATGCAGTGGGCCGAAACATCATGCCTGGAGTAGCAGACGGTTGATACGGGAGACGAAGCTCGCCGGATCATTCAGACCGCCCTGCTCTGCCAACTGGGCCTGTTCGTGCAGCAGGGTGACCCACTCGCCAAACAGCGCCTCGTCTTCGATGGTGTCGAGTTTCTTCACCAGAGCGTGATCCGGGTTCAGTTCCAGAATGTACTTCTGCTCCGGCACCGGCTGGCCGGCGGCGCGCATCAGCTTGATCATCTGGGTGCTCATGCCGTGGTTATCGGTGACGATGCAAGACGGTGAATCGGTCAGACGGTGGGTGACACGTACCTCTTTCACCGCTTCACCCAGGCTGGTCTTGACCCGCTCCACCAGGCCGGCGTTGGCCTTCTCGGCATCGATCTGCGCCTGCTTGGCGGCTTCATCTTCCAGATCGCCGAGATCCAGCTCGCCACGGGTGACGGAGACCAGCTGCTTGCCATCGAACTCGGTCAGGTGGCTCATCAGCCACTCGTCCACACGCTCCCACATCAGCAGCACTTCGACGCCCTTCTTGCGGAAGATCTCGAGGTGCGGGCTGTTCTTTGCAGCGGCGAAGCTGTCGGCGGTGATGTAGTAAATCTTCTGCTGGCCTTCTTTCATACGGCCAACATAATCCTCGAGAGAGACGGTCTGGGCTTCGCCCTCGCCCGCCGTGCTGGCAAAGCGCAGCAGCTTGGCAATCTCTTCGCGGTTGGCGTAATCCTCGGCCGGGCCTTCTTTCAAGACATTGCCGAATTCGCTCCAGAACTTGGCGTACTTCTCACTGTCATCCTTGGCCAGCTTGGCCAGCATGGTCAGCACCCGCTTGGAGCAGGCCTTGCGCAGGGAGACGGTCACCTTGTTGTCTTGCAGAATTTCACGGCTGACGTTGAGGGGCAGATCGTTGGAGTCCAGCACCCCTTTGACGAAGCGCAGGTAGGTCGGCATGAACTGCTCGGCGTCATCCATGATGAAGACGCGCTGCACGTAAAGCTTCAGGCCGTGCTTCTGCTCGCGGTTGTAGAGGTCGAACGGTGCACGGGCCGGCACGTAGAGCAGGCTGGTGTACTCCTGCGCCCCTTCCACCCGGTTGTGACCCCACAAGAGCGGATCTTCGAAATCGTGGGCAACGTGCTTGTAGAACTCCTGATACTCCTCGTCCTTGATCTCTTTCGGGTTGCGGGTCCAGAGTGCGGTCGCGCGGTTGACCTGCTCCCACTCGCCCGGCGTGCCGACGACGGTCTCGCCATCTTCTTCGCGATCCGGGGTGCCCTCTTTGAACATCTCCACCGGCACGCTGATGTGGTCGGAATACTTGGCAACCACGGCGCGCAGACGCCAGTCGTCGAGGAACTCCTCCTCTTCGGCACGCAGGTGCAGGATGACGTCAGTACCACGGCCTTCCTTGGTCACATCGGCCACGGTGAAAGAGCCTTCCCCTTCCGATTCCCACTGTACGCCCTGCTCTGGAGCAGTACCGGCGGCGCGGGAGACCACTGTCACCTTGTCGGCGACGATGAAGGCGGAGTAGAAGCCCACACCAAACTGACCGATCAGCTGGGAGTCGCGGCCCTGATCACCGGACAAGTTTTTGAAGAACTCGGCGGTGCCGGACTTGGCGATGGTGCCCAGATGCTCGATCACCTGATCACGGGTCATACCGATACCGTTATCAGAGATGGTCAGGGTCCGATTTTCTTTATCAACCACCAGGCGAACGCGCAACTGGCCGTCGTTTTCAAACAAAGAGGCATCGGAAAGCGCCTTGAAGCGCAGCTTGTCCGCCGCATCGGAGGCGTTGGAGATCAGCTCGCGCAGGAACACTTCTTTGTTGGAGTAGAGGCTGTGGGCCATCAGGCTCAGCAGTTGTTTGACTTCAGTCTGAAACCCGTGGGTTTCGGCATGAACGCTTTGGGTCATCGACACTATCCTCAGGCGATTCGGGTTGAACATATTCCTGATACAAGATGGGGCCGTGGATCCCCATTTCAAGGGGGAAAAATATCTTGGCAGTGCGAATGGCGATTTTTACGCCAACGCCCCCGATGCGCCGAACAGCAGCCAAACAAAAACCCGCCGAAGCGGGTTTGAGAAACAGTGAGCCTGACACGGACTCAATTAAGGGGCTGACGCGGACTCAGTTCAGGGGCTGACGCGGACTCAGTTCAGGGGCTGACGCCCCATCAAGGAATGAGAGAGGGTGGTGCCATCCACCAGCTCCAGCTCGCCACCTACCGGCACCCCATGGGCAATCCGGCTCACCTTGACACCAGCGGCGCGGGCCATGTCGGCGATATACCAGGCGGTGGCATCCCCTTCAATGGTGGGGTTGGTGGCCAGGATCAGCTCGCTGATGGACTCCGCCTTCAGACGCCGCTCCAGGATCTCCAGCCCCAGCTCCTCGGGGCCTATGCCATCGAGGGGGGACAGGTGCCCCATCAACACGAAGTAACGGCCGGAGAACTGGCCCGTGTGCTCGATGGCAGCCACATCCGCCGGGCTCTCCACCACACACAGCAAGCCGCTCTCTTCGCGCTTGGGATTGGCGCAGATCTCGCAAAGCGCATTCTCGGTGAAGGTGCGGCAGTGGCTGCAGTGGCCTATCTCGGTCAGCGCCCGGTTGAGCAGCTGGGCCAAACGCAAGCCGCCGCTGCGCTCACGCTCGAGCAGGGTAAAGGCCATGCGCTGGGCCGACTTGGGGCCGACACCCGGCAGCACCTGCAGGGCTTTCATCATCTCATCCAGCAGGGGGCTGAATTTCATGGGCTAAGTATCCTTTGACGCTGTGTCGGCGGGCGGCCACCTCAGGCACCCTTACGGGTGCGGGTTGCTCTTCGCCCGGCCGAACCAATCTTGTTGGCGCAGGACTATACCCGAGCCGCCCCCCGTCCGCCAATGGCCTTGTGCCTGCCGGCCCTCGCAAACCACCGATCGGATAACCCGGCATCCATGGCTGCACTACCCCAGCCCGATTCGCTGACGACCGCTGTAGATCTCGGCACGGCCCGGGCGGCAAAAGCCCACCAGGGTGAGCCCGGTCTGCTCCGCCCGCTCGACCGCGAGTTCGGTAGCAGCCGAGATGGCGAGCAGGATCTCCACCCCGGCACTGGCGCACTTTTGCACCATCTCGAAGCTGGCGCGGCTGGTCACCAGGATGGCGCCGTCACGCCGACCGGTGCGCTGCAGGTGCCCCACCAGCTTGTCGAGCGCTATGTGGCGCCCCACGTCCTCGCGAATGGCGAGAATATTGCCTTCCCCGTCCACATGGACGGCGGCATGGGTGGCGCCCGTGCTCTGCCCCAGCAACTGCAAGGGCCGCAGCGCCGCCAGCACCTTGTCGATCAGGGTCACCTCGAAGCGCTGGCTGTCCGGCAGTTGCGGCAGGGTGCGCACCACCTGCTCCAGGCTCTCGCTGCCGCAGATGCCGCATCCCGTACGCCCCGCCAGGGTGCGCCGCTTCTCTTTGAGGCGATGAACGCATCGATTGGCCAGGGTAATGTGCAGCTCGATCCCCTGACAGCCGTCAACTTGCTCGATATCGTGGATGTCCTGCAGACCGTCGATGATCCCCTCAGAGAGCGAGAAGCCGATGGCAAAATCCTCCAGATCAGCGGCTGAACACATCATGACGCTGTGGGCGATGCCGTTGTAGACCAGTGCCACCGGTGTCTCCGAGGGCAACAGCATATCGCTGTCCGTGGTAACGCCGTGGCGCTGGTAATGAACCACTTCCCGGTGGGCGCAAAGCGCCTGCGGGGTATCGCTATCGAGTTCGAGCAACATCTGTAGTGCCCCTTAGTTGAGGGTCTGGGGGGCTTTCGCCGAGATACCGAGCCGTTTCATCTTCGACAGCAGTGTGGTGCGCTTCATACCAAGCCGGTTGGCGGCGCCCCGCTCCCCCGCGACTATGCCGTTGCATTCGCGCAAGGTGTCTATGATGGTCTGGCGCTCGTCCTCCTTCCCATCAGGCTGGCCGTTGCCGCCCTTGAACAAGGCCTGCTCGGGCTCGTCATAGACCAGAGTCTCAATCTTGTGAAAGCCCTTGAGCGGCATCAGCTCGTCGGGGGAGAGGTTGAGCACATGGCCCCGGGTCATCACCACGGCGCGCTCTATGATGTTTTCCAGCTCGCGGATATTGCCGTACCAAGGGAGCGACACCAGCATCTTCATGGCATCGGCCGAGATCGAGGTGATGTTGCGGCGCATCCGCTTGGCGATCTTCTTGATAAAGAAATTGACCAACAGCGGTATGTCTTCACGCCGCTCGCGCAGCGGCGGCAACTCGATGGGAAAGACGTTGAGCCGGTAGTAGAGATCGCTTCTGAAGCGCTTGTTCTTGACCATGGAGAGCAGGTCGCAGTTGGTGGCCGCCACCAGCCGCACGTCGATGGCGATGGGGTTGCTGTTGCCGACCCGCTCCAGCTCGTGTTCCTGCAATACCCGCAAGAGTTTCGGCTGCAAATCCAGCGGCATGTCCCCCACTTCGTCGAGGAACAATGTGCCCTTGTGGGCCCGCTCGAAGCGACCAATACGCTGGGCCAGGGCGCCGGTGAAGGCCCCCTTCTCGTGGCCGAACAGATCGCTCTCGATGAGACCGGTGGGAATGGCGGCGCAGTTCACCTTCACCATCTCCTGTGCGCGGCGATCGCTCAGCCTATGGATGGCCTGGGCGATCAGCTCCTTGCCGGTGCCGGTTTCTCCCAGGATCAGCACGGAGCAATCGCTCTGGGCCACCAGTTTCACCTTCTCCAGCACGCTCTCCATGGCGGCGCTTTGATAGATGATGCTGGAAAAATCGGCGTTGGGCTCGAGCTCCGCCACCCGGATCGTCTTCTCGCGGGCACCGTTGGTGTTGGAGATCTCCTGCTGCGCCTGCACGTTGTTCATGGCAATGGCGGTGCGGGCCGCCACCTGTTCGAGCAGGGAGATATCGATGTCGGCAAAGAAGTCCGCATCCGGGTGGGAGAGGATCAAGACCCCCAGCAGATTGCCCCGATAGCGCAGCGGCAGTATGCAGGAGCTGTCCGCATCGGCCGGCAGTATCTGGGTGCTGAAGCGGCAGCTCGAATCGCAACCGTGACCATGCTCGCGATAAACGAAGAAGGGCTCGCTATGGCCGAGCGCCCCCTGCAGACAGTTCTTCTCGAAACAGGAGTGGTTGATGATGCCGGGCTGATCGCACTCCTGCTGATTGACCAGATAGCTTTTGAAGCTGTCGGAGGTGGCGTTGTACTCCGCCAGACACAGGCTGCTGATGGCAAAGTGGTGCTGCAGGATAGTGAAGAGACTCTTGGGCAGCTCGGCGATGCGCACCAATTTAATCACCGCATTGGTGACATCCACCAGGATCTTGCAGCTGTCGCGCTCCAGACGCAGGGAGTTGGCCTGCTCCAGGGTGCGCTCCTTGTCGAGCACGTTTTCGAGCGCAATGGCGACGATGGCCGCCAGCTGGGTCAGCTTGGCCAGGGTCTCCATCGGGAAGGCATTGGCCTGCGGGCTGATGAACTCCACGCCCCCCAAATGGCTGCGTGCCGTGGTGATGGGCAGCTGGCAATAAGATTGCAGCCCATCATAGACGGGCGTACTGGCCAGCAGATCGCAACGGTTATCAAAACGGGCCGCTGGCAGCACTATGGCCTGCTCTTTGGAAAAATGAAGATCAGCCTTGGCGCAGATCAGGTGCTGTGGGCCCCTCTCTTCCATGAAGTAGAAGAGGGCCTCCTCCCCCGCCCCCAGATTGAGGATCAGGTTGACCCGGGTCACACCACCAAAACAGGCGTCAATCCGGTTCAGCTTCTTGATGAAATCATCCAGGGTGACGGCGGAGAGCAGGTTCTTGGAGAGGGAGAGAAAGCCGTCATCCCAGATGGGGGAGATGTCGGTTAACGGAATGGCACTCACATTCAGCATTCTGGCCTCACGTTACATCTATATGGGCAAAAGATTGCAGTCAGCCACGACGGTAAGCACAGCGTCAGCCATATTCGTCAGATGTTATAATTAATTTTTAAAAACTTAACGCTTAATTATAAAAACTAACATACTTTGAAATAGCGTCGCACTGGCTGATGCATAATAAAGTAGTGCCACTGGCATTACAACCAAGCCAGCCTTGGCCTATATCCACTCACCACCTTGAAATATGTCAACATTGACCGTCAATATTGCGCCACTATCGCAACATCATTATCGCCACAGCGCTATCAGAGCCGCACTATCGGTACCGTTCGCTGTATATCGTGACCAAACAGCCCCCATGCTGCCAGGGTCAAGATGAGATAATCTGGTAGTGATAGAGCTTGAGCCCACCCAGGATGAAACCGGCCGACAGCAGTTGAAAGGCCATCAATAACCCACTGATATTGTCAGCTATTTCTGCCGAGACGACCTGATGGGTCAGGTAGATGGTCAGCGTCATCAGACACATCAGCAGGCAGTTGACCAGGGTGGTGGAGAGAAAGGCAATCAACCAGGCCAGCTGCACGCTCAGTGCCGCCAGTACGGCGCCCATGGCGATGCGCGCGGCGATAAAACAGCCGAAGAAACCGAACCCCAGCAGAAATATCAACTCATCGTGCCACCAGAAGCAGACCAGCCCCAATAACATCACCAGAAAATAAGCGGAAACATAAAAGATCCCGAATGAGAGAGTTAATTCATTTTTCATGAAGGACACCTGCCAGCTGAAAAAAGGATGAGGGGATCCGGGCCCTGTGAACAGAGCCTGGATCCACTTTATTTAACGACGATTACCCTTTGGCGGCGCTGCGCAATTTCGCCTTGAGCGCGCTGTATTCAGTCTGGACGTACACTTCCGCCTCAGGCTGATCCTCAATGCGCTCAATCTTCACCGCGCAGTACTTGTACTCTGGGGTGTAGGAGACGGGATCAAGGTGCTCTATGGTCAGCTCGTTGCACGCCCCGATCCACCACTGGTAGGTCATGTAGACCACTCCGGCGTTGACCCGCTCGTTGTAGTTGGCCCGGGTGATCACCTTGCCGCGTCGCGACGAGATCCACACCAGCCCCTGATCCTTCACCCCAAGCTTTTGCGCATCGCTCGGGTGGATCTGCACATAGCCGGGCTCATCGGCCAGGGTCTGCAGCGCCGAGCAGTTGCCTGTCATGGAGCGGCATGAGTAGTGCCCTACCTCCCGCACTGTGGAAAGCACCAGCGGATATTCGGCGCAGGGCTGCTCCAGCGGTGCACGCCACTCGGAGGCAATCAGCTGACCCTTGCCACTCGGGGTGGTAAACACATTCCCCTCGAACAGGGTACTGGTGCCCGGATGATCCTCGGTCGGACAAGGCCACTGCACGCTCTTGAGATCCGCCATCTTGTCGTAGCTGACCCCGGTATAGAGGGGGCAGAGTGCTCGCATCTCGTCCCAGATCTCTTGTGTGTTCTGGTACTCCATGGGGTACCCCATGGCGGTGGCCATCAGCGAGAAAATCGCCCAGTCGGGTTTCACGTTCTCGGGCGGCGTCACCGCCTTGTAGAAGCGCTGGAAGCCGCGATCCGCCGAGCTGTAGACCCCCTCATGCTCGCCCCAGCTGGTGGCGGGCAGAATGACGTCAGCCATCTCGGCGGTCTGGGTCATGAAGATGTCCTGCACTATCACCAGCTCCATGCCGCCCAGGGTGCGCCTGAACTGGGCCAGATCGGCTTCAGTCTGGGCCGGATCTTCACCGAAGATGTAGAAGGCCTTGCACTTGCCCTCCTCCACCTTGTGACTGAGTTCGGTCAGACGATAACCGGGCTGTTGGGAAAGGGACGGCACGCCCCACGCCTTGGCAAACTTGGCGCTGATGGCGGGGTCGCTCACGGACTGATAGCCCGGGAACTGGTGCGGCAGCATCCCCATGTCGCAGGTGCCCTGCACGTTGTTCTGCCCGCGCACCGGGCCGCAGCCGGTGCCGCGGCGACCGAAGTTGCCGGTCAGCAGCGCCAACCCTGCCAGTCCTTTCACCACGTCCACCGCCTGACCGTATTGGGTCACCCCCATGCCCCACAGGATCATGGAAGCGGGTGACTCGGCATAGGTGCGCATGGCGGCGCGGATATCCGCGGCTTTCAGGCCGGTTATCCCCTCCACGTATTCCGGAGTGTACCTGGCCACCGTGGCCTTGAAGGTGTCGAACCCCTCCGTGTAGTTGGCGACATACTCCTTGTCGTAGAGCCCCTCCGTGATCAGCAGATTGGCAAAGGCATTGACCAGCGCCATGTTGGAACCGTTGTTGAGCGGCAGCCACTGATCGGCGATGCGGGCGGTTTCCACCATGCGCGGATCACAGACGATCAGCTTGGCGCCCCTGGCTTTCGCCTTGAGGATATGGCGCGCCACTATGGGGTGAGAATCGGCAGCATTGTAACCAAACACCAGCAGACACTTGGCATCTTGAATTTCGGGAATGGCGTTGCTCATGGCGCCGTTGCCTACAGTTGTCTCCAGACCGGAGACTGAGGGTGCGTGACACACCCTCGCGCAGTGGTCGACGTTGTTCGTCCCCAGCACTGCGCGGGCAAATTTTTGCATCACATAGTTGGCTTCGTTGCCCGGCCCCCGGGCAGAGCCGGTGGTCATGATGGCGTCGGCACCATACTTGGCCTTGATGGCCGCCAAACGGCTGCTGGCATAGGCGATAGCCTCATCCCAGGAGACGGATTCGAGCTTGCCACCGCGCTCGCGGCGGATCATGGGGCTCTTGAGACGGGGGGTCAGCAGATTGGTGTCGTTGAGAAAATCCCAACCGTAGAACCCCTTGAGGCACAGCTGCCCCTCGTTGGTTCGGCCGTTGGCGCCTTCGGCGCCCACCACCTTGTCGTTTTCAACCAGCAGGTTGATCTTGCAACCGGTGCCGCAATAAGGGCAGACGGTAATGACTTTTTTCATGACTCACACTCTTGTTTGTTTACGATAAACGGAGGGCACCACCAATGGGTGGACCATCACGCTCCGGGCAAACAGGACGCCATCGCCTCGACACTGGCCAGCTGTTTCTGCCGGCTTAGCGTCTCCAGGATCTCGGGGGTCACCAGACGCAGCGCCTGGGTGGGGCACACCTCGACGCAGGCTGGGCCCGCCTCGCGATGACGGCAAAGATCGCACTTCAAGGCTTGCGCCTTGGTCTGCGGGCGCTTGAACAGCGCATCCGCTGCGGGCGCCACCTCTTTCATCACCACGCTCATGGCGCCATAAGGGCAGGCCACCACACAGGATTTGCAGCCGATGCAGCGCGCTTGTATGACCTTGACGCAACCATCCTCGCTGACGATGGCATTGTTGGGGCAGGCCAGGGCACACGGCTTGTCTTCACACTGGCGGCAGAGCACGGGCGTGGTCACCTTGCTGCCCACAATCACCTTCAGGCGCGGCTGAAAATAGCTGTCCCTGGAGACCAGATGTCCATCCTCGATGGCAAGATGCAGGCCGCCTCCCCGCTCAAGGGTTCCCGTACAGGAGCCTGACTGGTGTGACACGGCGCACGCCACCTCACAGGTACGACACCCAATACAGAGACTGGGATCTGCAATCACGAAGCTGTTCATAGAGAGGGATCCTAAATGGTTCGTTACTGCCGCACTGGCATCGCCCTGCGTGCCCAAGTGTCATCGCCCAGGGGGCGCACACTCGAACACCGACGACGCAGCCGGCTCACCCACAAAGCATTTATCAGACCAGAAAAGGAAATGAGCGAAATGAAGTTGGCAAGCAACTGAAAATAAAGGAGTAATCAGAATCGTAGACTAAGACTCTCAGGCCGGTGACGATGACGACAGCAGGCCATCACTGTGATCGACACGACAAAAGTGACGAGCTCGACACCGGCTGACAGGCACGCCAGATCGAACGTCGAAAACCTCTGACAAGCGTTCACAAACACGCGGTTACGATGTAGGGCCAAAAAGGATAAGGTCAGCGCGGCAGGAATGCTGGCCTTGATAAACCAGAACAGGGAGAGGAAGGATGTTAACCCGCAACCACGGGATCATCAGGTATATGATGACTCTCCATAAACTCACGCCACTCTGGCTCCAGCGCAAGATCAGCCTGTTCTTGCAGACTTAGTGAAACCCAGAAGGGCAACCACAGATAATCCCACCAATACTCCACATCCCCCTGTAGTGACCCCACGTTTTCGGGCTCAAACCAGGGAAATGACTCTGCTGGCAGTGGCGGCTGCAAAGCACTGCACTGAACAGCGGCAAGCACGTCAAGATCATTGCAAGCAAACGAGACAATAACACCTCCAAATGCGGGGTACAGAAAGAGCATCATTTTTTGGACGGGCAAATGCTGCGCATTCTTCATCATGACCTGAGTGCTCAGATTTGGATTAACCACATAACCAGCATGCAGGCAGATCTGAAATAACTGCGTCAGGCTCGCCTCTGATACCAAGAATCGGACTACATAAGCCTCAATTGTCATGCCAGGCGGAATTGGCACAGGGTATTGGTCACACACACAGGGTGGCAAACTGGTAAAGCCACTCCCTTTGAATACTTCTCTCATATGCAGGGATGCTCGCGCATGCGTCCCTTTAAATAATTTTTTAAACACACGCCTCAAATCGATGAACACACCTCTCCCCCCTATGCCCGAAAATTTCAAATCTGCAAACAGAAAGGCATTCAAGCTACAACTCGAGTACTGTGACACAGTACACGCAGGCCAAGAGGAGAGCACTCACAAGAGTGCATAATACAGCGGTTCCTTGAAGGCTAGATCAGCTAACCAGTACCGTAGGGTGCAATAAGCGCAGCGCATTGCACCTCTGCTCTTACGCATTTAATTAGCGGTGCAATTCACTTCGTTCTTTGCACCCCACTCCCTACCGCAGACGAATAACCCTTCCGCCCTTCATCACTACCCCGTATCCCTCCCTGTCGACACCGTTTTTACGGGGTGACGAAACCTCTCCCGCCCTTCGTCACAAGTGACGAATGTCACAATTCGACACTGTGCTGCGTCCTCGCCATGGCTCGATATAAAAATTAAAGCCATTTAAAAACAGTAGCTTAAACTCATTTCTGGCATCACCTCAGATTTGGCCCGCATTTTGCCATCCTGCCCCTATTCTCTCCGTTCGCGACACGACAAGGTAGGCTATGAACCGCTTCGTTATCGCTGACCCCAAGCTGTGTATCGGCTGTGGCACCTGTATGGCGGCCTGCAGCACGGTTCACAAGGCGCAAGGTTTGCAGCAAGCCCCCCGATTAACCGTTATGCGACACGAGCAGGCGACCATGCCGGTTCAGTGCCGTCACTGTGACGATGCTCCCTGCATCAAGGTGTGCCCGGTCGAGGCAATTGCCCAGACCGGCGATTGCGTGCAGCTCAACGAATCCCTCTGCATCGGCTGCAACCTCTGCGCCGTGGCCTGCCCGTTCGGCGCCATCCAGAGCGGTGGCAGCCGTCCAGTGGCCATGGCCAACAGCTACGACACCTATATTCCCTGCTCCATCCGCTCCAGCAACCCCTCCACCTCCGCTGGTCTGCGTTGCTTTGGCGAAGATCTGCTGAGCTGGGAGCCGGGCGTGCGCAGCATTGCGGTCAAGTGCGATCTTTGCGAGTTTCGCGCCGAAGGCCCCGCCTGTGTCAGTGCCTGCCCCTCCCAGTCACTGAGCATCGTCAACGACATGGCCTGTGCCAACGCCGCCCGCGATCGCCGCCTGCAAGCGGCCAATGCTCACCCGCAAGGTGCCCCCGCCTTCTCGGCCTCTGCTTGCACGACCGCATCTTGCTCGACCGCCACGACTGCGCCTGTTTCACCCGACGCTTCAATCACTGAAGGAGCCTGCTGATGTTGTCCCCCCTTGTTATGGCCACGCTCCTGCTCTTTTTGCTGGGCGCTGCCGCCGGTCTGCTGCTGCAAAAGCAGCCTTGGCTGGCAAACCGTCTCAATAGTGGCTTCGCCCTGCTGGGCTCGCTGGTCGGCGTGGTTGCCGCCATCAAGGCCCTGGCCCAAGATGCACCGATCGACGGCCAGATCTGGCTGCTGGGCTCGGTCCATCTGGATATGTTGGCCGCGCTGATGCTGCTGGTGATCACGCTCGTGGGCTTGGCTGTCTCCCTCTACTCCTTTGCCTATATCCGCGAATATCAGGGCAAGGGGGATGTGGCCATTGGCGTCTTGATGAACCTCTTCCTGTTCGCCATGGTGGGCATGGTGCTGGCCGACAACGCATTGGGCTTTTTGCTCTGCTACGAGCTGGTGACCCTCACCACCTACTGGCTGGTCAAGACCAATCCGGATGCCGCCAAACAGAGCCGCCTCTATCTGGTGATGAACCATATCGGTATGGCGCTGGTGCTGGTCGCCTTCTGGCTGCTCTGCCGCGAGTCTGGTTCGCTGGAGTTCGCCGCGCTGCGTGAACACCATCTGGCGGGCGCATTGGCATCCCTGGTCTTCCTGCTCAGCTTCTGCGGCTTTGGCCTGCGCGCCGGTTTCGTGCCGCTGCACGGCTGGCTGCCAGTAGCAGAGCCCGTCGCCCCCTCCCATATTTCGGCGCTGATGTCTGGAGTAATGGTGAAGCTCGGTCTGTTCGGCATTTTGCGAGTCAGCATCGATTTTCTCGGTGCCAGCCAGCTCTGGTGGGGCTACATGGTGCTGATCTTCGGTGCCTGCTCGGCAGTGCTCGGGGTGCTGTTTGCGCTGGCGGAGCACGATCTCAAGCGGCTGCTCGCCTACCACACGGTGGAGAACATCGGCATCATCCTGATGGGGATGGGGATCGGCATGATCGGAATCGCCAACCAGCAACCGGCGCTGGTGGTGCTGGGGCTGCTCGGCGCCCTTTATCACCTGCTCAACCACGCCATCTTCAAGAGCCTGCTCTTTATGGGCACCGGCTCCGTGATGTTCCGCCTCCACACCCGTGACATGGACAAGATGGGTGGCTTGGCCAAACTGATGCCCTGGACCGCGCTGGCGTTCCTTATCGGTGCCATGGCCATCTCGGCGCTGCCGCCCCTCAACGGCTTTGTCAGCGAGTGGTTTATCTATCAGGCGCTCCTCTCCATGACCAAACTCGGCACCTCCGTCGTCGCCCCGCTGGCGGTGGTGATGCTGGCGGTGACCGGCGCCATGGCGGTGATGTGTTTCGTCAAGGTGTATGGCATCTGCTTCTGCGGCGCACCGCGTAGCGAAAAAGCGAGTCAGGCCCGCGAAGTACCCAATGCCATGGTGGCAGGCACCCTGCTGCTGGCAGCGGTCTGTCTGGTGCTGGGTCTGGGCGCCCCCTGGATTGCCCCCTTTGTCAGCGGCTACGGTCAGGCCCTCGTCTCTTCTCAGCTCATGGGCCAGATGAGCGTGGCCACTGGCGCAACCCTGCTGCCGCTCGACAGCTCACAGGCGATCCTCTCCCCGCCGGTGATTGCCATCACCCTGCTGGGGCTGTTCCTGATCCCGCTGCTGGTCGTGGCCATCTTCAAGGGGCCCAAGCTGGGTCGTCGTCACGCCGGTACGCCGTGGGCCTGCGGTTACGCCTACGAGGAGCGCATGAGCCTCACCTCCGGCGGTGTCACCCATACCCTGCGCCAGCTCTGCGCACCGCTCTATCGCAAACAGCCCCAGCTCGATCTGGCCACCGCCCTGCACGGGGTGAGCGCGTCTCCCTCGGCCGCTGGCTGGCTCTTGCACGGCCTGGTGCTGGCGCTCTTTATCCTGATGGCTGTAGGAGTCTGATATGCCTGTTCTTGAAATGCCGAGCTGGGGCATGGTTGCCCTCGCCCTGACCCAGGCCATCGCCATGCTGGCGCTGGCGCCGCTGGCCACCGGTTTCAACCGGGTGCTGCGGGCCAAGATGCACTCCCGTCAGGGGCCCGGCCTGCTGCAGGATTACCGGGATATCGGGAAGCTCCTGCGCCGCCAGGAGGTGACCCCGGAGCCTGCCGGTATCATCTTCAACCTGATGCCGGCGCTGCTGATCGCAGCCCTCTTGCTGGTAGGGATGGCGCTGCCGACCCTGACCCACGAGTCCCCCTTTCCCATCGCCGGGGATCTCATCACCGACATCTACCTGTTCGCCATCTTCCGCTTCTTCTTCTCCCTGGCGGGGCTGGACAGCGGCAGCATGTTTGCCGGGATCGGTGCCCGCCGCGAGCTGACCTTAGGGATTTTGGTGGAGCCCATTCTGGTGCTCGCCTGCTTCATCATGGCGATGATGGTGGGCAGTTCGGATCTGGGCAACATCAGCAGCTACGTCGCCACCCAGCCGCTGGCCGCGCCCATCGCTACCCTGTTGGCGGGGGCCGCCTGCGCCTTCGCGGTGTTTGTGGAGATGGGCAAGCTGCCCTTTGACTGCGCCGAAGCCGAGCAGGAGCTGCAGGAGGGGCCGCTCACCGAGTACTCGGGCGCAGGTCTCGCCCTGCTCAAGCTCTCCATCGGCCTCAAGCAGCTAGTGGTGGTGCAGCTCTTTTTGGTGATCTTCCTCCCCTTCGGCAAGGCGGCGAACTGGAGCCTGCCCGCACTGGCGCTGGCCACCCTGATCCTGCTCTGCAAGCTGCTGGTGGCCTTTGGACTTGCGGGCATTATCGAGAATTCCATGGCCCGCACCCAGTTCGTGCGCACCCACAAGCTCACCCGCTATGGCTTGGGGCTGGCCCTGCTGGCGCTGCTCGCCTATCTGGTCGGGGTATAACTCATGCCCGCCATCACAGCTGATTTTTTCGATTTCACCTTTTCCGATTGCTCATTCCCGAACATAAAGTGAGAACTGCATGACCATCGCCATTTCGGATCGCATCGGTTGCGACTATATCCAGCAACTGCGACAGCAACTGCCCCACGCCATTATCGACGAGCAGTGGCAGACCGCCGATCAGGCCACCCTGACCGTCAAGCCCACCAGCCTGGTGGCCCTCACCAGCCTGATCTTCCACAAGCAGGGCGGCTGGCTCTCGGTTTCGTTTGCCAATGACGAGCGCAGCCTCAATGGCCACTTCGCCGTCTACCACGTCTTCTCCATGGAGGGCGACACCAAGAGCTGGATCACCGTCAAGGTGCTGGTCGAAGCCACCTCGCAGGAGTACCCCTCCATCACCCCGACCATACCGGCTGCGGTGTGGGGCGAGCGGGAGATCCGCGACATGTATGGCCTGCGCGCCGTCGGCCTGCCGGACGAACGCCGTCTGGTGCTGCCGGATGACTGGCCCGAGGATATCCACCCCCTGCGCAAGGACGCCATGGATTACCGCCAGCGCCCGATGCCCACCACCGACACCGAGACCTACCCCTTCGTCAACGAGCTGGGCAATGAGGCCAACCGCATCGTGCCGGTCGGCCCGCTGCACATCACCTCGGACGAGCCGGGCCATTTTCGTCTGTTCGTCGATGGGGAAGACATCATAGATGCCGACTACCGGCTGTTTTATGTCCATCGCGGCATGGAGAAACTGGCGGAAACCCGCATGGGCTACAACGAAGTGGCATTTCTGACCGACCGGGTCTGCGGCATCTGCGGCTTTACCCACAGCGTTGCCTACACCACCTCGGTGGAGAACGCCATGGGCATTAAGGTGCCCGAGCGGGCCAAGATGATCCGCGCCGTGCTGCTGGAGGTGGAGCGCCTGCACAGCCACATCCTCAACATCGGCCTGTCGAGCCACTTCACCGGTTTCGACACCGGCTTTATGCAGTTCTTCCGGGTGCGGGAGAAATCCATGACCCTGGCCGAGCTGCTGACCGGCGCGCGCAAGACCTACGGCCTCAACCTGATTGGCGGGGTGCGCCGCGACATCTTCAAGGAGGATCGCATCAAGGGCGCCCAGCTGGTGCGCGAACTCCGTGATGAACTCAAACCGCTGGTGGCCATGCTGCTCGACACCGCCAACATCACCTCCCGTCTGGTGGGGATAGGCCGCCTCGGCCCGCAAATCGCCCGCGATTTCAGCTGCGTCGGCCCCATGGTGCGAGCCAGCGGCTTCAAGCGTGACGTGCGCCGGGTCCACGACTTTGCCGCCTATCGCGAATTGCCGATGGAGATCCAGACCCTGGCGGGTTGCGATGTGCAATCCCGGGTGCTGGTGCGGATCCACGAGCTCTACGACTCCCTCGACATGATTGAGTTCGGCCTTGAACACCTGCCGGAAGGGCCGCTGCTGACCGAAGGATTCACCTATCAGCCGGGCAAGTTTGCACTGGGCTTTACCGAAGCGCCCCGTGGCGAGAACGTCCACTGGAGCATGACCGGCGACAACCAGAAGCTGTTCCGCTGGCGCTGCCGCGCCGCCACCTACGCCAACTGGCCCGCCCTGCGCTACATGCTGCGTGGCAATACCGTCGCCGATGCGCCGCTCATTATCGGCAGCCTGGATCCCTGCTACTCCTGTACCGATCGGGTCACCCTGGTCGACCCCAAGAAGGGCAAGTCCACCGTGGTCTCCTACAAGGAGATCGAGCGCTACGGTATCGACCGCAAAAACTCTCCGCTCAAGTAAGGGGTCATCATGATCAAGCTGTTCAAGACCATCCTCAAGGCTGGCACCCCGACCGCCAAGTACCCCTTCGCACCCATTGATGTGAACCGGGATTTTCGCGGCAAACCGAAATATCAGGCGGATCAGTGCATCGCCTGCGCCGCCTGCACCAAGGCCTGCCCGGCCAACGCGCTGGTGATGGAAGTGGACATGGAGACCGGCGAGCGGCGCTGGGAGATCTCCATGGCCCGCTGCATCTTCTGCGGCCGCTGCGAAGAGGTCTGCCCGACCCATGCCATCGCCCTCTCTCCCGAGTTCGAGCTGGCGGTGACCAACAAGGCCGACCTGTATGAGGAGGCCCGCTTCGCGCTGGCCCCCTGCACCCTGTGTGGCACCTACTTTGCCCCGAGTAAACTGGTGGCACTGGTGGAGGACACCCTCAAGCAGGCGGGCACGCCGCTGGCGACCCCGGAGCGGCTACAGCACTGCCCCGACTGCAAACGAAAACAGAGCATGCTGAGCCAGCCTGACTCGGCCATGACCACACCGATTGCCACACCGATGACCACACAACAGGAGTGGATGTGATGAGCAAGATCAAAGGCATAGAACCGGTTGTCGGCCATGCCCATACCCGCGCCGTGCCGCTGGCACAGGATCCCGAGATCACCAAACTCAAGAAGACCCTGCTCAAAGACATTCGCCGCTCGGCCTATGTCTATCGGGTCGATTGCGGCGGCTGCAACGCCTGCGAGATCGAGATCTTCGCCACCATCACCCCGCTGTTCGATGCCGAGCGCTTCGGCATCAAGGTGGTCGCCTCCCCCCGTCACGCCGACATTCTGCTCTTTACCGGCGCGGTGACCCGGGCGATGCGAGTACCGGCCCTGCGCGCCTATGAAGCAGCCCCCGATCCCAAGATCTGCATCGCCTACGGCGCCTGCGGCTGTGACGGCGGCATCTTCCACGATCTCTACTGCGTCTGGGGCGGCACCGACAAAATCGTACCGGTGGATGTCTATATTCCGGGCTGCCCTCCGACACCGGCGGCTACCATCTACGGCTTTGCGGTGGCGCTCGGTCTGCTTGAGCAGAAACTCAAAGCCACCAGCCACGAGGTGCAACCGGGTGAGCGGGTCGAACTGCGCCACACCGGCATCCCCAATGAAATTCGGGTGATGATCGAGCGCGAAGCGCGCCGCATGGCCGGTTATCGGCAGGGACAGATCATCGCCGACGAGTTTATGGCGCTGCTCGAAGGGGCGACCCAGCAGGATGTGGATCTGCGCATCCAGAGCTACCTCGATCAGCACGACGATCCGCGCCTGGCGGAGATCGTCAACAACCTGGCCAACGCCTGCCTCAACCGGGCGGCAGGCAAGGGAGAGGCGGTACATGGCTGATCAGATTTTCTTCTACCGCCTCTCGCGCAAGTTCGTCGACGAGCAGTTCGACGTGCCGGAAGAGGCCAAAGAGGTGATGTACTACAGCCTCGCCATTGGCCATCACCTCGGCATCGTCGATTGCCTGAGCGCCGATCTGGTCTGCCCGCTGGCGGGTTATCGCGACTGGGTGGCCAAGCTGCCAGAGGGAAGTGAGGCGCGCCGCAAGATGGAGGGGTTTCTCACCTTTGGCGAGATCACCATCTATCGCGAGCACTGCCATATGCTGGCCTGCGCCTTCGACCGGCTGCGCAAAGCCGACAAAGTGCTCGATGAGCAGCAGCTGGGCTGGACCAACACCTTTATGGATCAGCTCACCGCCCTCTATAACGACCCCCATATGTACCTGATGGTAAGGAGCCGCTGATGGGCTGCAATCTCGTGTTGACCGTAGGCAATGCCATGATGGGGGACGACGGTGCCGGCCCTTATCTGGCGGACAAGCTGCAAGCCGCCCCCCTGCCCAGCTGGATCCACATCGACGGCGGCATAGCGCCGGAAAATGCGGTCTACAAGGTGCGGGAGCTGCAACCGGAGCGGGTGGTGCTGGTGGATGCTGCCGAGATCGGCGAGAAGGCGGGCACCCTGCAGGTGATCCCTCCCGAAACCATCGCCGAGATGTTTATCTTCTCGACCCACAATATGCCGCTCAATTTTTTGATCGACGAGCTCAAGACCTTTGTCCCCGAGGTGATATTTGTCGGGGTACAACCGGCCATCGTTGCGTTCTCCTTCCCGATGACCGAGATGGTGAGCGAGGCGATGGATTATCTTTATCAGCATCTTGATACCGCCACGGATGCCAGCTTGTTAATAGAGCGACTGGACCAGTGGAATATTACCAATGCCGAGCGATAGTTATTTTACCAGCTGTTAAACAAGTTATTTATTCGTAACACTGGAGATATAAAAAGAGCCTGGCGTTGTATTCAAACGTCGGGCTAACTGTCCTTTTATTGATATGAAACAACCTCACGCCATATTTACCAAATATCTATAAAATATTAAAAAAATCATTGCCAGTCTGATTTTACTGGCTCAAAATATCAGCCATTACGGAAGTTGATGGGGTCTGGTGGCCTCCTCGGTCTACAAAACCGATGTTAGCCGAGAAGGCTTTGGCAGGTTCGATTCCTGCCTCTTCCGCCAATTTAATATAGTGAATAGTCGAATTCACCTTGTTTAATAACGGTGCGTACTGCTTGCCAATATAATCCGGACATCGGTGTTCAGCCTGGCCAATTATTAGTTTGCCAGCATGAATCAACCATTAATTCATGCTGACATTGCCAGCGCAGAATAATCCGTCAACTCGGCCTCTCTATCGGCGAAGCTGCGTGCATCTCAAACCCACGCACTGCTCTGGTAATCCCATGCCAAACCCGTCTCACGCACCATCCCTTGCTCATCCGCACGGTCAAGCCGAACCCCGGCCTAACGCAAGCAATTCCTTGCCACAGCGCCGCCTGCCACAAGTGGAACAGCTGCTGCAGCAACCCTTTCTCGCAGGTTTTATCGAAGCGCTGAGCCGCCCGCTGGTGACTCAGGCGGTGCGCGATACCCTCAGCGAGCTGCGCCAGAGCGAAGATTTTCGCCAGCATGGCATCGCCCCCGAGCAGATCGAGGCGCTGATTGCCAAACGCTGCCGACAGCAGTTGCTCCAGCGTCAAACCCGGGTGATCAATGCCACCGGCACCCTGGTGCATACCAATCTGGGGCGCTCGCCATTAAGTCATGAGCTGTGGGACGAGGTGCGTGACCTCAACACCGGCTACAACAATCTGGAGCTGGATCTCGCCACCGGCAAACGCGGCGGGCGCAAGGGGCTGATCGCCCCCCTGCTCCGTTGCCTCACCCAGGCCGAGGATTCGCTGGTTGTCAACAACAACGCCGCTTCACTCTTTTTGCTGCTGCAAGAGGTAGCCAAGGGGCGCGAGGTGATCGTTTCGCGCGGCGAGCAGATCCAGATTGGCGGCGGCTTTCGCATTCCCGATATTCTGGCCCTCTCCGGCGCCAAACTGGTGGAGGTGGGCACTACCAATATCACTACCGCCAAAGATTACCTCGATGCCATCACCGATCAGACCGCGCTGGTACTGATGGTGCACAGATCCAATTTCGCCATTCGCGGCTTTACCGAATCACCCGATATCGGCGAGGTGGCCCGCGCCCTGCCCGAGCAGGTGGTGCTGGCGGTGGATCAGGGCTCCGGTTTGACCACCGAAGAGTTTGCACCGGACGAAACCTCGGTGCGCCAGTACATCAAGGCGGGGGCGGATCTGGTCTGCTACTCCGGCGACAAGCTCTTGGGCGGCCCGCAATCGGGCATCATCAGCGGCCGCAGCGACCTTATCAAGCGGCTGGAAAAACACCCCATGATGCGCACCTTCCGCCCGAGCCGCATCGTCTACTCCCTGCTCGAACGGCTGCTCATCCACAAGCTCAACAAGTCCCCCATCGGCGAAGGCATCGCCCAGCGCACCTTGAGCAACCCGGCCGCCATGCAGGCGAGAGCCTCCCAGCTGATGGCCGCCCTGCCCGGCTGTTTTGTGCCGGTTCCCGCCCAGCTGGTGGTAGGTGGCGGCACCTTGCCGGACGAGTTCTACCCGGCGCCCGCGCTCGAGTGCACCGACCCGCGTCCGGCCCAGCAGTTGCTCGATGATTTGCGCGAACTGCCGGTGCCGGTCATCGCCACGGTGCGCCAGCAGAAGGTACTGCTCAATATGGCCACCCTGCTACCAACCGAGATGGGCCTGCTGATCGCCCAGCTTAACGAGCTGCTGCTGCCCGCCCCGATCAATGCAACAGAGGAGCCCTGATCCCATGATCCCATATCGCGCCGTTATCGGCCTTGCCGGCCACGTGGATCACGGAAAGACCCTGCTGATCAAGGCCCTCACCGGCATCACCACCGCCCGCGCCCACGAGCAGGCCATCGGCATGACCCAGGATCTCGGCTTTGCCCACTTCGACGACGGTCAGGGCAACACCATAGGTGTCATCGATGTGCCCGGCCACGAGCGCTATATCCGCAACATGGTGGCGGGGCTCTGGAGTCTGGATCTGGTGCTGCTGGTGATTGCCGCCGACGAGGGGTGGATGCCGATGACCGGCGATCACCTGCGCCTGCTCAAGGCGATGGGGGTGCCGCGCCTCTTGGTCTGCATCAACAAGTGCGATCTGGTCTCCCCCGACGAGCTTTTGCTGTTGGAAGAGAGCCTGCTGGAGCGGGTGATGGACGAGAGCGGCATGGTGCCCGATATCGTCAGCGTCAGCGCCAAAACCGGCGTCAATATGGCTGCCCTGCACGCCGCCATCGTCTGCCAGCTTGCCGATCTGCCAGCCTCACAAGAGGCTCGCGAGCAGGGCGCCCCGCGCCTCTATGTTGATCGTGTCTTTACCGCCAACGGCACCGGCACAGTGCTTACCGGCACCTTGCAACAGGGCCGCCTCAAGGTGGGAGACAAGCTGCGCCTCTACCCCGCCGATCGGGAGGTGCAGGTGCGCTCCCTGCAGGCCTATCACCAGAGCGTCGACGAGATCGGCGCCGTCTGCCGGGTGGCGGTGGGCCTTAAAAAAGTGCCCCACAAGGAGGTGACCCGCGGCCACTACCTGACCAGCGCCGCTGGCCAGTGCGAGGCGGCGACTCACCTGATCGTGCGGCTCAACGCCGAGAGCCTGAGTAGCAAGACACTGCGCCCCTCTCTGCACAACAAGGAGGTCGAAGTGGCCCTAGGCAGCTGGCATGGCCGAGCCCGTTTTGTTCCCATCAAGGATACCCGGCTGGCACGGCTGATCTTTACCAGCCCCATCCCCTGCTTCTTTGGCCAGCCGCTCGCCATCATTCGCCATGGCAGCAGCGAACTGCTGCACGGCGCCCGCATCGTCTGGTGCGGCGACATCTACCCCGCCAGACGCAAGGCGCTGCACGCCCTGCTGGGCGAGCTGCCAGATGAGCTGGAGCGCTACAACCCGGCCACCCTACAACTGGGGCTCAATGGCTATGTGCTGGCCAGCCGCTTTGACCAGCAGCCCGAGCAGGTCACCCCCCTCGGTGAGTGGCTGTTGGACAACCACTGGCTGGCCCAGAGCCGCGACCAGCTGCTCGCCACGCTGGCCAGCGAACCGCTGAGCGCCGCCGAACTGGCAACCCGCTTTGGCATCGCCCTGCCGGTCATTCAGGCCCTGCTCCAGCAGCTCAAGAGCGAGGAGCTTGTGCGCCTGCACCATGACAAGTGGCAGCAGGGCAGCGGCGAGTCGGAAGACGATCTGGGAGAAGAGGCGCAGCTGGTGCTCAAGGTGGTGCGAGATCAAGGCAAGGAGGGTTACGAGCCCGGTAAACTGGGCCCCGGCGGCGTTGAGCTGGATCCCTTTATCACCCGCCAGCTGCCCGCGGCCCTGCAGCAGGGCTTGCAGCAAAAAGGCGCATTGCAAAAGCAGCTGCGCAATCTGGCGCGACTCAAGTATCTGGTGCAGCTCGATGGCCCCATCTACTACGACGCCGAGCTTTACAACCAGATGGTTGCCGCCGTGCTGGCGGGCCAGCAGGTGGGAGATCTGATTGACATGGCATCCTTAAAGGAGATCACCGGCTTGTCGCGCAAATACGCCATTCCGTTCTGCCTGCGCATGGAGATGGATGGCTGGGTGCGGCGCGAGGAGAACGAGCGCCGGGTGCTGCGTTTGCCGCAGACTCAAGATGAGATGGAGCCGGCATGAGCGCCACCATTGCCCCCTCTATCTCTCCGAGTCATGCGGCCAACCGGCTACGCCGCGAGTTTCATATCGACGGTATAGTGCAGGGGGTCGGCTTTCGCCCCTTCGTCTATGGACTGGCGCTGCGCCACAGCCTTGCCGGCTATGTGCTGAACGATGCCAATGGCGTCACCATCGGTGCCGAAGGATCGCCTGAGCAGCTGGCCAGCTTTGCCCGCGAACTGCGGGAACTGGCGCCGCCCTTAAGCCGAATCGATCATTTTAACGAGCGGGAACTGCCCCAAAACCCGAATCCCGATTACAACGGCGCCTTTCATATCAAGGCAAGCCAGCAGCAGAGCGCGGCCACGGTCGCCATCTCGCCGGATCAGGGGATGTGCGAGGCGTGCGCCCGGGACGTGGCCAACCCTTCGGATCGCCACCACCACTACCCCTTTACCAACTGCACCCACTGCGGCCCGCGCTACACCATCATCCGCCACCTCCCCTACGACCGCCCCCACACCGCCATGGCGGGCTTTGCCATGTGCCCGCGCTGCGCTGCGGCCTATGAAAACCCGCTGGACAGACGCTACCACGCCCAGCCGGTGAGCTGCCCCGAGTGCGGGCCCCATCTCAGCTGGCGAAATGGCCGTGGCGATGCCTTGGCCGAGTGCGAGGATGCCCTGCAGGCCGCTGCCAGCGCCCTGCAGGCGGGGGCGCTGATTGCGGTCAAGGGGATGGGGGGTTATCACCTGATATGTGATGCCCGCAATGAACAGAGTGTGGCCAGATTACGAATGCTCAAACGGCGCGAACGCAAGCCGCTGGCGGTGATGATGGGCTCCCTTGCCGAGGCCAAACTGCATGTCACCGGCAGCGAAGACGAGTGGAAGCTGCTCGCCTCTCAGGCCAGACCCATCACCTTGCTGCGCAAGCGCAAAAACGATGATCGGTTCTCAGAATCCCTACTGACAACCGCGCCACTGGCCGAGGGGATCGCCCCCGGCATTCCCTACCTTGGCATCATGCTCCCCTATACCCCGCTCCATCAGCTGCTGCTGGACGCCTGCGCCATACCGCTGGTAGCCACCAGCGCCAATGGTCGCGGCAGCCCGATCCTTATCGAGTGCGAGGTGGTGGTCAAGGAACTCGGCAGCGAGATTGACGGCATCCTGGATCATAACCGCCCCATCCTGCACCCGTGCGACGACAGTCTGGTGCAGTGGGCGGGCGGGCGACGCCAGACGTTACGGCTCGCCCGGGGCTATGCCCCCTGCACCCCCAGCCTGCAACAGGCGGTCAAGGCGCCGCTCTTGGCAGTCGGGGCGCAACAGAAGAACCAGCTGGCGCTCGCCTTCGGCCGCCAGCGCATCTACAGCCCCTATATTGGCGATCTGCACAGCCTGCCGATGCAGGAGCACTTTGAGCAGACCCTGGCGACCTTTCGCGAACTCTACGATCTCAAACCCGAAGTGCTGGTCTCGGATCGCCACCCGGGCTACCTCAGCCACCAGTGGGCCAAAAGCTATTGCCAGGATCAGGATGCAACCCACCTCGAGGTGCAGCACCATCACGCCCACCTGCTGGGGGTGATGGCCGAGCACGACATCACGGGCCCGGTGCTGGGTGTTGCCTTCGATGGCACCGGCCTTGGCGATGACGGCACCCTCTGGGGCGGCGAGCTGCTGCTCGCAGACGTTCAGGGCCTCGAGCGGGTTGCCCATCTCAGGCCCTTCAAGCTGATCGGCGGCGAGGCGGCCATCCGCGAGCCGGTGCGCCAGCTACTGGGGCTGCTGTTTGAATCGCATAGCCCTGAGCAGATCAGCGCCCTCGATATTCCTTTGATCAAGCAACTGCCCCTTAAGCGGATCAGCAATCTGCACCAGCTCTGGCATCTCGGTCGCAACGCCCCTTACACCAGCTCCATCGGCCGTCTGTTCGATGCGGTGGCGGCGCTCTTGGGGGTGATCGACACCCCCGATTACGAGGGCGAAGCAGGACTCCTGCTGGAAGCGGCAGCCTTGCAGCTGGCCCCCGATGAACAGCCCTTCCCCCTTGCCTTTGATCTCAGCCAATCAGCAGAGGGGGCACTGCATATCGAGTGGGTCGAGCTGATCCATACCCTTGTCAGCGAGCTGTGCAAAGGCATCTCCACCGCCAGCCTGGCCGCCGGTTTTATCCGCGCCATCAGCAATCTGGTTATCGCCCTTGCCGAGCGCTTCCCCGGCTATCCGGTGGCGCTTGGAGGCGGCGTTTTTCAAAACCGGGTGCTGATGGACCAGCTGGTGCCCGCTCTCGAAGCGGCCGGCCGGCAGGTATTGACCAGCGAAACCCTGCCGCTCAATGACGGTGGCATCGCCGCCGGTCAGCTCTGGTTTGCCATCCACCATCTTGCCACGCACCAGCCTGTCACAACCGGTTGTGCCACCTTGTCGGAGTCCTGAAATCCATGTGTCTATCCATCCCCTCTCAGGTGGTGCAGCTGCACCCTGAAGATAACTGCGTCACCGTCGACACCCTGGGGGTGCAGCGGCGCGTCAGCTGCATGCTGCTCGAAGAGCCCCTCAACCTTGGCGACTATGTGCTGCTCCATATCGGCTTTGTGATGAGCAAGATTGACGAAGAGGAGGCGCAGGCCAGCCTCGAGAGCTTCCGCCAGATGGTGGCCCTGATGCCCAAACAGGATATCTTGCCATGCTGACCTTGAATGACCTGTTTCAGGGCTTTCGCCAGCCCGAGGTGATCCGTGCCCTCGCCGCCCAGATAACCGAACTGGCCAAATTACTCCCCGAACCGCTGCGGGTGATGGAGGTGTGCGGCGGTCATACCCACACCATCATGAAGTACGGCCTGCACCAGCTGCTGCCAGCCAGCATCGAGTTCGTTCACGGCCCCGGCTGCCCGGTCTGCATCATGCCGAAAGAACGCATCGATCAGGCCATCGAGCTGGCCCGCCAACCCAACGTCATTCTGGTCACCCTGGGGGACATGATCCGGGTGCCGGGCTCCAAGGGCACGCTGGCCCAACAGCGGGCCAAGGGGAGCGATATTCGCCCCGTCTATGACCCTCTCGATGCCCTGCGCATCGCCAAAGAGAACCCGGAGAAAACCGTGGTCTTCTTCGCCATCGGTTTCGAGACCTCCACCCCAATGACTGCAGCGCTCTTGGCAGCAGCTGAAGAGCAAGGGGTCGAGAACCTCTTGTTTCATATCAACCATGTGCTGGTGCCCCCCGCCATTCACGCTGTGATGGCCGACGGGGTTGCCAAGGTGAACGCCTTTATCGGCCCCTCCCACGTCAGCGTCATCACAGGCGCAGATATCTACCTGCCCATAGTCCAACGCTATCAGGTGCCTGTGGTGGTGAGCGGCTTCGAGCCGGTGGATGTGATGGAGGCACTGCTGATGATGGTGCGCCAGAAGGTGGAAGGCCGCTACGCCCTGGAGGTGCAGTACAGCCGCGCAGTCACTACCAGTGGCAATAAAGCCGCCCAGCGGCTGGTCGAGCGCTTTTTCGAGACCCGCGAGCATTTTCGCTGGCGAGGTCTGGGGGACATCAACGCCTCCGCCCTGCGCCTGCGCGATGCCTTCGCCAAGCGCGATGCGGAGCGTCACTTCCAGCTGGACCAGACCCCCATCGATGACCACAAGGCGTGCCAGTGCGCCGATATCCTGCGCGGGCTGGCCAAGCCGAATCAGTGCAAAGTCTTTGGCCGGGGCTGCACCCCGACCCAGCCCATGGGCAGCTGCATGGTCAGCTCCGAAGGGGCCTGCAATGCCTACTACCGATATATGGGGATCCAGCAACAATGAGAGAAATCCAACTTAGCCACGGCGGCGGTGGTGTGGAGATGAACCAGCTGATCAACCAGCTCTTCTTTCACCACTTTGGCAACGAGATCCTGCTGTGCGGTGAAGATGCCGCCCTGCTGCAGGTAGAGGGCCTCGTCGCCTTCACCACCGACAGCTTTACCGTCTCGCCGCTCTTCTTCGAGGGGGGTGATATCGGCAAGCTAGCCATCGCCGGTACGGTCAACGATCTGGCCATGATGGGGGCCAAACCCGAGTATCTGAGCGCCAGCTTTATCATCGAGGAGGGTTTCCCCTACGCCGATCTGGCCCGCATCGTCGAGTCGATGGCGGCGGAGCTTGCCAACAGCGGCGCCCGCATCGTCTGCGGCGACACCAAGGTGGTGCCCAAGGGGGCGGCCGACAAGATCTTCATCAACACCAGCGGGGTCGGCACTTTCCCGCTGCCTGAGCAGAGCCGGGGCATCTCGGTACGCAACCTCAAAGCCGGTGACGCCATTCTGGTGTCGCGGGATATCGGCAGCCACGGCGCCTGCATCCTGATGGCCCGCGACGCCCTGCAACTGGGATCTGATCTCAAGAGCGACTGCACCACCCTCTGGCCGCAGGTAGAAGCGCTGCTGCAGGCGGGCATTACCCCTCACGCCCTGCGCGATGCCACCCGCGGTGGCCTTGCCGCCGTGCTCAACGAGTGGAGCAGCGCCTCCGGCGTTGCCATTGAGCTGGAGGAGTCCGCCATCCCGGTCTGCGATCCGGTGCGCGGCCTGTGCGAGCTCTACGGTTTCGAGCCCTATGATCTCGCCAACGAGGGGACCATGGTGCTGGCCCTGCCTGCCGAACAGGCACAGGACGCGCTGGGCATCTTGCGGCAATTCAACCCAGCAGCCAGCCAGATCGGCGTGGTGCAGGCAAGCGATCGCCACAAGGTGATCCTCAACAACCCCTGGGGCAGCCGCCGTTATCTGGAGTTGCCGCAAGGAGAACTACTGCCGCGGATCTGTTGATCGGCCATGCCGTTCCGTCAATTACAGGGAGGAGTCACTGCTCCTCCCCATATCGGTTAAGGAGTCACCATGCACGAAATGTCTCTGGCCATGGCCGCCATCGATCTGGCGGCCGAGCAGGCCACCCAGCGGGGCTTTAACAAGGTGACCGCCCTCTGGCTCGAGGTCGGCAGCTTCTCCTGCGTCGACCCGGACACCATTGCCTTCTGTTTCGAGGCGGCCGCCAAGGGCACCGCCGTCGAAGGGGCCCAACTGCACTTTCAGCACCAGGCGGCAGAGGCCTGGTGTTACGACTGCAACCAGACGGTCACCCTCACCGAGCGCGGGCAGGCCTGCCCCGGGTGTGGCGGGTACAAATTACGAGTCGCGCAGGGTGATAGCCTGCGCATCACCGACATCGAGGTAAGTTGATATGTGTAGCGTATGCGGATGCGGCCAGGCGCGGATCGCCGACCATGAGCATCATCACGAACATGAACATCACCATGAACATGGTCATGAACACGACCATCATCATGCTCATGACGCCCATCACCATCATGATCACGAGCAGAGCGCGCCGCGCACCCTGATCATTCACCACCACTATCACCATCAGGGGGATGTCCATCACCACTACCACGGGGTGCGGGCTCCCATAAGCCATGAGGGGCATGATCACCCCCACGACCATCATCATGATCATCAGCAGGGTGATCTGCACTACGGCAAAGGGGAAGCGGGATTATCGGTCCCCGGCATGGGACAGCGCCAGCTGATCGCCATCGAGATGGATGTGCTGGCCAAGAACAACGCGCTGGCGGCCCACAACCGCGAACACTTCACAACCGCCGACCAGCTGGTGCTTAACCTGGTCTCTAGCCCGGGTTCAGGCAAAACCACCTTGCTGTGCGAAACTCTGCGCCAGCTGGCCGACAAACGCCCCTGCGCGGTGATCGAAGGGGATCAGCAGACCAGCGCCGATGCGGATCGCATTCGTGCCACCGGCGTCCCTGCCGTGCAGATCAACACCGGCAAGGGCTGCCATCTGGACGCCAAAATGGTCCACGACGCCTGTCACCAGCTGCCCGCCAATGAAGGAGGCATCCTCTTTATCGAGAACGTGGGCAATCTGGTCTGCCCCGCCAGCTTCGATCTCGGCGAGAAGTACAAGGTGGCGATCCTCTCCGTCACAGAGGGGGAAGAGAAGCCGCTGAAATACCCGGACATGTTCGCCGCCGCCCAGCTGATGGTGATCAACAAGATCGATCTGCTGCCCTACGTCAGCTTTGACGTGGCCCGCTGCATCGAGAACGCCAAACGGGTCAACCCCTATATTCAGGTGATCCAGGTCAGCGCCACCACGGGTGAAGGGATGGATGCCTGGCTGAACTGGCTGGCCACGGCCTGATCTCGAACGTCCGATTACGCTGCGCTAATCGACACCACATCTGCACCACTAATGTGCTGTACATGTTGATGAAAAAGAGGGAGGCATCAGCCTCCCTCTTGGGTTGTAACAAGAAGCGCGTTGTCATTAACCCGCAAACCACTTTTCCACGCTGATGTAATAGGTGGTGAAATCACGCCCCGAGAGCGTCGTCTTCTGCACCCTGGTGGATCGCTTGGTGAGCGCCCGATACTCTGGGCGAGTGCTCAGCAGATGGAACATGACCTCCTTATGCCCCATCTGCCTTGCCCATCCAATCATCTCCTTGAAGATGGCAATCCCCGTCCCCCAACCCGCTTTAGCGATCACAACGGCAATCTCGACGCCATCGTCGTCGGGTTGTATCCCGCACCATCCAATCAGCACACCGTCAATGAGCACGGCACGCACCCGGCAACCGGGTAACCTGTCTATTCGCATCTTTTCATCCATCCAGGTGCGTACACTGACCGCATCGAAGGGGGGATGATCAATCAGATGCGTTCTCACTGTGTGATCGTTGACCACGGACAGAAAATCGCCCGCACCCACATCACTGAACAGTTTAAATTCCATACAACTCATAGTGAATCGTGTCCAAAATGGTGGGCTCTGCCATATGATGACTTCCCCGCAAGATGTTTATTGCCCCCCTGATAGGGCGCACAGTCATTATGCCAATCAGGCCAAAACATTTGCAAAGGATGCAAGAATAGAGTGAGTACCTGCCGTGATGCTGAAGGGAAACGCCAGCCCTCAGGCTACATTGCAGACCATCAATTCCTGCTCAGCCGTCTCCTCGCCAAAACGCAGCACCCGATGGCAGATCTGGCGCAGCAGCGCCTGCTGATGACTGAATATCACCATACCAAGCCCGCGCTGCTCGCACTCAACCATCAACTCCCGCCAGAGTTGGCGCTGAATCTGCGGATCCAGCTGGGCGGTCACCTCGTCGGCAATCAGCAGACGAGTGCGGGGATCGAGGGCGCGCAACAGCGCGATGCGGGCCAGCTCGCCACCGGATAGCTGACCGGGTTTGCGACCAAGCCACTCAGGTTTGACCATAAAGCGGGCCAGCATGGCGTCATCGGGGCGCCATACATCCCAGAGCGCCTGCCCGGTGGTGCGATAGGGATTGAAGGTGAGCTCCGGGTGCTGGGGCACCAGCTGGATGGGGTTATAACCTTTTACCTGTTCAGGTACTGGCTGCCCATCCAGCAGGATCTGCCCGCCAGCCCCAACCGGTTGCCAACCGGCCAATACCCGCCCCAGCGTGGTCTTGCCATGGCCGCTCGGTGCGGAGATGCCGAGCCGCTCGCCCGCTTTCACCGTCAGCGATAACCCCTGCCAGAGGGGACGTTCCCCCTGGGCGATAGTGAGATTCCGTACTTCCAACATCAGGAAACCTCCGGCACAGAGAAGAGCGCGTTGAACCCCGGCAGCGCCTGCCACTGAATGTCTGCCACGCCACACACAGCCTGTCTCAGAGAAGCAATCATCAGGAGACCTCCGACGTAGCAGGAAAGAGCGCGTTGAACTCCGGCAGCGCCTGCCAGTGAGCACGGAGCATCTCGCTCCCCTGCCCTTGCCGAAGGTGGTGGCTACTCAAGGTATCGCTCACCTGCCCCTGATGGAGCGCCACGATGCGATCGGCAAAACGGGCCGCCAGCGCCAGATCGTGGGTCACCCAGAGGATACCGCAGCCCTGATTGGCCAATTCACGCAACTGGCCGAGCAGCAGACAGGCCAGCTCCTCGTCGAGCCAGGCGGTGATCTCGTCTGCCAGAATGTAGCGAGCGCCGCCGAGGGCCGCAGTGCAGGCCAGAATGCGCTTGGCCATGCCGCCGGAGAGCTGGCGTGGGAATCTGTCCAGGGTGGTCGCGGGCAGCTGGTAGCGCAGCAGTTGCTCGCCGAGCCGCTCGCGAGAACCGCTCTGGCCGCAGAGGCGTGCCGCACGCCCCAGCTGGCGCTCCACCGTCAGCAGCGGATTGAGGGCGCTCACCCCCTGCGGCACATAACAGAGGGTGTGGCCGCGCAAACGGGCCCGGCTGGTATCGCACAGAGGCGTGCCATCGAGGGAGATGCTGCCGCGCATCCGCAGATTGTCCGGCAGCAATGTCAGGGCGCTTTGCAACAGCAGGCTCTTGCCCTCGCCGCTCCCCCCCACCAGTGCCACTATCTCCCCCGGCGCCAGTTGCAGGCTGATATCGGTCAGCAATGGCTGCCAGCTGCGCCGCCCCAGCCAGGAGTAATGGGCCGCCTCTATGGTCACCTGATCAAAACTCAGCATGGTTCACTCCTGTGCCACAGCAGCTGTTGCAAGGCCCGCGAGTAACCTGATCGAACAGCAGCGCCAGCCAGACTGCGCTGACGCCAGATGGCGGTTTCAAATATCAGCATGGTTCACCCCCAAACCAGAGCTGCTGCAGGGCGCAAGTAGCCTGATCAAACAGCAGGACCAGCAGCAGCAACATCAGCCCCGGGAAGAGGGCCAGCCACCAACCGCCACCGGCCAAATAACGCAGGGCATCGGCCAGCAGCAGGCCCAGCGAGGCCTCGTGGGCCGCCAGACCAAAGCCGAGAAAGCTCAAGGCCGCGCTGTGCAGTACCGCATGGGGAAACATCAGCAGGGTGCCGATAATCCACTGGGGCAACAGGCCCGGTAGCAGGTGGGTGCGCCAGCGACGTAGCGCTCCCATCCCCTGACAGCGGGCCAGCACCACATAGTCGCTGCAAGCTATCCGTCGCGCTTCTGCGCAGAGAATGAGCGCCAGCTTGGGCCAGTGGGTGAGTGCCACCGCCAGGATCACCCCGCGCATGCCGCCCCCCAAGGTAAAGCAGATGAGGATCAGCAGCAGCATATGGGGCAGCGCCAGCATGGCGTCGATCACCATTCGCACCGCCGCATCACATCTGGGGTGAATGAGCGACACGCTTGCCGCTACCATGGCCAGCAACCCGCTACAGAGCGCCGTGCTGATGCCAAGCTCCAGACTGGTGAGGGTGCCCTGAAAGGCGCGCAACCAGAGATCCCGCCCCATCTGATCGGTGCCGAACCAGTGGGTCAGCGAGGGAGGCTGCTGGCGCGCCAGCAGATCCATCGGCACATCCTGATGAGAGAGGCTCCAGCCGTAAGTGGCCAGCAGCGCCAATCCGAGCAGGGCAAAACCCAGCCGCAGTATGGAGGGAAACGGATTAAACAGCATGCTCGCCCTCCCAACCCCGATTGATGCGCGCCAGCAGCAAACTGGCCACAGTGTTGCCAATAAAGACCAGCAGGGTGCAGAAGAGCACGATTCCCATCAGCAGGGGGATATCGCCCCGCAGCCCCGCATCCACGGTGGCCTGGCCGAGCCCCGGATAGGAGAAGACCTTCTCCGCCAACAGCGAGCCGCCAATCAGCTCGCCAAGGGAGGCAAACTGCAGGCAGAGCGCCGGGGTCAGGGCGTGGCGCAGCACGTGAAAACGCAGCATGGGCCAGCCACCATCACCTTGGGCGCGGGCATAGCGGATAAAGTCGCTCTCCAGCACCTCAGCCACCCGCCCCCGGGTATGCAGGGCAATATTACCCACCCCCAGCAGCGCCAGGGTAGTCACCGGCAGCAACAGATGGCGCAATCGCATCAACCAGTCAGCCTCATCGGCAGCGAGCCCCGGCGTCCAGGCGCAGCAGACTGGCAACAGCGGCCAGTGCACCGCAAACAGGGCGAGCAGCAACAGGCCAACCCAGAAGGTGGGCAGGGAGGCGAGCAGGTAGGCAAAGCGGCAGATAAGGCGATCGGGCCAGCGGTTGAGATAGCGACCGGCGTAGAGGCCCAGCAAAATCCCGAAAAAGCCGGAGAGCAGCCAGGCACCCGCCAGCAGCAGGAAGGAGGCAGCAAAGCGCTGGCCTATGACTTCACCCACAGGCGCGTTGTAGAGCATGGAGTAGCCGAGATCCCCCCGCAGCACCTGGGTAAACCAGTGCCAGTAGCGCAGCCAGAGCGGTTGATCCAACCCCCAGCGGGCGGCAATGCGGGCGTACTGCTCGGGCGGCACATGGAGCAGATCGTTGCCGATATAGGCCTTGATGGGGTCGATGGGGGAGTAACTCAGCAACACAAAGGTGGCGACCGAGACCAGACACAAGAGCCCTGCCAAACGCAGCAGGGCTTTTAGCAACAGATAACCTGAATGACACAAGGGCGAACTTAACGGCACGTCCACCGCCAATCCTGCAGGTTGTTGAGCAGGGACCAGCTGCCGTGGATTTCCGGCGCCCCCTTGCCAAGATCGATGCAACGGTTGGCGAGATAAGTGTGCTGCACATTGAGCAGCCAGGCCCAGGCGGCATCTCCCTGCACTCCGGCGCCTGTCTTGCCATCCCACTCCACCTGCTGCCAGAACGGCACGGCCGCCTGCCAGTTCGGGGCATCCAGCGCCTGCTTGAGGTGGTCATCCACCACAGGGTTGCTGTAGTAGCCCGGGTTGTAGAACTCCACCCCACCGGAGCCGCTCTGGTAGTGGTGATAGAGTTCCATGGGATCCAGACTCCCCCACCCCATCAGCACCGGGTTGGCGTGCATCTCCCGCTCCACCTGCTCCCAGCTGCCGGACTTGAGGCTCACCTCAAGACCGATGGGCTTGAGCATGGCGCGCACCGCTTCCGCCAAATCCCGGCGGGTACTGTCGCCACTGGTGTACCAGAGGGTAAAGGCGGCGCGCAGGGAGCCCTTGTGGCGAATGCCGTCGCTGCCCATCTTCCAGCCAGCCTCGTCGAGCAGGGCGTTGGCATGGGCGGTATCGCCATCCTTGAAGGCGGTGGCTTTGTTTAGCCATGGCAACCCTTCCACCGCGCTGTAAGCGGGGATGGCGTGCCCTTCCAGCAGCTGATCGGCCAGCAACTTGCGGTCGATGGCATAGTTGATGGCGCGGCGCACCGCCACATCGGCGGTCACGTCGTTACCAACGGGATAACCCTTGGCATCTTTTTTAGCCTCTTCGCCACGCTTGCTCGCTGCAGGAATGGGGAAGACGATGCCACGGTTCTCCACGCTCGGCCGCACCCAGAGCCGCAGCGAATCTGGCACGGTGGGCGCCAGCGACGGGGGAATGCGCACCAGATCGAGCTGGCTGCTCTGGGCGGCAGCATAAGCGCTCTCTTCATCGATAAAGACAAACACCAGCCGTTTGAAATCATTGTTGCCACCGGCGTAATAGGGGTTCGCCTCAACCACCAGTTGCTGACCGGGCAGGAAGCTCACTAGCCGGTAAGGGCCGGCGCCGACAGGCTTTTGGGCGTACGCTTTTGCGTCGTAATCCTTCTTCGACACTATCCCCAAGGATCCCAGCACGTTGACGAAGGTGCTCTGGGGGGCGCTCAAGACGATGGCGACCTCGGTGGGCGAGAGCACTTTGGCCGAGACAAAGTTGCCCATGTCGATCTTGCCGCCGCCCTTGGCTGCGCTGTTGTAGGTAAAGACCACATCCTCGGCGGTGAGCGGTGCGCCGTTGGAGAATTTGAGATCGGGCTTGAGGGTGATAAGCCACCCCTTGCCATCCTGGTTCGGGGTCACCGATTGGGTGAGCAGATCCTGCCAGCTGAGGTCCGCGTTTTGCTTGAGCAGCGGGCTGTGCAGCAGCAGGTAGCTGCCGTGACTCCAGCCAAGCAAGGGGTCAAACCCTTCGGTGGGCTCGGCGCCGATGGCGAGCTTGAGCTCGGCGGGAACCGGTTGGGCGGCCAGTACGGAATGAGAGAGTCCGCTTGAGAACAGGGCCAGCAAAGTGGCCGCGACGACAGGCACACACTTGCGGCGGCCATGGCATTGAATGGTCATAAGATTCCTTGTTCGTTTGTACCACTCACCTCGAAGAAAAACGTCAAACGAAGAAGCGAGTGAGGGGCCAAAACGGGCCCCTATTCTAAACTTGATTTCGCGTGAAACCTAGCGGCTATGCCGGTTGGCCACGACGAGCACCAAACAGCCGTCTGCGCCCCAGATCCACGCCGATGGCACCTTGCTGCAGCGGCAAGGAGTGCAGCATTTTGAGGGTGCTGCTCACCAGCGAGCGCCCCTCCTCGGCCCCGAGATGGGGATCGAGCGGCGACATCAGGGAGCTGGCCAGCAGCTGTCCCGTCTCGGGCAGTTCGCCCACCATAAAAGTCATGTTGCCGCAGGGGAGCTGCAGAGCGAGCCGATCGCTGCTGCTGCGCACCGGCCACCGTTGATCCGGCCCCGGCAGCACCACCAGGCTCAGCATCCAGGGAGTGAGCACGCAGCCGAGCCACTGCTCTTCAAACAACACGCACTCGGCCACTATGGGCATGGTGGCGTGATAGAAGAGCAGCCCTTGCATTTCTTCCCGGGCGATCCGCTCGTACTGAACCACCAGCAGGGGTGCGGGATTGCTGGCAAAACCGGCAAACTCCTGTACGGCATCAACCTCGCTTAAATGGGACTGCGCCATAAACCCTCCTGCTCTTGTTTTGCCTTTTCCTGTTCGGAAAGCGGCATTGCGGGGGCGCCAACGCTGGCCAGCAGGGTCAGAATCCGATCCTTCGCCTCCCCCATGGCCGCCGCCACTAGCGGGGTGAGGCCGATGCGGGGTTCGAGAGATTCAGGCTCTATGCCTATCAGAGTGAGCCGCTTGGGGGATTCCTCCGTCATGTGCAGCGCCGAGAGCACGTCCGCCAGCCCCAGCTGGTGCGGTGAGATCTTGCGGCCAAACAGGGTCGGGATCTCCTCGCCCTGCAGGGTCACCACTGTGCCCGGCGGGTTACCGCTGCGCACTGCGTCCGCCAGTATGATGTGGTCACGACTGGCCATGGCTTCCAGCAACTCCATGCCGGCGGTACCGCCGTCCAGCAGCTCTATGCCGGGGGCAAAACGGTATTCGCGCCCCAGCGCCTCGACGATGCGCACTCCCACCGCCTCGTCGCTCAAGAGCAGGTTGCCCACTCCCAGGATCAGGGTGTTCATCACAGCACCTTCACCTGAGTCGTTTCGCCATTCTGGGTATCCACCACGTGGACCGCGCAGGACATGCAGGGGTCGAACGAGTGGATGGTACGCACCACCTCCAGCGGTTTGGCGGGATCCGCCACCGGCGTGCCCACCAGTGCCTGCTCGTAGGGGCCGGGTTCGTCGTTGAAGTTGCGCGGACCCGAGTTCCAGGTCGACGGCACCACCGCCTGATAGTTGGCGATCTTGCCCTCCTTGATAACGATCCAGTGGGAGAGCATGCCGCGCGGCGCCTCTTCAAAACCCACCCCGCGAAACTCCTTGTCCGCCGGGATCTCGGCCTTGATGTAGGCGGTGAAGTCCCCCTTGCCGATGTTGTCGATGAGCGCCTTCCACTGGTGCGCCAGGGTGTCTTTCAGCACGCAGCAGCGCACCGCCCGGCCGATAATGCGCCCCATGGTGGAGTGCAGCTGTTCGGTCTTGATGGCAGAGCCGGTGAGTGCCTTGTAGATGCCGTTCAACTGGTCGAAATGCGCCACCGTCTCCGGGTGCTTGGCAGCCAGTTTAACCAACAGATCTGCGAGCGGCCCCACCTCCACCACCTTGCCGTAGAAGGTGGGGGATTTGACCCAGGAGTACTTGCCATCATCCTGCCAGCCGGTGTAGCTGGGTTCAGTTTTGCCCTCCCACGGCTTGAGAGGCTCATCATCCTTGTACCAGGCGTGCTTGTTGCTCTCGGCAATGCCGTCCATCAGCCAAGCATCCTGATGGCTCTCTATGGGGCGATAACCCGCAAGATTGCCATTCTCGATATAGCCGCCCGGCATCAGGAAGCTGCCGCCGTCGGCGTCGGTGGGGAGCTCGGGCACGCTCAGATAGTGCTTGGCCCCCTGCCCCAGCGCCAGCCACTCGGGGTAGTGCGCGGCTATGATGGCGGCATCCACCTTGTAGACCTGCTCGATGAACTCGCCGAGCCGGTCAATAAAGCTCTTCACATAGAGCAGCCGTTCCAGGTTGAGCACACTCGGCGCATCCAGGTTGATGGGGTTGGCCACCCCCCCCACCGCCAGGTTTTGGATATGGGGCGTCTTGCCACCCAGGATGGCGACGATGCGGTTGGCATCGCGCTGGCACTCCAGCGCCTGCAGGTAGTGGGCCACTGCGATGAGGTTCACCTCCGGGCTCAGCTTCATCTCCTTGTGACCCCAGTAGCCGTTGGCAAAGATGCCGAGCTGACCGCTGGCCACCAGCGCGCGGATCTTGTCCTGCACCTTGGTCAGCTCTTCGGCGCTGTTGAGGGACCAGGTAGACACCCCTTTGAGGATGTCCGCCGCCTTTTGCGGATTGGCCTGCAGCGCCGCCGTGATGTCCACCCAGTCAAGCGCCGAGAGCTGGTAGAAGTGGACTATGTGATCGTGGATGTTGTGGGCCGCGATGATGAGGTTGCGGATGTACTGGGCATTGACCGGCACCTTGGCACCGATGGCGTTCTCCACCGCCCGCACCGAGGCGATGGCATGGATGGAGGTGCATACCCCGCAGATGCGCTGCACTATCATCCAGGCATCGCGCGGGTCGTTGCCCTTGACGATCTCCTCCATACCGCGCCACATGGTGCCAGACGACCAGGCCTTGGTGACTATGCCGCCTTCGATTTCGCAGTCGATACGCAGGTGCCCCTCAATGCGGGTGATGGGGTCTATGGTGATACGTTGGCTCATACGTTGGCTTTCCCTCGGGCCTGATAATCTTGGTGAACACGTTCAAGTGATGGCAGTACCGGCAAGAGCCGGATCAACAGCAAATAGGCACACACCTCGATGGCGACGAAGCCCAGGGAGATCAGCACCTCCTCCGCGGAAGGGAAGTAGTGGTAGCCATTGCCGGGGTTGAAGGCGAGCAGGGAGTAATCCAGTCGCCAGAGGGCTGCGCCCAGCAGCATGCTGAGGGCCCCCAGGAACAACATGCGCGAATCCCGGCGGCTCTTGTCCCAGTGGAACACCAGCAGCGGGAAGAGCATCAGCGCAATCTCGCTCCAGAACATGATAGAGAAGCGATTGAACTCGGAGAGATAGGCCGACTTGTCGTTGATGACGATCTCGGCAAAGCGCAGCGCCACAAACAGGATCAGGAAGATGTCGATCACCTGGGTCAGCTTGTAGAACAGCGACTTCTCGTTGGGGCCACGCCCCGCCAGTCCCGCCTGCACCAGGGATCCCTCGAACACCACGATGGAGAAACCCATGATGAAGGCAGTCAGCAAGGAGAAGACCGGCAGCAGCTCATAGCTTTGCCAGAGCGGATGTATCTTCTCCCCCGCCACTATCATCAGGGAGCCCATGGAGGACTGGTGCATGGTGGGCAGCAGGGCCCCCAGCGCCAGCACGAAGAACATGATCTTGTTGAGGCGAATGAGTGACGCCTTCCAGCCAAACTTTTCCAGCAGCACGGGCGCGAACTCCAGCGCCATCACCCCGATATAGATGGTCATGCAGACCGCCGTCTCGAACAGCACAGAGGAGGTGTTGAAGTGGCCGGGCAGGTAGAAGTACGGCAGGTTCCAGTAACGCCCCACGTCTATGGTGATGGAGAGGCCCCCCAGCGAATAGCCGAACAGACTGGCCAAGAGCGCCGGTCGTACCAGGGGGTGATACTCGCCCCGGTTGAACACATAGACCGCCCAGGCCAATGCCCAACCGCCGCAGGCGAAACCGGTACCGATCAGCAGGTCAAAGGAGATCCAGAGCCCCCAGGGATAACCCCCGTTGAGATCGGTGACCGAGCCCAGCCCGAAGAAGAGGCGTTTGAGGATCAGCATGCCGCACAGCACGGCAAAGGGGGCCAGCACCAGCACAGGCCAGCTGACCAGCTTACCGCCGAGCGGGTGCGCCTTGTGATTACTCATGATCCTTGCCTCCCTTTTCATGGCCCTGTTTGCCCGAGCCCTGATCATGGCCATCGCCTTGATGGTGATCGTGGCCATCGCCTTGATGGTGATCGTGGCCGTTCTGCTTGCTGTGGCGACGAATGAGCACAGAAAGACCGGTCAGCACCACCATGGGCAGCACCATCCCCTTGTAGAGGGTGTGCTGAATATGCTCGGAGCGGGCACCGGAGGAGAGCTCCGGCAGGTCGGGCATGTCGAGCTTGGTATAGGGCACCCCGGCCAGCACCAGTACCTGGGTACCGCCTCCCTCCTTCTCGCCATAGACGTAAGGCTGGTAGCTCGGCACCTCATGCAGATAAGGGTCGTTGGCGGTAAGGGTCTGGCGCGGATAGGCGTATTCGCTGCCGGGGCTCGCCAGCAGGCGGCGCTTGGCCTCGGCCATCAGATCCTCGCGGGTGCCAAAAATCACGGCGCCGGTCGGGCACACCTCGACACAACCGGGCAGCTTGCCCTGAGTGATCCGCTCAAGCCCTTTCTGGTTGCAGAGTTCGCACTTGTGGATGGCCCCGAGGGGGTTGTCGTAGTCATATTTGGGCACATCGAACGGGCAGCCCACCATGCAGTAACGGCAGCCGGTGCAGACGCTCGGATCATAATGAACAATGCCGGTCTTGGGATCTTTTGTAAGGGCCTGCACCGGACAGACCGAGACGCAGTTGGGATCGACGCAGTGCATGCACTGCTTCTTGATGTAGGCGTAACCATCTACCAGCTGATCCTTGTGCTCACCCGTGCCGCTCTTCCACACCTGAATGATGTTGTTGGTGTAGGGCGTCAGCTTGTCGTTGGTGGACCAGGTCTGTGCTCCCTCCGGATTGGACGAGTTGCCATTCAAACGCTGGCACTCCGCCACACAGGCCTGACAGCCAACGCAGAGGGTGGAGTCGTAGAGCATGCCGAGCGACCCGGGAATGGGCGGCTTGTTCTTGGCCGCCGCCAGCGCAGTGCCGGGCACGCTTGCCCCTGCCGCCAGTGCGCTGGCAGAGGCGAATTTGAGGAAATTGCGTCTGTTCACGGTTACTCCTCCCGTGATGGGTGCTGCCCGGCTTCGTGGCGCTTCTGCTGGCGACCGAGTTCACGCACCGTCATCAGACTCACCCCCACCAGCACCCCGAGGGCCCCCCCGATGAGACCCGTGGCGGTGGGCGAGGTATAGCCCCCCTCCTGGATCTTCACATCGGGTTTATCCACCCGCGGGGTCGGGTTCTCGACCTTGGCCAGCTGGAAGATCCCCTTGCTGAAACCCACCCCCTGCTCGTTACAGCCATAACAGGGGTGGCCGATGCCGACCGGCCAGATGCCACCGCCCACATCGCAGAACTCCAAAGTCGAACAGTTGCCGTAGGTCTCCGGCCCCTTGCAGCCCAGATGGTAGAGACACCAGCCCTGACGGTGGCCCTCATCGCCAAACTCCTTGGCAAAACGCCCTGCATCGAAGTGCGGACGACGTTCGCAGTTCTCATGGATAAGGCGCTCATAGGCAAACAGCGGGCGCTTCTTGCTATCCAGCGCTGGCAGCTTGCCGTAGGTGATGTAGTAGGCGACCGTGGTGAGGAAGTTGTGGGGGTTGGGCGGGCAGCCGGGAATATTGATGATGGGGGTGCCGATATTGCCGAGGGCCTCTTCGAGGCTGACGGCACCGGTCGGGTTGCCACCGCTGGCAGGCACGCCACCCCAGGCTGCGCAGGAGCCGATGGCGATGACGGCGGCGGCATCGACGGCAGCACGGCGAATATGGTCGACGATGGGCTCACCGGCCACCATGCAGTAGACGCCGCCATCTTTGAGCGGAATGGAGCCATCCACCACCAGCACGTACTTGCCTTTATAACGTTTGATGGCGTTGTGCTTGTTCTCTTCCGCCTGATGACCAAAGGCCGCCGAGAGCACCTCGTGATACTCCAGCGAAATGGTATTGAGGATCAGGTTTTCGATGGTGGGGTGGGTGGCGCGCAGCAGCGACTCGGTGCAACCTGTGCACTCCTGCGCCCCTATCCAGATCACCGGCGGCCGCTCGGGGCTGGTGAGCGCGGTGGCCATCTTGGCCACGGCATTCTGGCTTAGACCCAGGGTTGCGGCCATCCCGGCACACAATTTCATAAAATCACGGCGATTAATTCCATGAGCCGATAAAAAATTATCCTCGACCATTCTTCTTATTCCCGTTAATGAGCACTTGTTTGATAAATGCTTAATGACGGAAATGCTAAGGACTCCCCTCTCCTCACGTGTTGATCTTTATCAAGCCACAGGGCATTACCAAAATATAAAACCCATCGCCATTAATCAAAAAAACCATATGTAGCAAACTCTTAACTATTCCAGCACTGGCACGCACAAATACCCACAAGGGGGTAATTAATGTTGTAATTGAATTAACAACATTAAAATTACGCGTTAATTCTCGATGCTAAATATTCAGAGCGGATATCTGATCACACAAATTATCCCATGCAGATGTTATTGACTCTGAGTAATCCCGGTGAAAATAAACACCGCTACCAGATACACCTTTATTTAATGTAAATGAAATATTACCGAAGCGAACGGAGGTACCAATAAGACGCGCTATCACATGGCCAGGTATTTAATCGACAGACATGAGAAGCTGACACGAAGAGCCTCAAAAGGGTCGTCCACTTGCTGCGTAGGCTCCTCCAATGGCGACACCGTATCATAAGCACGCCAACAAATGACTCATACGAGAGCCTTCATCCTTGCCTCGGAGGCCCTGCTTGTGCATATTGCCCAGTTCCAAATACCAGCGACATATCATCGCTCATCAACACGGGGTTTCTCATATCAGGCATACAGAGATAATGGAGAAGAGGGGGGAAACCACTGTGGATTTTTCTCTTGTCGCTATGTCCCCTTGCGATCCTCCGGGAGCAATTCGTTTCCTGGCTGCAGACAGAAATAATTCCCCGACAAGAAAACGCGATAGAAATCACCAGTCAAAAAACATTGGCAGATGAAAATGCCATGATTTTGTCAAAAAACGATTATTCATCATACACTATTTACCATTACAAGCACGACTGGTAACATAATTAAAACATAGGCAGGTGTATGTGCTAACAGTGTAGTGACCATGCCCCCTACAAAGTCGCTACCTGTATTGAAGCAGTTCACCATGGAGGGCTCAGACAAACTGGCCGATATTTTATATCCATATACCAGTGATGGTTTATTTGTAAAATAGGTATTAGCTCGTCATCACATGGTTGAATATAAAGATAATGCTTATGCCAATTAGATATTCAAATGACATTGTAAATCTTTAATCGCACAAGGAGTGCGATGACTGAATGACGTTTGCCAAACACGCCATGCTTATTGTGCTGCCGGCAATATCCATCTTCATTTTCATGGAAGAAATAACCCATCATGAATACTGTTACTGCCAGCATCGATGTGGATGCACTGCACCATAATTTTGCCGTTGTGCGGCGCCATGCTCCCCACAGCAAGATCATCGCCGTGCTCAAAGCCAACGCATATGGACATGGTCTGTTGCAAGTCGCCAATACCCTGTCTCAGGCGGATGCCTATGGGGTGGCGCGGATCGAAGAGGCGCTGGTTCTGCGGGCAAACGCCATCACCAAGCCCATTCTGGTGCTGGGTGGATTCTTCTCGGCAGAGGCACTCCCCCTGCTGGCGGCTCACGACTTACAGACCACCATTCATACCTGGGATCAGCTGGCACTGCTTGAGCAGGCCGACCTGCCGACACCGATCACCGTCTGGCTCAAGCTTGATACGGGAATGAACCGGTTGGGGCTCAGGGCGCAGGATATTCCCGCCTTTGTCGAGCGGCTGGCCAACTGCAAGAACGTGGTGCAGCCCTTTCATCTCATGACCCATTTCAGCCAGTCCGACGAGCAGGACAGCCAAGCCACCCCGCAGCAGATCGAGGAGTTCAATGCACTCACAGCACGGATGCAGGGCGAGAGGGCCATGGCCAACTCGGCGGGGATCCTGGCCTGGCCAGACTCTCGCAGCGACTGGATAAGGCCGGGAATCATGCTCTATGGCGCCTCCCCCTTTGGCGGACAGCTGGCATCCGAACATGATTTGCGTCCCGTCATGACCCTCAGGAGCCAGCTCATCGCCATCAGACCATGCGAGCAAGGGGAGTCGGTAGGATATGGTGGCCATTGGGTGGCCCATCATGACACCACTCTGGGCGTGGTTGCGGTCGGCTATGGGGATGGATATCCACGCATGGCACCTCAGGGAACCCCTGTGCTCATCAATGGTCGGCGGGTCCCCATAGTGGGGCGAGTGTCCATGGACATGATCACGGTCGATCTTGGGCCCGGTGCCGGTGACAAGACGGGGGATGAAGTGATCCTGTGGGGGGATGGCCTGCCGGTGGAGCAGGTGGCAGAAAAGATAGGAACCATCCCCTATGAGCTCCTGACCCGGCTCACGTCGAGAGTCGTCATCAAACCCGCCAGCAAGCGGGGCTTGTTGACGACAGCAAGCTGATGTGGCCTGCATTGTCATCTCTCACGCGCACAATGGCGTACCTCCACCATTGAAGTGAATAAACCAGCACCATCATTTTGCCTGGCGTGTGGCTGGTATCATGACCAGCCACCTTTTGCTGTCCTGTTGCATATTCCATGCGTCGATTCACGCGAGAGTCGCTGCATGCAGCCGGGCCTGACACCCAATGTATTCATGCCTTCCATGCACAGATTGCCCGACTCCGCCATGCAGATGCCACGTCGCGGCTGACAATATCTCCTCTGCCACACCATCAGCCGGTGCATCTTCAGGCACAAAAAAGCCCCATGGATCTCATGGGGCTTTCTCAATTCATCGCGGTACGAAAGACATGACCAAATAGCATTACACACAAGGGGGATATCGCAGAAAAATGGCATATCTGAAAACAAAAAAACCGACCATCAGGTCGGTTTCTTTAAATATGGCGGTGAGGGAGGGATTCGAACCCTCGATACGTTGCCGTATACACACTTTCCAGGCGTGCTCCTTCAGCCACTCGGACACCTCACCAAATTTTTACTTCTTTGAAGTGGCTTTCGGAGCACGCTACGCGCGCTTTCTTGCCGACTTCGTCGGTGGGCAGCCACTTGGATACCTCACCAAATTTTGGTCTGTTGATTAACGTGTTCAGCCAACACTAGGTTCGCAGCACTGTTGCGCTGGAACGGGGCGTAATTTAGGGGAAAGCCCCGCCTGCGTCAACGGCTTTTTTCGCCAAAGAAACCGTTCGCACATTTAACGCACAAATCAATGCACAGATTCGGATCCGACCTGTATTTCAGGCAGATTCAGGAAGCCGAGGCGCTCGCATTCAGAGACCACTTCGTGGGTCGCGGCCGTGGTGCTTTCAACGAACAACAGGAACTGCTCCACGGAGAGGCCCGCCTTGGTGAAGACGGTGTGACCTACTATGAGGCGCGGCAGGTTGTCGTCGATGATATCGAGGAACACCTTGAGCGAGGGGTATTGCATGTTGAGACGACCCAGTTCGGCCATCAGCGGCAGCAGCGCCGAAGGGCGCACTTCCAGCTCGGATGAAAACAGCAACCCTTCCTCTTCGACAAAGATCCGGCTCTCCTGAATGCCGTCGACAGACTGCAGGGAGACAATGTGGATGCCATGACACTGGTCGCAAACATAGTGCTCGATGCGAGCCTGCTGCAACCAACGCATTATCATTTCAGAGCTGGGGATATTCATCATTTCCACGACACGATAAGGATCAAGGGGCGCAGTCTAAACCAATTTTCCGGCAACCAAAAGTGCAGTGGCCGGATAAGCGGGGGCTCCGCTTCTTTTTGGCAAGCGCTATGCATATACTCAGCCCATTCTCGCACCACCTTCGCTCGACAGAAGGACAGATGACCATCCAAGAAAAGTATCGCCTGCATCTGAAATCCCTCTCGGATGAACTGCTGACTCTGCAAAAGCCCATCCGTATTCTGGATGCCATCAAGTGGCCCCGTCATCTTCAGGCCGAGTTTCTGGCCAAGGGGGGACGAGCGTTGCCCGCCATCGGCCAGCACTTCTACGAAACCCTCCCCCTTGGCTTCGATCCACGCAACAAGTATCTGGAGCTCAAGGAGCTGAGGGACAGGATCCGCAGAAAGCTGGGCCCCCAGGACGATCTGGGCCGCATTCTGCAAGAAACAGTCGATCAGTACATGGTGGTGATCGAGATGCTCCGCCAACGCGGGCAACCTGACTTTCTGCGCTACAGCCAATTGCTCTATGGCTCCGCCAGCGACCACCTGCGCGGCGATCGCAAGACTCTCAAGGAGCTGGGTGCCCGTCTGTGCGATATCTTCTCCCTGCCCGGTGCCCGTCATCTGGTGCGCCCCTACCCCAAGGAGTTTGAAGGGGAAGCGGCGGTCGCCAAGCTGCAGGGCAAGCTGTCGAGCTACTTCAGCGAGGGGACTGTGCAGGTCAAGTTGAGCGATGGCATCGTCTCGGATGCCGCCGCCGGCGGGGATTACATCAAGCTCAGCTCCCACGCCCGCTTCTCCGAGCTGGATCTGCAAGTGCTGGAAGTACACGAAGGCTGGGTCCACGTGGGCACGACCTTGAACGGCCGCCAGCAACCCTACGCCACCTGGCTCAGTGCCGGCTCGCCGCGGATCACCGCTTGTCAGGAGGGGCTGGCAGTATTGATTGAAACCCTTACCTTCAGCTCCTTTCCGGATAGGGCCAAGCGTATCTCGGACAGGGTGATGGCCATCGACATGGCGGAGCACGGCGCCGACTTTGTCGAAGTGTTCCAGCACTTTGTGAAACAAGGCACCAGCGAGCACGATGCCTACAAGATCACTCAGCGGGTATTTCGCGGCGGCATGGTCGAAGGGGGGGCCTGCTTTACCAAGGATCTCTCCTACGTGCGTGGCTACGTGGAAACGGTCAACTTCATTCGCAGCGCCGTGCTGGAAGGGGTACCTGAAATCCTGCCCATGCTGTTCGTCGGCAAGGTGACGCTGGATGACATTCCAGTGCTCTATCAGCACTATCTGGAGGGCTTGATCGATGCCCCCCGCTATCTGCCCCCCATGTTTCGCGACCTCACCGGACTCTATGTCTGGTTTGGTTTCGCCTCCGGCATGTCTCTGGTGGACATAGGCCGGGTACAGCACCATTTTCGCCAACTGTTTCACCGCCTGCCGGTGGCCGACCCCATCATAGCGCCGGTGGATATAGAGATAGACTGAGCCGCTGGCGGCAACAAAAAAGGCGCCATAGAGGCGCCCTTGCTGTCATTCCTATCAGGCTATTTATATGCCCGCCCGGCCAGATAGTGCTTGCGGCACAGAGACACATAGCGATCGTTGCCGCCTATCTCCACCTGCTCCCCATCGCGCATCACCTGCCCGGCTTCGCTCACCCGTGAGTTCATGTGGGCCTTGTTGCCACACCAGCAGATGCTTTTGAGCTCCTCAAACTTGTCAGCGAGGCATAGCAGATGGTAGGAGCCGGGGAACAGCTCCCCCCGAAAGTCGGTCTTCAGACCATAGGCGATCACCGGAATATCCTGCTCATCGACGATGCGGGCCAGCTGGTAGACCTGTTCGCGGGTCAGAAACTGGGCCTCATCGACGATGAACACATCGATGCGTTTTACTGCATGGCGCGCCTTGACCATGTCGAACAGATCGCAGGTATCACTGAACACCTCCACCTTCAACTCCAATCCAACCCGGGCACTGATCACCCCGGCGCCGAAGCGATCGTCGATGGCCGGTGTCATGGCCAGGGGCTGCATGCCACGCTCCAGATAATTGAAGTGGGCTTGGATGAGCTGGGTGGATTTGCCTGAATTCATGGTGGCAAATTTGTAGTGCAGTGAAGCCATTATGCTGTTCCGAAACTGAATTTATGGGGCGCATGCTAACCAAAGCCCCGGACAAAACCAAGGGGCCCATGGGCCCCCTGCTCTTCAAGTGTGTTTTTTGTGCGTTATGCGGTGGCCAGCGCCGGTCGTGTTTTCGCTTTGCGCAGGTGATAAGTGGTAAACACCACGAACCAGAGCGCACTGACGCTAAAGCCCGCCAGCACGGAATGCATCAACCCCATGGCCAGGTAGCCGAGCGCGGCACCAAAGGCGATGGTCAGCGCATAGGGCAGCTGGGTCATGACGTGATCGATATGATGGCAACCGGCACCCGTGGCCGACAATATGCTGGTACTGGAGATGGGCGAGCTGTGATCCCCGAACACTGAGCCTGCGAGTACGGCGGCCAGCATAGGCAACATCAGGCTGATGTCGCTGGCGGCCGCCATGTCACCGGCCAGGGGCAACATGATGCCGAAGGTGCCCCAGCTGGTACCTGTGGCAAATGCCATGGCGCAGGAGAGGATAAACACCACAGCAGGCAGCACTTCGATCGGCAGGTTGCCGTTCGCCAGGGAAGCCAGATATTTACCGGTCTCCACATCCCGCACCACAGAGCCGATAGCCCAGGCAAACAGCAGAATAGTGATCGCCGGCAGCATGGCCATCACCCCTTGGGGCGCGGCCTTGATCCAGTTCTTGGCACCCAGCTTGAGGCGCAGCGCCAGACCGATGGAAACCACCAGGCTGCACAGGGCACCGTAAACCAGAGAGGAGCCGACATTGGTGTTCTCGAACGAACCGAGCACGCTGAAGGGCAGCCCCTTCTCGCTCAGCACGGCAGCCCCTGAGTCAATCATGAAGTAGACGGTTGCGGCGGTCAGCGTCAGGATCGGCAGCACCATGTCAATCATACCGCCATTGCTCTCCTCCGGGCTCTCCATATCCAGACCGATGGGACGGCCCTTGGATTCATCCCACAGCTTGCCTTCCAGCGCCCACTGCTCATGTTGACGCATGGGGCCGATATCGAACTGAAACGCGATCACCACCAGCACCATGATCAGGGTGAACACGGCGTAGAGGTTCATCGGGATCATCTCGACAAACGCAGCAATCGGGCTCTGCTCGGTCAGACCATGCGCCGCCATGATGCCGCCTACCAGGGCGATAATGTAGGCCCCCCAAGAGGAGATGGGCATGAGCACACAGACGGGAGCCGCAGTGGAGTCGAGCAGATAAGCCAGCTTGGCGCGGGAGATCTGGAAGCGATCCGTCACCGGACGGCAGATTGCTCCCACCGACAGACTGTGAAAGAAGTCATCAATAAAGAAGGCAAACACCATCATGCCGGTGAGCGCCTTGGCCCCCTTGCGGGTCTTGGCACGGCGCTCGGCCCACTCGGCAAAGGCGCGGGTGGCGCCGGAGACACTCATCAGGCTGATGAGGCCACCCAACAGCAGCATGAACAGTATCATGTTGACGTTGTCACGATTGAGTGCACCATCGACCCAGAAGATCTTGAGCACTGTGTTCAAGATGTAATGCAGGGAGTCGAGGGGAGAAAACTGATTGAGCAGCAGGCTGCCGGTCAGGATCCCCGCCCCCAGCGACAGCAGGACGCGGCGGGTCAGGATCGCCAGGGCGACGGCCAACAAGGGGGGAACGACAGACCAACCTGAGTCGGCGTACTGAATGATGTCCATGATCTCTTTGCACCTAAAGACAGCAGGTGGAGATCTACCGAGAGGATAAAGAAACAAAACCCATGGGGAGGTTATACTCCTCAGCCCCTTCAGGTAGCGCTCCATAGTGGATGACTATGGCAGTCCTGCACCTGTTCGATGCAGAACCAGCAGCCCGGTATGATGGCCTGGCTACTTCGGCGCTGACTCCTTTCCTTGTGCATCACAGGCATCACCCTCCGCACAAGTAGTCATAGGCAGCGCGCCTCTACTTAAAGGTATTCGGGGCACATTTTATCGTGCTGGCACGTTATGGCAAGTTTTTTGATTAAATCCCCACGTTGGCCATTTTAAAATGGGGAAAAGGTAGTCAAATGGTGCAAATATTTTGGTTTTGTCGCTATTTTCACCTACTTGGAACTCAGTCGGGTATGACGTATTCAATATTACTGAATCCAGTCTGAACTCAAAACAGTTCACTTATTTTGCACGCTGAATTTATTATTTTGCTTATCTTGACTTAATAGCAAGCTGGCGTATAAATTACCCAAAATTACTCTTTTCATTTAATTCCCTCCTTTGCTCGCGTGGTGGACACTATGAACGAATTTTTGAAAGTACTGCTGAATATCCGTAGCTTGCGCGCAGCGTGCCGTGAGTTGACTCTGGAACAATTGGAAGAAGGTCTGGAAAAACTCTCTGCTATTGTTGCCGAACGTCAGCAGGATGAAGCCGCCGATCGTCAGGCCCGTGAAGAACATCAGCGCAAAATTAACGAATATACCGAAATGCTGAAAGCCGCTGGCATTGATCCTGCCGAGCTGGTTGGCACAGTGGCTAACGAGCCGGCCAAGGCTGCGAAAAAAGGCAAGCGTGCCCCACGCCCTGCCAAATACCGCTATCTGGATAATGGTGTTGAAAAAACCTGGACCGGTCAGGGCCGTATGCCTTCCGCGATTGCCAAGGCCGTTGCCGAAGGCAAATCCATCGAGGAATTTGCCATCTGATTGGCAAATCACCGACCAATAAAAAACCTCGCACTGCGAGGTTTTTTATTGCCTGATATAACGCCATCAGCCCCGTTCGGCCGCCTTGATCCAGAGCACTTCCGGCGTCCCGGTGCAGGCCAGCAGGTAGCGGGCTATGGTGAAGAACCAGTCACTCAGCCGGTTTACATAGGGCAGTATGGCCGGGTTGATCTGCTCTGCACGACTCAAACTCAGCAGCAGGCGCTCACAGCGACGGGTCAGGGTTCGCACCACGTGAGCTTGTGACGCAGCACGGGAACCACTGGGCAAAATGAAATTGCGCAGCAGAGGTAAATTGGCGCTGTAGGCATCGATTTGCTGCTCAAGGCGCAAGGTCCATTCGTTATTTACCTGCCAGATGGCCTCATGCTGGCCATCGCTGGAAAAAGCCAACTCCCCACCCAAATCGAACAACTCTTGCTGCAATAATACCAGGTCGGCTAATAAACCGGTTTCAGCTGCGGGCACCTCCGCAATGAGCAGACCTATATGAGAATTCAATTCATCGATATAGCCATAGGTTTCTACCCGCAGCTCATCCTTGGCCAATTGCACACCATCGGCCAGTCGGGTCATGCCTTTATCGCCCTGCCTCGTATATATCCTCATACCGACATCCTGTTAATAATGGGAACAATCATGGATTCGAGCCCGTTCAGCTTGATTTCATAGGCAAGGGCCAGCGTTTGACCCAGCGCACCGGCAGGAAAACCGGTGCGTGCCATCCACACCAGATAGGGCTCCGGAATATCGATGATGCGTCGCCCTTGATATTTGCCGTAAGGCATCTTGTTGGCCAGAGTGAGCAGCACGCGCTCGTCGGATAACCACTCCATATTAATCAATATCCAGATATTTATGAGTCTGGATAGATAGCCGCCAATTACGGGCAATACAGACTGCCATCGCCAGCTGGGTAGCACGGGGCTTCTGGCTGATGGGCTGCAGCGCAATTTCCACATCCGGGCGCAAAGTGGCGGTTGCCAGCAGGACATCGAGCTCCTCGATATGGCGCTCGGTCGCGACCGGGTGCTTTATTTCGTTGGCACGCTCAAGCGCCGATACCAGCACGGGCAGGCCCCCCTTCATACCAATCTTGGGCGAAACTGTGACCCAGGTACTGTCGTGAGTCTTGATCTCGCTGGTACCACTGGTTTCGATCTGCACCTGATATCCCGCCGCCAGCAAGACGGTAGAGAGCTCATGCAGATCATAGAGGCAAGGCTCGCCCCCCGTGATCACCACATGACGAGCCTGATAACCCAGCTGCTGGAAACTGGCCAGGATCTGATCCGTGCTCATCTTGCTCCAGCTATCAGACTCATTGGAGCAGTCCAGCACCGCCTGTACCCCCACTTCACGAGCAGGATCGACAATCCAGGTATGACGGGTGTCGCACCAGGGGCAACCCACGGGGCAGCCTTGCAGGCGAACGAAGATGGCGGGCAGGCCGGTGAAGATGCCCTCCCCCTGGATGGTCTGGAATATCTCGTTGATTGGGTAGTGCATCACGGTCACGGCTTGTTGCAAAAGTCGCGGATTATACCCCAAGCAAGGGCAAGACGCAGGCTCACAGTCCGCTTTTCTCACACAATCCGGTTTTCTCGTACAGCCGGGCCATGATCCCCGCCTTGTCGGCCAGATACAGATCCAGCCCCCGGCTACGCAGTTCGCAGGCAGGACAGTGGCCACAGCCATCGCCAGCAATGCCGTTATAACAGGTGAGTGTCTGCTGGCGCACCGTCTCCAGGTGGCCGTAGTAATCCGCCAGCGCCCAGGTTTCAGCCTTGTCGAGCCACATCAGCGGGGTTTCAAAACGGATGCCGCGATCAAGCCCCAGAGAGACGGCCTGATTGAGCGACTTGACGAATTCGTCACGGCAATCTGGGTAGCCGGAAAAATCAGTCTCGCACACCCCTGTGATCACCGCCTCGGCACCCACCTGGTAGGCATAGATGGACGCCAGGGTCAGAAACAATATGTTGCGGCCCGGTACGAAGGTGTTGGGCAGGCCGTTGTCCTGCAATTCACCACTGACCGGGATCTCGTCCCGGGTCAGGGCCGAGACGGCCAGTTCATTGAGCAGGGTCACATCCATCACCTTGTGGGCTGCGATCCCAAACTGAGTGGCCAACCGGCGAGCAGTCTCAATCTCCTCCCGATGGCGCTGGCCATAATCGAAGGTAATGGCGTGCACCTCGTCATAATGGGCAAGAGCCTGTACCAGACAGGTGGTACTGTCCTGCCCACCACTGAATACCACGACGGCTTTTTTCACGTTCATCACTCCTGGTTTGCAATTTACACGCGGCGACCTTTTACAAAGTCATGCCACTGCTGGTTTAAATGGGTAAAGAGGGTCATCAGCGGGGCGAAGCGTTCGGGTTCACCCTCCCACTGGGACAACAGATGGTAGCCAGTCTCCAGGGTCGACAGCGCCTCGGGAAAGGGTTTCTTGCGAATGGAGTACTGGCCGGGGATAGCGCCGAGCTTGATCCTGGGCAACCGCAGCAAGGCCGGATTGCTGTGCAACATGCGATACGCCTTGCGCCAGGTGCCATCGAGCAGGATGAAGCAGACCTTGCCGCCCTCATCGTTTTGCACTATTCGCTCTCGCACCTGATCCAGCCCCAGAGCCTGCTCGTCGGGCCAGAGCAGATAACAGTGCATCTTGGGATCCGCCAGCAAGGCATTGAGCCACTGAGCCCCGGCAAAGTCTTCTCCCACATGAATACAGGCCTGAGTCAGGGACGCGGCCAGCAGAGCGGCTGTACCCTTGGGATGCCCTGCTTCGCTCGGGTGCTGCAGAATATGAAGGGGAGCGAGATGGGATACCTGCCGAATATAATCACAAAGGCAGGCTTTGAGGGCTCTGGTGCAACGTGTACAGTATCGACTCTTCTTGTCGTTGGGCCGTTTCATGTTGTCTGAAAAATCAGGATTGCTCTGGGTTATCACGCTTTCACTCGCCAGCTTGTTGCTCTTTTTCACCGTACCGAATCACCTGCTCTCCTTCGAGCGAGCCCTGATCGCCCAGGGCGAAGGGTGGCGCATCATAACAGGCAATCTGGCCCATACCAATCTGTGGCACCTGCTGCTCAACCTGAGCGGTCTGTGCGTGCTCTACAGTCTGTTTCGGGAATACCTGACGGGTTGCCGCCTGCCGGTACTGCTGCTGCTCTTGGGTTGCGCCGTCGGCCTCGGGATCTGGTGGTGGTGTCCGCAAACCCAGTGGTATATGGGGTTGTCAGGGGCCTTGCACGGCCTGTTCGTATGGGGAGCCTTGCAGGATATCCGCTATCGCCGCTATTCGGGCTGGCTGATGTTGCTGGGGGTGACCATCAAACTGGGGGTGGACTTCTACAGTGCGGGGGGGAGTCCGGTATCTGCCCTTATCGGCGCCCGGGTACACATAGAGTCGCATCTGATTGGTTCGGGAGCGGGCCTGTTGCTTGGCCTGCTGCCCGTCAGTCTGGGTACCCAAACCGTCAAGGAGTGACTTCTACCGGCAGAGTGCTGTGCCGGTAGAACAGGACAGGCCGGGCGGTCAATCGGCCTGTCCCCTTCAAACCTTATCGCCCTGCCAGCTCGGTATTGATGCTTGAGAGGGTAGCGGCGGGATCGTCTGCCTGGGTGATGGGTCGACCAATCACCAGATAGTCAGCCCCTGCATCCATCGCAGCACGCGGCGTCATCACCCGACGCTGATCACCTGCATCAGAGCCCGCAGGACGAATACCAGGCGTCACCAGCTTGAAGTCTGCACCAAGCAAGGCCTTCAGCTCACAGGCTTCATTGGCGGAACAGACCACCCCATCCAGTCCCGAGGTTTTGGCCAGTGTGGCCAGACGGATCACCTGCTCGGCAGGGCTCACATCCAGACCAAGCGGCACCATGTCGGCTTGCTCCATGCTGGTCAACACTGTCACACCGATCAACAGGGGAGCCTTGTCACCATAGGGAGCCAGCGCCTCCTTGGCAGCACGCATCATCCGCTCTCCACCGCTGGCATGGACGTTGACCATCCAGACACCCAGCTCGGCACTGGCGGCCACAGCCTTGGCCACGGTATTGGGAATGTCGTGAAACTTCAGATCCAGAAAGACATCGAATCCCCTGACCACTAGCTGGCGTACAAACTGGGGACCAAACAGGGTGAACATCTCCTTGCCGACCTTGAGGCGGCACTGGGCCGGAGAGATACGTTCAATGAACGCGAAGGCATCGGCCTCGTGCTGATAATCCAGCGCTACCAGTACTTTGGGATCTAGCATCTCACTTCCTATTGATTGTTATCACTATCTGGTTTGTCGCTCACCATCCAGACCCGGCCTGATGGCGCTGCCGCAGCACCGGAAGTACCTGGCACCTCATTTTTTTTCTATCGATTACTCACCATCCAGGCCACGGATCGGCTTGATGGAACCCCACTGGCGACAGGATGGGCATTGCCAGAACAGCGAGTGGGTGGCAAAACCACACTGCCGACACTTGTGGGTTGATTTGATCTTGATCTGATCGCCGACCAGTTGTTGCAGCAGCTCCAGACTCTCCTTGGCGGGCCCCTCCTCAGCGCTGGCCAGCTGAAAGCCCACCAACTGGTAGAACCCCTTCATGGAGGGGTGACGGCGCAACTGACGCAATACCAGAGCACGGGCCTGGTTCAGGCCATCGCGCTCCTCCACCAGTTTGGCAAGGGCCAGAGTCACGCTCACTCCGGCGTGATCCTCTACCGCCTGCTCCAGCAAGGGAATGAGTTCGAGGGAACGCCCCTGGCGCTGGTAGCACTCTGTGAGGTGAGGGATGGCTTCGGAGGCAAAATCCATGTCCTGCTCGAACACCCGCAGCAGATCCTTGCCGGCCTGTTCATAGTCTTGTACCACCATCGCCAGCTCGGCCAAGCGCAGGCTGGCACGGGCACAGGCAGGATTGACCCCCAGCGCACGTTTGAGCTTGGCGCGCCCCATAGACTCATCGCCATCACGCAAGGCACTCTCCGCCTGTTCGCAATAGAAATGGGAAATGGGATCGGCCAGCTTCTTGCCCTGATATTTCTGCAGTCGCACTGCGACATCGATGGCCTTGTCCCAGTCACGCAACTGCTGATGGATGATCAACAACTGGGCCAGCGCCGTCTCTTCATAGTCGCTGTCTTCGCACAGCTCGTTCCAGAGCGCTTCGGCGCGGTCGAGCAAACCGGCAGCCAGAAAGTCACGGGCCAGCTCCTGCAACGCAAGCTGACGCTGTTCACGGGTCAGCTGACGGGTGACCAGGTTCTGGTGGATCTTGATGGCTCTGTCCACCTCGCCACGCTGGCGAAACAGGTTGCCAAGAGAGAGGTGTGTTTCGATGGTTTCGCTGTCCACTTCCAGCAGCTGGATAAAAAGATCCACCGCCTTGTCCGACTCGTCAGACAGCAAATAGTTGAGGCCCGCCACGTACTGGCGGGAGAATTGATTACTCTGTTTCTGGGTGTCCTGGCGAACACTCCTGCGCCCCATGTACCAGCCATAACCGGCGGCAATAGGCAACAGCAGGAAAAGCAGTTCAAGCATCGAGGGACATTATTCCTTGACTGTCGACCGAGCCAGCTCCAACTCGCGGGATTGACGACGCATGGTGCGATTGAGGGTGCGGTTCTGCATCTTGAGACGCAAAAACAGCAGACCAAAGACCAGCCAGCCCAGCAGGAAGCCACCGCCAAAGAAGAGACCCAGCAACATGGAGAGCGAAAACTCCCCTTGGGCAATCAAATAATTGAACTGCACCAGCTGACCATTTTGCGAACCGATGGCCAGGGTCAGAATAAACACCAGCACCAGCGGAATGAGGGCCAAGATACGCTTCATAGGAGCTCCCTGTCAGTATCTAATGAAAGGCTGATTATCCTTAAAATCATGGGCAGACTCTAGAGCGAATGGGAAAAGACTTGGAGAAACCAGACAATTGACACAAGAGAAGCCACAAAAACAAAAAAGGCATACCCAAGTATGCCGTTTTCTGCATTATTCAATAATGTTCACGCGCTCGCGCAACTCTTTGCCAGGTTTGAAATGAGGGACATATTTCCCGGTCAGTTCAACCTTGTCCCCGGTCTTGGGATTACGACCCACGCGGGGGGCACGATAGTGCAGTGAAAAACTTCCAAATCCACGGATTTCAATCCGGTCGCCGTTTTGCAAAGTCGATGCCATCTGCTCAAGGATCTCCTTGATGGCAGCTTCGACATCTTTGGCCGGCATATGCATGCGGCTCGCAGCCAATTGTTCGATGAGATCTGATTTGGTCATAACGTTAAATCTCCTTCCCCGATCACATGCAATATTCATTACGCCAATATAAAAAAGGGCGGCGTGAAGCCGCCCTTTTCTTGCATCAAGGATTATTCACCCTTGGCAGCTTTGAACGCTTCCATCATAGCATTGCTGAACACAACTTCTTCTTGTTGGTTCAGGCTATCGATAGCAACACGCTCGTCAGCCTCGTCCTTCGCACGGACAGACAGGCTTACGGTGCGGTTCTTACGATCAACGCCCATGAACTTGGCTTCAACTTCATCACCAACGGACAGTACCAGAGTCGCGTCTTCGACACGGTCACGAGCAGCGTCGGAGGCACGCAGGTAGCCTTCTACGCCGTCAGCCAGTTCGATTACGGCACCCTTGGCATCAACCTCGGTAACCTTACCCTTCACAATAGCACCTTTCTTGTTATCAGACAGGTACTTATTGAACGGGTCTTCTTCGATCTGCTTGACACCCAAGGAGATGCGCTCACGCTCCGGGTCCACTTGCAGAACAACGGCTTCGATCTCGTCGCCTTTCTTGAATTCACGAACTGCTTCTTCACCCTGGTTGTTCCAGGAGATGTCAGACAGGTGAACCAGACCGTCGATGCCGCCGTCCAGACCGATGAAGATACCAAAGTCAGTGATAGACTTGATTTTACCGGAAACACGGTCGCCCTTGGCGTGAGTTTCGGCAAACAGCTGCCACGGGTTGGATTTGCACTGCTTCAGACCCAGGGAGATACGACGACGTTCTTCGTCGATATCCAGAACCATCACGTCAACCACGTCGCCAACGTTAACAACTTTGGACGGGTGGATGTTCTTGTTGGTCCAATCCATCTCGGATACGTGTACCAGGCCTTCAACGCCTTCTTCGATTTCAACGAAGCAGCCGTAGTCGGTCAGGTTGGTCACGCGGCCAGACAGACGGGTGGTCTCCGGGTAACGCTTGGCGATAGCAACCCAGGGATCTTCGCCCAGCTGCTTCAGACCCAGAGATACACGGGTACGCTCGCGGTCGAACTTCAGAACCTTGACTGCGATCTCGTCGCCAACGTTGACGATTTCGGAAGGATGCTTAACGCGCTTCCACGCCATGTCGGTGATGTGCAGCAGGCCGTCAACACCGCCCAGATCTACGAATGCACCGTAGTCGGTCAGGTTCTTGACGATACCCTTGACTTCTTGACCTTCTTGCAGGTTGGCCAGCAGGCTCTCGCGCTCGGAGGTATTCTCGGTCTCGATCACGGCACGACGGGAAACAACAACGTTGTTGCGCTTCTGGTCCAGCTTGATGACTTTGAACTCGAGTTCTTTGTTTTCCAGGTGAGCGGTGTCACGGATCGGACGCACGTCAACCAGAGAACCCGGCAGGAAGGCACGGATGCCATTCAGTTCAACGGTGAAACCACCCTTGACCTTGCCGTTGATGATACCGATAACGGTAGCTTGCTCTTCGTAAGCTTTTTCAAGCTGCAGCCAGGCTTCGTGGCGCTTGGCTTTTTCACGGGACAGCTTGGTTTCGCCGAAACCATCTTCGATAGAGTCCAGAGCTACGTCAACAGTGTCACCCACACTGATTTCCAGCTCGCCCAGGGCGTTCTTGAATTCTTCAGCCGGGATGGCGGACTCAGATTTCAGACCGGCGTCAACCAGTACGAAACCGTTCTCGATAGCAACGACAGTACCCTTGACGATGGAACCTTGACGGGTTTCAACGGAGTTCAGGGACTCTTCAAAGAGTTGAGCAAAAGATTCGATCATTGTTTATTTCACAAATGAAACATCCACTTGCAATCCGGCACAAGCGGGGCTGTTTTAAATAATCTGCGCCATCCTTGGTGCAGACGACCGGATGTCAGCTTGCGCTGGCATCACCAAGTTGTTGCTCTGCATAGGCGAGCACTGTTGCCAGCACTTCATCTATGGTCATGGAGGTAGAATCCACCACGAGAGCATCTTCTGCCGCTTTAAGGGGCGCTACGGCGCGATTTCTGTCGCGATCGTCACGTTCCCGAATCTCGGTTAAAAGACGCTCAAAGTTAACATCAAAGCCCTTATCTTGCAACTGCTTATAGCGGCGCTGGGCCCGTTCCTCCGCACTGGCGTCGAGGAAAATTTTTACCTCTGCCTCCGGAAAAACCACGGTCCCCATGTCTCTGCCGTCGGCAATCAGGCCAGGGGTTTGACGAAATGCGCGCTGGCGGCGCAGCAGGGCTTCACGCACTCGCGGAAAGGCAGCAATTTTGCTCGCGGCATTGCCCACCTCTTCGGTACGAATGGTGCGGGAGACATCCTCCCCTTCAAGCACCACCTTGACCTGTTCGCTATCCACCTGGAACTGCACATCCAGATTGGCAGCAAGGGGGACTAGCGCAGCTTCAGAATCGAGTTCCACATCATGGTGCAAGGCAGCCAGGGCTAATACCCGGTAGATGGCGCCGGAATCGAGCAGGTGCCAACCCAGTTTTTCAGCCAGCAACTGACACAAGGTGCCTTTACCGGCACCACTCGGGCCATCGATTGTCATCACGGGGGCCATCTGAGGCATAACTTATCTCCTGCACACTTGTTGCACACATCCCGGAGGGAATGAGGTAATGGGCGCCGATTATACCCAAATGTGCCGAGTCTGGCAGTCGTCAGGGCGCACATTTGCGCAAAAGCCGTCGCGACTGCGTTGTTTATATACAACTGCTCAAGTCATTAAATAGCACAAGGTTTTGTTCTTATGGTTGTTATGGACAAGGCGCGCTAAACTGGCCGCCCTTTTTAAGCAGCTGTAGTAAGGAGCAACCTATGAGCAGCGTTACCCTCGTGGCCAAATCCAAGTTGCCGACCCCCTGGGGCACCTTCACGCTAGTAGGCTTTCAGGAAGCCGGCACCGGCAAGGATCATGCTGCGCTGGTGATGGGCGATGTCACAGGCGATGAGCCTGTGCTGGGCCGTATTCACTCTGAATGCCTGACCGGAGATGCCTTGTTCAGCCTTCGCTGCGACTGCGGCTTCCAATTGCAGGCAGCCATGGAGAACATCGCCAAAGCGGGTCGTGGCGTTTTGTTGTATGTACGCCAGGAAGGGCGTGGCATCGGCCTGCTCAACAAGATCCGGGCCTATCATCTGCAGGATCAGGGCGCCGATACCGTCGAAGCCAATGTGGCGCTGGGCTTTGCTGCCGACATGCGCGACTACACCATCTGTGCCGATATGCTCAAGGCGTTGAACGTCACCAGCCTGCGCCTGATGACCAATAATCCACGCAAGATGAAGGCGATGGAGAGCTTTGGCATTCCGGTGACGGAGCGGGTTCCCCTGCAGGAAGGCCGCAATCCTCACAACGAGTTCTACCTCTCGACCAAAGCAAATAAATTGGACCACATGTTCAAGAAGTGAGCCTCACAACGAGGCCTGCCTTTTGGCCAAAGCGAACGAGCTGGATCACAGGTTCAGAAAATGACTCCTGTGATCAGACGCTGGCATAAAAACGCCTCCCATCGGGAGGCGTTTTTATTGATCTATGCTGCTGGCTGGTATGACGCTAGCGAACCGGCAGCTCTATGTCGGCAAACATGGCATCCACGTCATCGCTCGAGCGCAGCGCGATGGCGCGCTCCACCACATCTCGAGTCAGGTGCGGGGCAAAACGGGTCATGAAGTCGTACATATAGGTGCGCAGGAAAGATCCTTTACGAAATCCTATCTTGGTGGTGCTGTGAGCAAACAGATGGCTGGCATCGAGAGCCACCAAATCGGTATCAACCTGCTGATCCAGCGCCATGGTCGCCATCACCCCTATCCCGACGCCCAGTCGAACATAGGTTTTGATCACATCGGCATCGGTCGCGGTAAAGACGATATTGGGCTCGAAACCGGCCCGATTGAAGGCAAGATCCAGCTCGGATCGGCCGGTAAATCCGAACACATAGGTCACCAACGGGAAGCGGGCGATATCCGCAATGGAGAGCTTGCCAACCTGGGTCAAGGGATGTCCCTTGGGAACAATGACGCTGCGATTCCAGTGGTAGCAAGGCAGCATGATGAGATCTTCATACAGGTGCAGCGCCTCGGTGGCGATGGCAAAGTCGGCTTGCCCCTTGACCACGGCTTCACTGATCTGGGTCGGGGTACCCTGGTGCATGTGCAGAGACACCTTGGGGAAGCGCTTAATGAAACCCTTGATCACATCGGGCAGCGCATAACGAGCCTGGGTATGGGTGGTCGCAATATGCAGCGTGCCTTGCTCGGGATGAGTATGCTGGCTCGCCACCGATTTGATGCTCTCCACCTTTCCCAGGATCTCGTTGGCAATCTTGATCACGTCCCGCCCTGCCGGAGTGATCTGGGTCAGATGCTTGCCGCTTCGCTCGAAAATCTGGATCCCCAGCTCATCTTCCAGCATGCGCACCTGCTTGCTGATCCCTGGCTGAGAGGTGTAGAGGCTCTCTGCCGTTGCCGACACGTTCAGTCTGTGATTGGCAACCTCAACGATATAACGCAACTGTTGGAGTTTCATGATGTTAGGCTCTAAAGGCGACTTGAACTAATACTAACAAACTTTTGCCTGATAGCCTTTCCTTCTTGGCCATTTATGGCCGGGCCTGCGCCAGCAAAAAATCTCGCAAGGCGCGGTTCGCCATGGAGAGCGGATCGCCCCGCCGCCATGCCACACAGAGATCAAGAAAAATGGGGGGAGCAAACGAGATTCCAGTGAGTGAAGGCTCCTCATCCAGCACCATCCGCAGGAAGGTAGTCACCGCAAATCCCTGCTTGACCACCGCCTTGAGCAGGGGGATCAGATTGCTTTCAAACGCAATGTCAGGCTCACACCCCAGCTCCTGAGCCAATGCTTCCATGTGTTCACGGTGGTAAAAACCTCGTCGGAACATGGCCAGTTCCTGGTCAAAAAACTGGGTCAGGGAGACGGCCGAGGCCTGCCGCAACGGATGCTCTTCCCCCACCACCATCAACATCTCTTCACGCAGCAACTGGGCCCCTTCCAGCGCAGGTGGCAGATCGCTGGTGATCAGGATGGCCAGATCCAGGGTGCCATCCACCATGCGGCTCAGCAACTCGCGTGAGCCGGCCTCTTCTACCCGGATCTTCAGACCGGGGTAACGATGCTTGAAGGCCATCAGGATCGGAGGAAAATAGTAAGAACCCATCATGTAGGGGATACCGATGCGCACCTCGCCACGCTCCAGCCCTTTCAGCTCGGCCATCTCGGCTTGCGCCTGATGCATCTGCAATAACAGCCGCTCGGCATGACGACAGAGCACCTCCCCCTCCGGAGTAAGCCGCACGTTGCGATCCTGCCTGTCGAACAGCCGCAGCTCGAGCTGCTGCTCCAGCTTGGCAATGGCCATGCTGATGGCTGGCTGGGCTACATGGAGGCCGTTGGCCGCCTTAGTGAAGGAACCGGCATCCCGTACCGCCAGCAAATAGGTGAGCTGCTTCAAGTCCATATCAATTAATCTTATTAGATGGATAACTTAAATATATTATATTTATGCCCTGTGGCGCACTACTCTGCACAAAAGCCGTCAGGACAACTGCACATGATCGAAGTAGGTAGCCGCGAATGGACGCGCGCCACCCTGGCCCTGAGCCTGGGTTCCTTCCTGGTATTTCTCAACCTCTACCAGACCCACCCCTTGCTGCCACTGCTGGCAAATGTCTTCTCCGTCAGCTCGCTGTCGGCAGGCTGGACACTGGCTGGCTGCACTGCGGGGCTTGCCACCTCCTTGCTGATTTGCGCCCGCCTCGCGGACAGGTTCGGCCGGCGCCGTATCATGCTGTGGACCCTGGGCGGTGCTATTTTGCTCTCCCTGCTCATCAGCCTGGTAAACCAGTTTGAACAGTTATTGCTGTTGAGGATATTACAAGGTGTACTGCTGGCCGGGTTACCCGCCACCGCCATCGCCTATATGGGAGAAGAATTCAGCAAGCGTGCCCTCCTCTCAGCCGTCGGTGTCTACATCGCCGCCAACTCGCTAGGGGGCATAGCGGGCCGTGTCGTCGGCGGCTTGCTGGCAGGCTGGTTTGGCGACTGGCAGCACACCTTTCTCGGCATTGGCTTGATAAGCCTGACCCTGCTGCCCCTCGTCGTCTGGTTATTGCCCGCCCAGACCCGCTTTGTGCCCGTCATTGCAGAACCTGGTCAATTCCAGCGGGCCATCAGCAGCCATCTCGGCAATCCGCTGCTGGTCGGTGCCTATCTCATCGGCGGGCTCAACTTCATGGTGTTTTTGAACCAGTACAGCTACCTCACCTTCCTGCTGGCCAAGGCCCCTTTCTCCCTGCCCACCCAATGGCTCGGCATGCTGTTCCTGACCTATCTGTCAGGCACGGTCGCCTCCTCCTTAAGCGGCCGTTGTGCTCACCGCTGGGGGGCACAGCGCCTGCTGCTGGCGGGGATCTCGCTGATGGCGCTGGGCAGTGCACTGCTGCTGCATGGCTCGCTGGCAGCCATACTGACGGGGCTGCTCATCTCAAGTTTCGGTTTCTTTCTCGCCCACGCCTGTGCCAGTGCCTGGGTCGGTCAGCACGTGGAGCACAACCGGGCGCTGGCATCGTCACTCTATCTGGTGGGGTATTATCTGGGCGCCAGCCTGGGAGGCCTCTACCTTCACCCTTTCTGGGAGCGGGGCGGCTTGGGGGGATTGGTGCTCGGCATCGAGCTGATACTGGTGATCACAGCGGGCTTGAGCCTCTGGCTCGGTCATTTGAAGGGGCGCAGCGCTCGCCCCCGAACCTGCCATACCTGACGACGACAACAGGGGAAAACATGAGAATCCTCCCCCTGCACGGATCAGATACCGTCGTAGTAACCAGCAGGCACAGGCACAACAGCGCCGGTATGCAACTCTTCCCCAATTACCTCGGCCAAGGATCTCAGGTGAAACTTGATCTGACCAGAGGCCAGCATCATGCCCACATCCGGGTTGCGAAGGTCATCGATATTCGCGGTCTTGAACGGCAGATCGGGATACGCGGCCACCAGTTCATGCAGTGAAGGCACTACCAGCTCGATATGCTCCAGACCTGCCTGATGGTTGCGCCCCGGCTTGGGTGCGGCCAGTTCTATGCAGGGCACGCTGACATGACCACATAACACGGGCTGGTGAAGCTGATAGGTGGCGATGGGGCGACCCCCAATCATGCCTTCCACCAGCAGGGTGCCCTGCTTCGCCAGTTCGGCATTCAGCTTCTGATACTCGGCAAGACTCGCCGCCCGGTAACAGAGGTGGTCAACATTGATGCTATCAACGTGAACTGCCAGTTGGTCCAGTTCAGCCAATAGCTGACAAACAAATGGGGCCATGGGCCCCAAAGTGGTATCGAGTGGGTGGAACATGATCACCATTTCTTCTTGGGTTGGAACAGGACGTCCAGTTCGTCCGCCTCTTTGTCCTTGATGTTCTGCAGCTCTTTATCGCTGTGCTGCTGCAAATGTTCATCAAGGCCTTGCAGGCCTTGCCGCATATCCTCTTCCCTGGCCATCAGATAGGGATCCTTGTCGGACACGCTGGCCAAGGCGGCTAGCCCCTTGGTATAGAGCTGGCGGCAGGTGCCGTACTGCCCCTGGATCTGCGCATCCATGGCCCGTTTGACCAGGTTGGCGATGTTGATCTTGAGCTGCATCAGCTCAAGGCGACGATCTTCCTGAGCAAAACCGTGAGGGTCTATCTTGCCCTTGTTGTGCTCAACACGCAGCACTGCCCGCATCTTCTTGACCAGTTGCAGCATCTGAATGGCCTGACGGTCGGATTCGGGGGTCTTGAAGTGCCCTTCATCCTGGCTGCTGTAGTTATCTTGCACATTCTTTATCTGGATCTGCACATCGGCGATACGCTGCTTGATCTGACCATTGGGCATCACCAGGGAGATCGCCCGGTAAGCATCCAGGATCCGGTGTTGCAGCAGCAGAACTATGTTCTTGGAGAAGGGTACCAAATTGACATTCAGTAGCACCTCTTCGGTCTCGTCCGCCACCGCCTTGTGACGAGCAATCGTCTGGCGCTTGTCGGCTTCTGCCTTCTGCTTATATTGCTGCATCACGTTATAGGCGATAACCAGAAACAGGAGTGCGCCAATAGACAGCAATACCAAGGTTAAAATCATAGGATGTTCAAACTCCTGTCCCAATCCAATTGCGTGATCCTACAACAGCTTACCCACTTAAGGTAGTCCGCACCGCAGAGCTTACCCACGATTTATTATCCTCCCCTGTCTCAAAACAGGCAGAGGAGCTCAGGATCATGCAGCGATGGCAACACTGTCATTACCTCATAGTATCGCCCATAAGGTCCATTACTTGAGGTTGAACCCTTTCGATTGCAGGAATTCCTGCATGAAAGGACGCGCCTCCTTGCCGAGAATGGACCGGATCTGGCTGCTCCAGGTCTGCTGCTTGTTGTTGCTGCTGCGGGCCTCATAGTACGACTGGATCTGCTGATCATATTGTGCGAGCAAGGGGCGATCCAGCTCGGCGCTATAGTGGTTCTCATGTACCACCAGCGCCCTCGGCAGACGGGGCTTCTGCTCTGGCTCCTGCGCCGGATGGCCCAGACACAGACCAAACAGCGGTATTACCTGATGGGGCAAGCCCAGCGCCTCGCTCACGGCGGCTGGATTGTTGCGGATACCACCGATATAAACGCCACCCAGCCCCAGTGATTGGGCTGCCAGCAGGGCATTCTGGGCCATCAAGGCACCGTCGATGGCGCCGATCAGCAGTTGTTCGACAAAGCCGGTCTGGGCATCCGGCACGATTTGGGTGTGGCGATGATAATCGGCGCAGAACACCAGAAACTCGGCAGCCTGGGCAACATATGCCTGATGCCCCGCCAGTTCGGCGAGCCGGGTACGCAAGGCCTGGTCCGTCACCCGAACTATGCTGTTGGCCTGCAGGAAGCTGGAGCTGGATGCCGACTGGGCTGCACTCAGTATCTGGTCGAGCTGCACCGGCGTAATGGGCTCAGGCGTAAACTGGCGGATGGATCTGTGGGAGAGAATAAGGTCGATGGTCGGGTTCATGATGCCTCCTGGAAGAAGGTCACACTCTACCCAAAAAAACGCAGCGGCCCAAGGCCATCCCGGAGGAGGAAGATGACAGCATCTGCGTTGAACCTATTCCGCCAATGGATAAGTACCAGCCTTGCAACAGACCGCAAACCGGTTCTCTTCCACCTGAGCCACTGTCATCGGCTTGCTGAACAGGAAGCCCTGAAAGACGTGGCAACCCTGAGCTCGCAGCGCTGCGAGTTCGTGCTCATCTTCCACTCCTTCCGCCATGATGCCAAGCCCCAGGCTGGTTGCCATGGCCACTGTGGCCCGGATCACCGGCAGGTTCAGCCCCACCACGAATGAGCGGTCCAGCTTGATGGTATCGATGGGCAGCCGGTTCAGGTAGGCCAGCGACGAATAGCCGGTACCAAAATCGTCGATGGCGATCTTGATGCCCTGCTCGCTCAGGCCATCGAGGATCTCGATGCAGCCTTTCATGTCCAGCATCAAGACGGTTTCGGTCAGCTCCAGGGTAAGCAGGCTGGCATCCACGTCATACGCCTTGAGTTGCTGGGCCACCAGTTCCGGCAAGGAGGTAGATAGCTGGAAACCGGAGAGATTGACCGACACAGGCACCCTTACTTGACATGCCTGCTGCCAATGGGCCATCTGGGCCAGTGCCGTCGAGAGCACCCAGCTGCCTATCTCCCGAATAAGGCCCATCTCCTCGGCCAGCGGAATGAACTCCACCGGTGAGACATGGCCAAGGACGGGATTGTGCCAGCGCAGCAGTGCTTCAAAGCCAATCAGTTTGCCCTGTGCCACATCCACCTGGGGCTGATAACAGAGGCTCAGCTCCTGCCGACCGATGGCCTTGGCCAGAAATTGCTTCAGGGTCAGCTTGCGATGCAAGGTCTGTTGCATGCTGGGGGTAAACCGCTGCCAGCGCAGGCGTCCCATCTGCTTGGCCTGATACATGGCCATGTCGGCGCGAGTAATGAGGGTGTCACCGTCATCGGCATCGTCCGGGTAGATGGCGATGCCTATGCTGCCGCCTATGGTCACCTCGGGTACACCGCTCAGCTGCAACGGTTTGGTCATCTGGGAGAGCATGAGATCGGCTACCTCCTGCGCCCTGTCGCTGGAATGGGCCAGCGGCACCAGGGCGGTAAACTCGTCGCCGCCGAGACGCGCCAGTTCCACATCCCGCGGACAGACTTGTTTGAGCCGACCGGCCACCCGTTCCAGCAGGCGATCGCCAGCCTTGTGGCCATAGTTGTCGTTGACCAGCTTGAAGTTGTCCAAATCCATGAACACCAGCGCAAAGCGCCCGCCCATGCCGCAATAAGCCTCGAGGGACTTCATCAGACCATAGCGATTGAGCAGCCCGGTGAGCGAGTCGTGCCAGGCCAGATGGCGGTGCTCCAGCTCTTCGAGTTTGCGGTCGGTAATATCGCGCATGGTGAGCAATATCTGTGCCCCCTGCTGGATATGCCGAAACTGATACTGGAACCAGCGCATCCCCTTCCGGGTACGGCACTCCCCTTCTGCCACCACCTCGTCGAGGCGTGAGAGCTTCTGGTAGAAAGCTTCATTGTTGCCGGAAAACACCTGGGAGAGCTGACTGACCTGATCGCCGAAGCAAGTATCGAAGTGGTGGTTGCCGCTCTCAAGCTGGCCCTGATTGTCAAAGAGGCAGGCAAGGGTATCGCCGGTGGCGAGGGAGGACTCCTGATAGAGGGTATCGGCGTCGATCACCGCCTCTGTCATCATCATCAGGCGGCCGGCCAGCTGAATGCCAGACAACCGCAGGTAGATCTGTTTTTTGATCCCCCTGGGGGAGAGCGTCCACCACTCGCTGTAACTGCGCCCCTGCTGGAAATCACCGAGGTAGCGTTGCAGGAGCAGATCGATGGCGGCAGCCATGTCGGCAGAGAAGTCCCGCGCTTGCAGTTCAGCAAGCGAGCTGGCTTCCCATACCCCCAATGCGGTACGGTTGGCCCAGTAAATATGATGATGCCGGATGTCATAAACCCAGATAGGGGTATGCAGGACATCCATCCCGCTCAATAACCGTTCGTCTAGCGTATTCATCTAATGTGGTGATTCATGATGTGTGATCACTGAGAAAGCCTGCTACAAGGTACCCTTTCGGGGCACCCCATGCTGGTACAAAATAGGATCCAGCCCATAATCTGAAAATAAGCTTGCGCACAAGGGCTGACTTCATATGAAAACGCTACATGTGAAACCCATGGTCAGGAAAAACGGACTCACCTTGGTATTGTTGGGCATCATAGTAACCATTACTATGATTTTTATACTTTTTTTCTTCCGTGAACAACCACTAATCCCCTTCATCTCCGGCCTGTTGGCGGGTCTGATGATGATCTTTATCGGCTCGTTGAAGCTGGTCGAACCCCATGTCAGCCTCTCCCTCTGCCACGATTGTTTGCAATATCACCACAAATACGGCGGTTGGATCCTGAAATGGAGAAATATTCAGCGAATTGACCAACCGCGCATCCATCTCGGCTGGGATCTGGTCCCCCTGCCCTACATTGGATTGAAGATAAAAGATTACGATGATTTTTTGACATTGATCACACCCAGATTGGCCGTTCGCCTGCTGACCGAGCAAAGATCCGTGCTGTTGCAGGCCCTGCGCAATGAACAACAGGATTGTCCGAGCGGTACCTGTGGTGGTGTACTGCAGGGGGAAGGCTTGTTGGAGGAGAGCCGTTTTCGCTCTTCGTCAGGCCAGCGTTATGAGGGGGTTATCGCCATGCTGGCCAATCGCATGACCCGGCTGCGTGAGCTGTTTGGTTACGATCTGCTGGTGCCGGACAATAGCCTGGATCGGGATCCAGCCGAATTTATCCGCCTTTTGCACCAATACCAGCGGGAGTCGAATCTAATCCAGATCAATTAAACGCCGGATTGAGCTTGCCAAGGCGGGCAGCTCTTTTTAAGGTCTCCCCCCTGTTACACCCAGAACACCGCTTATGAAGTACATCGAAGAGTTCTATCTGTTCGTCAAGGTGGTGCAAGAGGGAGGCTTCTCCCACGCAGCTGCCGCACTGGGCATGCCGACCGGCACCATCAGCCGACGTATTTCTCAGCTCGAAGAGCAACTCGGCTGCTCTTTGCTGCACAGATCCACCCGCAAGCTCCGCCTCACCGATGAAGGGCTCAGATATTACGAGCGCCTGTGCACCCCGCTGGCCGAGATTGAACAAGCCACGGGGGAGATCCAGGGGCGGGAAGCCGATATCAATGGCGTGATCCGTCTCGCGGCGCCAATCGCCCTCTCCAATACCCTCCTGGTCGACATGCTGGCAGATTTCGGTCTGCACTATCCTGAAGTACAGTTCGACATCACCCAGACCAATGACCATCAGCACCTGTTTGATAACGATAGGGATCTGGTGTTCTTCAACGGTGAGCTGCCGCAATCCATGACCAATGCCCTCTGCCTTGGTCACATCGAATATGGCCTGTTCGCCTCCAGGCTGTATCTGGAGAAAATGGGCACGCCAGCCCACCCAGCCCAGCTGGAAGAACATGCGCTGATCTACTGCTGGCCCCACCAGCACTGGCAATTGATCAGCCAGGATGACCAGACAATACAGATAAAGCGCGCCGCCAAGCTGACCGTCAACCAGACACAGGCGGCCGTCAGGGCAGCCAGACGGCATCTGGGTATCGTCAATGCCCCGCTCCATTATGTGCATCCATTCTTGCAAGATGAGCAGCTGGTGGCCGTGCTGCCGGACTGGAAAACCGGCCATCGCCCCTTCTACATGGTGCGCTGCCAGCCTCAGTTTGCTCCGCTGCGTGTTAAGATGTTCGCTGAATTCGTTGAAAAATACTCGGCGCACTACCGGAACCGCCAATGGGACAACCAATTTTCACCAGCAACCAGTCTGGCCCATTGCATCTGACCGTGAGCGGGCCACACTTATAGCAATCCTCGTTGACCAGGCCAGCCTAACACTATGAATGTATTGATATGTGATGACTCAGGATTCGCTCGTAAACAGCTGGCCCGTGCCCTTCCCGCTGACTGGGATGTGACGCTGCATTACGCCGCAAACGGACTCGAAGGGATAGAGCAGGTGCTGATGGGGCATGGAGACCTGATCTTTCTGGATCTGACCATGCCGGAAATGGACGGCTACGGTGTGCTGGAGACCCTGCAACAGGAGGGACTGCGCAACAAGGTGTTCGTCGTCTCTGGCGACATCCAGCCTGAAGCGCATCAAAGGGTCATGAGCCTCGGTGCGCTCGACTTCATCAAGAAACCCGCCGCCCCCGAAACCCTGACCGCCCTGCTCAGGCAACACGGCTTGTGGCAGCCAAACGGCGTGGCCTCGACCCCCGCCCCCCTCCTCACCGGTATAGCAACAGCTGAGCCCGATGCCGACGTTGGCATCAAGATCAGCCCCGAGATCCGCGACGTATATCAGGAGCTCGCCAACGTCTCCATGGGCCAGGCCGCCGATTTGCTGGCCCGCCTGCTCAATGCCTTCGTGGTACTGCCCATTCCCAACGTCAACGTGCTGGAGGTCTCCGAGCTGCACATGGCCCTCTCGGCCGCCGCAGATTCGGATACCCTTTCCGCCGTCTGCCAGGGCTTCATCGGTGCAGGTATCGCCGGCGAAGCGTTGATCCTGTTCCACGACTCCAGCTTCAAAGACCTTGCCCGGCTGATGAAGCATCAGGGAGCACTGGATCGCAATGCCGAGCTGGAGCTCTTGATGGACACCGCCAACGTGCTGATCGGTGCCTTCCTGCGCGGTTATGCCAGCCAGCTCGACACTCCCTTCAGCCAGGGCCACCCTGTGGTGCTCGGCCAGCACAGACCCATCAAGGATCTCATCAACACCAACAAGAGTCTCTGGCGTCGTACCCTGGCCATCGAGATCAACTACCGGGTCCAGGATTACGCAGTGCAGTGTGACCTGCTGCTGCTGTTTACCGAAGATTCCATCGCCACCATGAACAACAAAATCATGCACATGCTCTAGGGAGTGACCATGGATATTCGTGAATTTCATTGGCTGATGAACATAGTCCAGAACCTGGACGTAGGGCTGGTGGTACTCGACAAGGAGTACAAGGTGCAGGTGTGGAATGGCTTCATGGAGAGCCACAGCGGCCGGATGGCGGGCGAGGTGCGCGATGGTGTCCTGTTCGAACTTTTCCCCGACGTTGACAGGGCCTGGTTCGAGCGCAAGGCCAACATGGTGTTCCAGCTCAACAACCGCGCCTTCAGCACCTGGGAACAAAGACCCTATCTGCTGCGTTTCTCCAACTATCGCCCCATCACAGGCTCGGCTCCCCATATGTTCCAGAACCTGACCCTGGTGCCGCTGGCCGATTTTGGCGGCCAGGTGACCCACATCGCCGTGATGATCTACGATGCCACCGACGAAGCCATGCTGATGACAGGGCAACGGCAGATATGACGAACAAGACCATGCAGTAACAAAACAGGGCGCCGAAGCGCCCTGTTTCATTTCATGGCATTGTCACGCGCCGAGATACTCGGTAAAGGCGTCGATCACCTCTTCGATGTCGTCGTCATTGATCTGCAGATGGGTCACCAGCCGCAGCTCGCCATAACCGGAGAAGAGGATCCCCCGCTCCTTCATGAAAGCCAGCAAAGGTGCACTCTCACCACTCGTCAGTTGCAAGAACACCATGTTGGTCTGCACCTGCCCCAGATCCAGCCTGACGCCCGGCAGCGCCGCCAGCCCTTCGGCCAGCCGTCTGGCGCGGCGGTGATCGTCACCAAGGCGCACCACATGCTGCTGCAGGGCAAACAGACCGGCCTGGGCCAGGATCCCCGCCTGGCGCATGCCGCCACCCACCATCTTGCGCAGCCGTCTGGCACGAGCGATGAAGGCATGAGAACCCACCAGCAGCGATCCCACCGGCGCTCCCAGCCCTTTGGAAAGACAGATGGAAATACTGTCAAACGGCGCGGCCAGCTCACGCACCGAGTGGCCACTCGCCACGACTGCGTTGAACAGGCGAGCGCCGTCCAGATGCAGCAGCAGGCTGTGCTCGTCGACAAACTCACGCATCTCGTGCAAATAGCTTAACGGCAACACCTTGCCGTTATGGGTGTTTTCGAGGCAAACGAGGCGAGTCTGGGCAAAATGGGCATCGTCAGGGGCAATGGCTGCGCGCACGTCGGCCAGCGCCAGTGAGCCATCGGCCTGCATGGGCACGGGTTGCAGGGCCACAGACCCCAGCACGGCAGAACCCTGAGCCTCGTAGCGATAGATGTGGGCTGCCGAGCCCAGCACGGCACCTTCCCCACGCTGGCAATGGCTCATCACCGCCAGCAAGTTGGACATGGTGCCGGATGGCACGAACAGCGCGGCTTCTTTGCCAAGCAGGTCGGCACCATAGGCTTCCAGCCCATTGACGCCCGGATCCTCCCCATAGACATCATCCCCAACCTCGGCATGGAGCATGCTCTGACGCATGGCATCCGTGGGTTGGGTGACAGTATCACTTCGTAAATCGATATAGCGCATGACATCCCTCCTGGTGCAGGAGGATGACGTTAGCCAGCGCAGGCTGGCTTGGCAAGCAGGGAGTTTCTGGAATGTGAGCCCGGTGACCGCCTACCAGGGCAGCGGCTGCCCCTGCAGATCAACAAAAGCGCCAGATTGAGTCAGGGACATGCCTGCAATTAAAGTCAGCAAAGAGGGGGCAACCTGGGCGGGGTCCTGCAACGGAGCAGATGCCAGTGCATGAAAAAAAGGTTGGTTCATGGGGGTTGCCATGAGGCCAGGGTGTATCGTGATCACGCCGGACTTGGGAAAGCGCTCGGCCCACTCATGGGCAAGGGTCCTGACCCCCATGTTGAGGGCCGCCTTGCTCATGCGGTAGCTGTAACGTTCCCCTTGTTCATTTGCGCCTATGGCTCCCGCCAGATCAGAAATGGCACAGAGCCAGACTTGGCTATCCTCCGCCATCAGGCGGCCAAGCCGGGCAGCCACGGCCAGAGTGGGCCAGGCATTGGCCAGCAGGCTGTCACACAGCCACTTGGGATTGACCTCCTCTACCCGCTTCTCCGGCATGAAGTTGATATCGTGCAACAGGCCTATGGTGTTGATCACCACGCTCGGCAGGGCGACTGTGTCATAGAGGGTGAACAGCGCATCGAAAGAGAGCGGATCCACCTCCTGCAACGGAAAGTAGCAGGCCGGATCCAGTCCTTTTGGCAGTTGCCTGCCCGCCAGTACCAGCTCCTCGCCACGGGCTGACAGCTCCCTGGCCAGCGCCGTGCCCAATCCACCACTGCCCAAGATCAGATAGCCCATCACCCTCTCCCTGGATTGACTGCCTGTTTAGAGGTTATCAGAATAATGACCGCTTGCCGCCAAGGGGAGGCGGCAACCCCCATGCGGCTTTATGCCTCACCCAGATGTTTGCCAAACTCCCGTGCCAGCGCCAGATCCAGAAAACCATCTGCCTTCTTGTGGCTGCGCAAGAACTGGTAATACGCGAGCAGGGTGACCAGCTGTTTTTCATCTGGCAGGGATTGCTCGGGAACCAGCTCCTGCAGCAGGGTGCCGGCGGCGGCCAACGCCTCCCGATCCACTACTTCCGCCTGTCGATAGAGGTAGCCGCAACCGGTGGCGAGCCACTCCAGCGAACAGTTGGCTCCCATGGCAATCTGGTTTGCCTTGCCAAGGCCGGGCTCGGCTCCCTTCAGGTACTTGCGGATCAGGGCTTCACTTAAACCCACCTTGCGGGCGAAGGCGCTGACACTGCCCTCCCCGATCAGACTCTGCAACCGCGCGGCAAATCCGTCCATCATGAATCCCGTCAGAACTAAAGTTCGAATGAACAAAAACCACATTATTGCCTTGCCTGGCAGAAGAGACCAAGATGCTGGCAGCATTTATTCCCCTAGGAGTCACCCATGTCTGTATCTCGCCTCGCCCTGCACGCCCAGGGCCCGACCTTCTCTCGCCTTATCATGGGCTACTGGCGTCTGATGGAGTGGCAGCTCTCCCCGGCCGCCCTGCTCGATCTGATGAAGTACCACCTGGACCTGGGGGTGACCACCATAGATCACGCCGATATCTATGGTGGCTACCAGTGCGAAGAGGCATTTGGCCATGCCCTGCGCCTGGAACCCTCCTTGCGTGACCGGATGGAAATCGTCAGCAAGTGTGGCATCGCCCTCACCGCCAAGCCTGAGCATGCCCTCAACCACTACAACACCGGCAAGGCGCACATCATCGCCAGTGCCGAGGACTCCCTGCGCAAACTCGCGACCGATCACCTGGATTTGTTGCTGATCCACCGTCCGGACCCCCTGATGGATGCCGATGAGGTGGCCGATGCCTTTATCAGCCTCAAGCAGGCGGGCAAGGTGAAACATCTGGGGGTGTCCAACTTCAGTGCCCGCCAGTTCGAGCTGCTGCAGTCCCGCCTGCCCTTCCCGCTGGTCACCAATCAGCTGGAGATATCGCCTCTGAATCAGAGCACGACGCTGGATGGCACCCTGGATCTCTGTCAGCAACTGCGCATCAAGCCCATGGCCTGGTCCTGCCTGGGTGGCGGACGCCTGTTCGATGGCCAGGAGTATGCGCCGCTGCGCACCGAGCTCGAGCAGATCCGTCATGAAGTGGGAGCCCAGAACATAGAGCAACTGGTGTACGCCTGGGTAATGATGCTGCCGAGCCAGCCGCTGCCGCTGATTGGCTCAGGCAAGCGGGAGCGGATTGCCGCTGCCGTGGCAGCCGAGTCCATAGCGCTCACTCGCCAGCAGTGGTTCCGCATTCGCAAAGCGGCGCTTGGTTACGACGTACCCTGACCCCTGCTTGATGGCCCAATCGCGCACAAACAAAAACGGCATGGGAAAACCCATGCCGTTTTGCATTAACGAGGCAACTCAACGATGACGCTGGGGGCGACCACGTGGTGCATCTGTCTTCGGTTTGGCTTGGTTGACTGTGATGGTACGGCCACCGATCTCGGTGCCATGCAAACCGGCGATGGCCTTTTCGGCATCGCCATTAACAGGCATTTCAATAAAGCCAAACCCCTTGGACTGACCGGTATCTCGGTCGATGATGATATCGACCTTGTCTACCTGTCCAAATTGGCTGAACACGGTTGTCAGTTCGTCGGCCGTCATCCGGTACGACAGATTACCTACGTAAATCTTCATGCCATCCACTCTCGATTCAAGGTGCCTTCTCTATCCCATCACCAACACAAAGGTAAGGGCACAACCCCCATGCCGGACCTGCCAGGGCGTCATGCCTTGGCACTCCCCGTTCTGCTCACTCAAGTCATTGATCTCTTGGGTGAACAGAACAGGCAAGATCAATTCGAGTCACTGGCAGTATCTGAGCTTTGAGCTGGATTGTCGAGAAAATAGTCAGTTCAAACCGGGAGCAGCTCGTTCAGTACCCCCTTGATCGCCCGGCGGCTATGCCAGGCTCGTTTAAAGCCAAAGCGGTAGATGCCAGGGGCAACCTCATGGGTCCCTTCGCGGCCCAGCCCCATAAGCGTGGTCGCCGCAGCAAGCTGTGCACAGTCGAGTCGAAGGTCCAGACTGAACGCCAGCCACTGGCCGTCGTGACCTACCTTGTACTCCCGTTCGATGGCCACCAGCGCTGTTTTAGGCAAGGCCAGCGCCTGATCATCGCTGCCGTTGAGCAGATAGAGGTGCTCGTCATCCCAACCCAGTTCGGCCAGCCGCCAGCGTTGCCAACTGCGTGGCAGAGAGACCAGGATCCCAGTGATGCCCCCGAAGATGACCCCAACCCAGTGGAGCAACCCCATGGCACCCCGTCCATACCACAAGGAGGCAGCCACCACGCCCCAACTCGTCAGCAACAACAGAAAAATGACGCAGCGATAGGGCATTGCCGGCGGCATCAGCAAGCGAACCCCGGGGGTTGCCAGCAAGGATGTAATTCGCATGAAAGGTTCCTGTGACCGTGAAATGGCGCCATTGTGAATAGACCTCACGGGACTGACAAGGGGGTTTTCTTTGTCATCCCCCTATAAAATCAATACCATGGCATCAATGATACTCAATGGAACTTGTTTCTTGACCAGCTCGCAGCCTTGTGTGCGCTTTTGTGGCGTCAACAAATTCTACGGTGACTTCCAGGCCCTGCATCAGATTGACCTCACCATAGCGCGGGGGGAGAAGTGGGTTATCTGCGGCCCGTCAGGTTCGGGAAAGTCCACGCTGATCCGCACCATCAACGGCCTGGAGGGGATAGACAGCGGCCAGCTGTTCCTGTTTGGCGAGCCCGTTACCCCCGCCTACCTTCGTCGTCTGCAAGGGCGAGTCGGCATGGTGTTTCAGCAGTTCAACCTGTTTCCCCATATGACGGTGCTGGAAAACCTGATGGTGGCCCCTGTACATACGCTGGGACTGAGCACGCAAGCGGCCAAAACCCGTGCCCTCGGCCTGCTGGAACGCGTACGCATTCAGGCACAGGCCGACAAGTACCCCCACCAGCTCTCAGGCGGCCAGCAGCAGCGCGTGGCCATCGCCCGCTCCCTCTGCATGCAGCCGGAACTGATGCTGTTTGATGAGCCGACGTCTGCCCTCGATCCCGAGATGATCCGCGAGGTACTGGATGTGATCCGCGAGCTGGCTGACGAGGGAATGACGCTTATCTGCGTCACCCACGAGATGGGTTTTGCCCGCCAGGTGGCGGACCGGGTGCTCTTCATGGATGAGGGCAAGATCATCGAATCCGCCCCGCCGGCTCAGCTGTTCAGCAAGCCTGCTCACCCGAGAACCCGTGCCTTTCTCGAGCAGGTGCTCAGCTACCATGGCTGATACCCGACCCACCCGCCTCGCCAGCTGGTTGCTGGCAATCCTGTTGCTGATCCTGCTGCTGGGCTGGGTGCTCTACAGTGGTGCCCATCAGATGGGTTATGAGTGGCAGTGGCAGCGGGTCGGCCCCTTTCTCGGGGAGTGGGAAGATGGCGACTTCTACCCTGGCCCACTGCTCAGCGGCTTGCTGGTTACCCTGCAAGTCGCCTTGCTCAGTCTGGTTGGCACCCTGGTCGTCGGGTGTTCCGTCGTCAGCCTGCGTCTGCTTCCCTCTCGTCTGGGCCCCTGGCTTGCCGTCACCTATCTGGCGCTGGTGCGCACCACGCCCCAGCTGGTGCAACTCTACATCCTCTATTTTCTGCTGGGCCCCATGTTGGGACTGGCCCCGCTCGCCTGCGCCGTGCTGAGTCTCTCCCTCTATCAGGGGGCCTTCACCGCCGAAGTGTTGCGAGCAGGAATACAGGCCATCCCCAGCGGACAGTGGGAGGCAGCGCGCTCTCTTGGTTTGTCACGGGCCATCACACTGCGCAAAGTGATACTGCCGCAACTGGTTCGTATCGTGCTGCCTCCGCTCACCAACGAGCTGGTGTCCCTCATCAAGCACTCGGCGCTGGTGAGTGTCATCGCCATCTTCGATCTCACCAACGAAGGGCGTACTCTGGTGGCCGATACCTTCCTCACCTTTGAGGTGTGGTTCACCGTGGCCGCCCTCTATTTGCTGTTGACGCTGACACTGTCAGCCTGTTCGCGGGCGCTCGCCCGTTATCTGGATCCGGAACAACAAGGACGCTAACCATGTCACTCTCGTTCAAAACCGCCCTGTCGGGCGCAGCCCTGCTCTTTACCGCTCTCTTTACCCCTGCCCAGGCAGAAGGCGAGGCATCTGCCACCCTGGCGCAGATAGAACAAAGCGGCACCCTGCGGGTTGGCATGTCCACCTTTGCCCCCTGGGCGATGCGCGACAAACAAGGCGCCCTCATCGGCTTCGAAATCGATGTTGCCCGCCGCCTGGCCACCGATAACGGCTGGCAGGTCGAATTCGTCCCCACCGCCTGGGATGGCATCATTCCTTCCCTGCTGGCAAAAAAATATGACGTCATCATAGGCGGCCTCACCATCACACCCGAACGGGAGAAGAGCGTGCGCTTCACTCAGGCCTACTCCCACTCAGGCATCCAGCTGGCCGCCTCAAAGGCGCAGGCCCAGGACAAAAAGACGCTGTCCGACTTCAACCAGCGCGGCGTGATCCTGGCGGTGCGCCGTGGCGCCTCACCGGTGCAGGTCGCCAAGGAGAACTTCCCCAAGGCGACTCTTCGCCAGTTCGATGATGAATCTCAAGTGTTTCAGGAAGTACTGAACGGCCGCGCCCACGGCGCCCTCTCCTCTTCCCCGAAACCGGAACAAGAGACACTGCGCCACCCCGAAGCTCTTTTTATGCCGTTTGCCGAACCGCTGTCGCAAGGCAGCGAAGGCTTTGCACTGCGCAAAGGGGATGACGCCCTGGCCGAGCAGTTCAACGAGTGGATCGCCGCCCGTCAGGCCGACGGCTGGCTCAAGGTCCGTCATGACTACTGGTTCAAGTCGCTGGCATGGGAAGCCCAGGTCGCCAATCCCTGATGCTGATTGCCATCAAACGCGCTACCCGAGCCGTCGGCTGGCTCGACGGGATACTCATGCTGATACTGCTGCTGGCAGGCATGTGGCTTGCCAGCAGATTGCACCTTGGCGTGGCCTACCAATGGCACTGGCAGGCCGCCTTTGAGTTGCTGTTCACGCGCGGCCCCCAGGGTGAGTTGCCCTATTTTTTCAGCGGCTTGCTCACCACCTTGCGCATCGCCCTGCTCGGCATGGCACTGGCGCTGCTGCTGGGCACTGCGCTGGGTCTGGCGGCATTCAGCCGCCGTCCCTGGCTGGTGTTGCCGGCGACCCTGTTCATCCAGTTGATCCGCAATCTGCCGCCGCTGGTGTTTATCTTCATTTTCTACTTCTTTATCGCCAATCAATTACTGCCGGCGAGCGGCCTCTCCCGCTGGCTCGGCACTCTGTCACTCTCCCCCTGGCAAGAGGCGCTGCTGGGCCCGCCCGCCAGATGGGAGAACCTCATCTCTGGCACCCTCTGTGTCGGCATGATCAGCGCCGCCTTCGTCGCCGAGATAGTCCGTGCCGGTCTCGCGGCCGTGCCCAAAGGGCAGTGGGAAGCGGCGCAGAGTCTGGGGCTCTCGCCTCGGGTGCGGCTGCGCCGGGTGATCCTGCCCCAGGCCATGTTGCTGATGCTGCCTCCCCTCACCGGCCAGCTCATCGCACTGGTGAAGGATACCGCCATCGTTTCCCTCATTTCGGTGCAAGAGCTCACCTTCGTCGGCACCGAGATGGCCAACTCCAGCGGGCTGGTTTATGAAATCTGGCTACTGGTGGCGGCCGCCTATTTATTGATATGTTTGAGTCTGTTTGTGCTGCTCAGCCGACTCGAAGCAAAACAAGGAGCCCATAGATGCTGACGTCCCTGTTACTGGCCTCTGTACTGCAGGCCGAGGCGATCGGCGGTTATGCCGCCGGTTGCCTCAAAAACGGCATGGCCCTGCCACTGGAGGGACCCGGGTATCAGGTGATCCGCACCAAGCGGCTGCGTTACTACGGTCATCCCGACCTCATCCACTATCTGCAGGGGCTGGCCAACCAGACCCGCATGGCGGGCATGCCGGATCTCTATATCGCCGATCTGGCGATGGCCCGCGGCGGCCCCTTTACCTCGGGCCATCGCAGTCACCAGACGGGCCTGGATGCCGACATCTGGTTTCGCATGGCCAACCGCCCCATCAGCAAGTGGGAGCAGGATGCCCCCAAGGAGTGGGCGCTGATCGACGAGCCCAGCTATCGGGTATTGCCGGGTCGCTTCGGTCCGGAGCAACTGAACCTGTTGCGACTGGCTGCCAGCAAGCCCGAGGTGGCGCGCATCTTTATCAACCCCGTCATCAAGGGAGAGGTGTGCAAACGGGCCGCCGATGAGCCCTGGGTTGCCAAACTGCGCCCCTGGGTCGGCCACTTCAGCCACTTTCATGTGCGGTTGCGCTGCCCCGTCGGCAGCCCGGATTGCGAGCCACAAGCCCCCATTCCCCCCGGCAATGGCTGCGGCGCCGAGCTGGCCTCCTGGCTCAAGGACAAGCCACAGCTACCCAAGGTCTCAGGTATCAACAAGATGCCCATCCTGCCCGCCCGTTGTGGCAACTGACCCCAAGCTGGTATGGTGTGCCCATATCCGCTAGAAATTTCAATGGAGAACAACAAGATGGCCACTTCACTCTGGCGCAGCACCACGCAGAGCCTGTTGACACTGACCCTGCTGCTGGGATTGACCGGCTGCGGCATGAACAATATTCCGACCCTGGATGAGCAGGTCAAGGCGAGCTGGGGCCAGGTCGAGAATCAGTATCAGCGCCGCGCCGATCTCATTCCCAATCTGGTGGCCACCGTCAAGGGCTACGCCAGCCACGAACAGGAGACCCTCAAAGCAGTCACCGATGCCCGAGCCAGGGTTGGCAGTGTGCAGGTGAGCGATCCGGCCCAGCTCAAGGAGTTTGAAGCGGCCCAGAACCAGCTCTCCAGTGCCCTCTCCCGCCTGATGGTGGTGGTGGAGCGCTATCCGGATCTCAAGGCAGATCAGCAGTTCCTCACCCTGCAGGCGCAGCTGGAAGGCACCGAAAACCGCATCTCGGTAGCACGCCGTGACTACATAGAGGCGGTGCGCCAGTTCAATACCGAGATCCGCACCTTCCCCGGCATCATCTGGTCCAAGCTGCTCTATTCGGATCTCGAAGCCAAACCGAGTTTCAGTGCCAAACCCGGGGCTGAAGAGGCGCCCAAGGTCAGCTTCCAATGAGCAAATTTGCCCGCTGGTTACTGCCCTGTCTGTTGCTCTGGACCGCAGTACTGCAAGCCGCTCCCGACTTTCCAGCCCTCAGCGGCCGGGTCGTGGACGAGGCGAACCTGATGTCCCGCAAGCAGGCCCACCAGCTGACCCAGCAACTGGCCGCGTTTGAAAAACGCAGCGGCATCCAGCTGGTAGTGGTCTCCATCGACAGCCTGGATGGCGAGACCATAGAGGAGTACGGCTATCAGCTCGGTCGTCATTGGGGCATAGGCCAGAAGGGAAAGAACAACGGTGTGCTGCTGCTGATCGCTCAAGATGAGCGCAAAGTGCGTATCGAAGTGGGCTATGGGCTGGAGGGTGCCCTGCCCGATGCCATTGCCGCCAACATCATCCAGACCCGGATCCTGCCCGCCTTCAAACGTGGCGACATGGTTGCGGGCGTAGTGGCTGGCAGCCAGAGCATCATGCAGGCATTGGCGGGTGAATATCAGCCAGTGGACACCGCCAAGAAAGAGGACAAGCTGGGTGGTCCCTGGCTGTTCATTCTGATGGTGATTGTGATGATAGTGCTGCATAACCTGCGCGGAGGCGGTGGGGGCGGTGGCGGTGGTCGACGCCGCGCGGCTTTTCTGGCCGGTGGTTTTGGCGCCGGTAGCTTCGGCGGCAGAGGAGGTGGCGGCGGTGGCTTCAGCGGTGGCGGCGGCAGTTTTGGTGGCGGTGGTGCCTCCGGTGGTTGGTAACAGGAATAAAGAGACAGACCATGATTTCTAAACAGTTCTTTCACACCCTGCAGGCCAAGGTTCGCGAAGCGGAGCTGGAAACAGACGCCGAGCTGGTCACAGTACTGGCCCCGGCCAGCGACGGCTATCGCTACATTCCCACCCTGTGGGCAGCCCTGATTGCCATGCTCACGCCCCTGCTGGTGTTCGAACTCGGCTTCTGGCTCGGCTGGTACGAGATACTGCTGGCACAGTGGTCAGTCTGGTTGCTGCTGAGCATACTGTTCCACTGGACTCCCATCAAAATGTACCTGATCCCGAAGAAGGTACGCAGGCACAGAGCCGCCCTGATGGCGCGCCTGCAGTTTGTCGAGCAGGGGCTGCACCGCACCCGTGACAGGCTGGGGGTGCTGATCTTTGTCTCTGTGGCCGAGCACTACGTCGAGATACTGGTGGATGACGGCATCGCCCAGCACATCGACAATGACCAGTGGCAGGCGATCATCGATGACTTCACCCGCCGGGTACGCAACAAGGAGGTGGAGCAGGGATTCCTCGAATGCGTGGAGCGCACCAGCGCCATCCTGACCGACGCCTTCCCGGCTACCCGGGATCAAAACGAGCTGCCTGACAGCCTGATCATCCTGGACAAGCCCTGATCGGGTTTAAAATATCGGCATTTTGTTCAAGGGATAGCCGCTCGATAAAGATTATGAAAAATAAGGGGAAAAGTGGTTGACCCAGGCAGCCCTTTCCCCTAAATTACGCCCCGTTCCGGCGCAACAGCGCAGCGAACTCAGTGTTGGCCGAACACGTTAAACTCTGGTCGAAAATTTGGTGTGGTGTCCGAGAGGCTGCCCACCGACAAAGTAGGCAAGAAAGCACGCACAGCGTGATCCGAAAGCCACTTCAAAGCAGTAAAAATTTGGTGAGGTGTCCGAGTGGCTGAAGGAGCACGCCTGGAAAGTGTGTATACGGCAACGTATCGAGGGTTCGAATCCCTCCCTCACCGCCAAATTCAAAAGAACCGACCTGATGGTCGGTTTTTTGCTTTTGGGGAAACCGCAACGCTGATGTCGACGAGGGAGGGTGAGAACCCTCGCTGGGTTCGAGCAGAGCAGCTTGCTGCGATGAACGGCCAACGGCCGCCCCGAAGGGGTGAGCCACGCAGTGGCGAATCATCCCTCCCTCACCGCCAAATTTAAAAAACCGACCTCAGGGTCGGTTTTTTGCTTTTGGGCCGGCCTATCCTCTGCTGCCGACTCTCCTTCCTCTACTCTTACCAAGATTGCATGCTGCAGTGTTGGACGCTCTCCCCTCTGCCCGACCAAATTCCCTTCATTCCCCTCTCGCTGTGTAAACCCGCCATCTTTGCCCATCTCTACGAAACACTGTTTTGCGGGCTTGTTCCAGCCGTTGAAAATCATTCTCAAATGAGAAAATTGACCTTTGTAGCAAAAAACAATTTTACCCCCGCCGATTAATTATTAATCCGCTGAAATGACATGTAAATCAGTATGAAAGTGCCATAATGCGTAACATTATTGTTAAGTCACGTGATTAATTTGGTTAGGGAAAATCTCTATGTTTGCTGATATTGCTGTTCAACATTGGGCTTTTGCCATTTATGTCATTGCAGCCATCTGCCTCTGTCTGGTGATGATCGGCCTCGCCGCCCTGCTGGGTGGCCGCGCCCACGGCCGTGCCAAAAACAAGCCCTTCGAGTCTGGCGTCGATTCGGTGGGTAACGCCCGCCTGCGCTTCTCCGCCAAGTTCTATCTGGTTGCCATGTTCTTCGTCATCTTCGACGTAGAGGCGCTTTACCTGTTTGCCTGGTCTGTTTCCGTTCGGGAAAGCGGCTGGGTCGGCTTCATTGAAGCCGCCATCTTTATCGGCTTGCTGCTGGTAGGACTCCTCTACTTGTGGCGTATCGGCGCCCTCGACTGGGCACCGAAAAAACGCGCCCTGACCGACAAGAAGCCTGACTGACTTACTGATTCTCTTTTTGAGGTTGCACCATGAAGTACACCCTGACCCGGATTGACCCGGATGCGCCCGTTGAGCGCTATCCACAGGAACAGAGCCAGACCGTCGATGACCCGCTGGCACAAGACGCGACGCGCGGCATCATGATGGGGCGTCTCGAAGAGGTGTTGCAAGACACCGTCAACTGGGGTCGCAAAAACTCCCTCTGGCCCTACAACTTCGGTATATCCTGCTGCTATGTGGAGATGTGTACCGCGTTCACTTCCCCCCATGACGTGGCCCGCTTCGGTGCCGAAGTGATCCGGGCCTCGCCCCGTCAGGCGGATTTCATGGTGATCGCCGGTACCCCCTTCATCAAGATGGCGCCTGTCATCCAGCGACTGTATGAACAGTTGCTCGAACCCAAGTGGGTCATTTCCATGGGCGCCTGCGCCAACTCGGGCGGCATGTATGACATCTATTCAGTGGTACAGGGGGTAGACAAGTTCCTGCCGGTCGACGTCTATATTCCGGGCTGCCCGCCCCGTCCCGAGGCCTTCCTGCAAGCCCTGATGCTGCTGCAGGACTCCATTGGCAAGGAACGCCGCCCCCTCTCCTGGGTCGTCGGCGATCAGGGTATCTACCGTCCCGACATGCCGGCCGAGAAAGACCGCAAACGGGGCGAGCGGATCAAGGTGACCAACCTGCGCACGCCGGATGAGATCTGACCATGAAACTGACTCGCGATTTTCCCAGCAATTACACCATGGCCCAGTGGCAACCCAGCGATCACCAGGATACCCAGGTTGTCGGCGAACTGTTTGCCCACTTCGGTGCCGAGCGTTTCACCGTGCAGAGTACCCGTACCGGCGTACCCGTGATCTGGCTCGCCCGCGAACTGCTGCTGGATGTGGTGGGCTTTTTGCGCAAGCTCCCCTCCCCGTTCGTGATGCTGTATGACCTGAGCGCCACCGACGAACGGCTGCGCAGCCATCGTGACGGCCTGCCCCAGAGCGACTTCACCGTCTTCTATCACTTCATCTCCATCGACCGTAACGCCGATGTGATGCTCAAAGTGCCCCTTGCCGAGAGCGACCTGCATCTTCCCACCCTCACAGGCCACTTCCCCAACGCCAACTGGTATGAGCGGGAAGTGTGGGATCTGCTGGGCATAACCTTCGACGGTCATCCCCATCTGACCCGCATCATGATGCCCAAGAGCTGGCAGGGTCACCCGCTGCGCAAGGACTATCCTGCACGGGCCACCGAGTTCGATCCCTTCATGCTCGATGCCGCCAAGCAGGACATGGAGCAGGAGAACCTGCTGTTCAAACCGGAAGAGTGGGGCATGGCCCGTGGCAACGAGAACGAGGACTATATGTTCTTGAACCTCGGTCCCAACCACCCGTCCGCCCACGGCGCCTTCCGACTGGTGTTGCAGCTTGATGGAGAAGAGATACGCAACTGCGTGCCCGACATAGGTTATCACCATCGCGGTGCCGAAAAGATGGGTGAGCGCCAGTCCTGGCACAGCTATATCCCCTACACAGACAGGGTCGAGTATCTGGGCGGGGTAATGAACAACCTGCCTTACGTGCTGGCAGTGGAGAAACTGGCCGGCATCAAGGTGCCGAACCGGGTCGACGTGATCCGGGTGATGATGGCGGAACTGTTCCGCATCCAGAGCCACCTCCTGTTCCTTGGCACCTATATCCAGGACGTGGGGGCCATGACCCCTGTCTTCTTTACCTTCACCGACCGGCAGAAGATCTACACCATCATCGAAGCCATCACGGGTGCCCGCATGCACCCGGCCTGGTTCCGTATCGGTGGCGTTGCCCACGACTTGCCCAAGGGATGGCAGCGACTGGTGCAGGACAATCTGCTGAGCTGGCTGCCCAAGCGTCTGATGGATTATGAAAAAGCCGCCATGCGTAACAGCATTTTGCGCGGGCGCACCATTGGCGTCTCTGCCTACACCACTGAGCAGGCGCTCGCCTGGGGCACGACGGGGGCGGGTCTGCGGGCCACGGGCCTCAACTTTGACGTACGCAAATGGCGCCCTTATTCGGGTTATGACCAGTTCGACTTCGAAGTGCCGGTGGGCAGCAATGGCGATGCCTATGACAGGGCCACGGTACGCATCGAGGAGATCCGCCAGAGCCTGTCGATCATAGAGCAGTGCATGAAGAACATGCCGGAGGGGCCCTTCAAGGCGGATCACCCCCTCACCACACCGCCCCCCAAGGATCGCACCCTGCAAGACATAGAGACGCTGATTACCCACTTCCTGCAAGTGTCGTGGGGCCCTGTGATGCCGGCCGCCGAGTCGTTCCAGATGATAGAGGCCACCAAGGGGATCAACAGTTATTACCTGACCAGCGATGGCTCCACCATGAGCTACCGGACCCGGATCCGCACCCCGAGCTTTGCTCACCTGCAACAGATCCCCTCCGTGATCAAGGGCAGCATGGTGTCGGATCTCATCGTCTATCTGGGCAGTATCGATTTCGTTATGTCGGATGTGGATCGTTGAGTCCTCGGGTAATCAAACCACAGCACTCAACAACCGTGACGAGACAAAAAGAATAAGCCACAAAAGGTTAAGCCATGAGCCAGCAATGTCAGTGCCAAAACAGTCAGACCCCGCAGGGGCAGAGTGCGTGCGGGGGCAAGGGGGATGGACCCGTCCTTGGACCAACAGACGGCTTCGTCCTGAGCCAGGCCGAACGGGACGCTATCGAACATGAGAAACACCACTACGAAGATCCCCGCGCCGCCAGCATTGAAGCGCTCAAGATCGTGCAGCAGGCCCGTGGCTGGGTACCGGACGGTGCCATTTATGCCATCGCCACCGAGCTCGGCATTCCCGCCAGCGACGTGGAAGGGGTTGCCACTTTCTACAGTCAAATCTTCCGTCAGCCGGTAGGCCGCCACATCATCCGCGTCTGTGACAGCATGGTCTGTTACATCAACGGCCACGAAGGGTTGCTGGCCGGCCTCAAGGAAGGGATGGATCTCGCCCCCGGCCAGACCAGCGCCGATGGCCGCTTCACCCTGCTGCCCGTCTGCTGCCTCGGCAACTGCGACAAGGGCCCGGCCCTGATGATCGATGACGACACCTATGGCGGGCTCGATGCCGCCACACTGATCAAGACGCTGGAGGCTTATCCATGAGTCTTCCAATCAACAAGATCCTCGCCTCTCTCGGCACCGCCAACCGCACGGCCCGGGCCCCCGAGACTCATCCGCTCACCTGGCGACTGCGTGACGACGGCCAGCCGGTCTGGCTGGATGAATACCAGAGCAAGCAAGGCTATGACGCTGCCCGCAAGGCGCTGGGCCAGATGAGCCCTGATGAGATAGTCGGCACCGTCAAGGATGCCGGTCTCAAGGGTCGTGGCGGCGCCGGCTTCCCCACAGGGGTGAAGTGGGGGCTGATGCCCAAAGACGAGAGCATGAACATACGTTACCTGCTCTGCAATGCCGACGAGATGGAACCCAATACCTGGAAAGATCGCCTCTTGATGGAGCAGCTGCCCCACCTGCTGATCGAGGGCATGCTCATCTCCGCAAAGGCGCTCAAGGCCTATCGCGGCTATATCTTCCTGCGCGGTGAGTACGTGGATGCTGCCATCCATCTGCGCCGTGCGGTGATCGAAGCCAAGGCCGCCGGCCTGCTCGGCAAGAACATTCTGGGATCCGGCTTTGATTTCGAGCTGTTCGTCCACACCGGCGCCGGTCGTTACATCTGTGGTGAAGAGACTGCGCTGATCAACTCACTGGAAGGCCGGCGCGCCAACCCGCGCGCCAAGCCCCCCTTCCCCGCTGTTTCCGGCGTCTGGGGCAAGCCCACCTGCGTCAACAACGTCGAAACCCTGTGCAACGTGCCAACCATCATAGGCAATGGCGTGGCCTGGTATCAGGGACTGGCGCTGCCGGGCTCTGAAGATCACGGCACCAAGCTGATGGGTTTCTCCGGCAAGGTGAACAACCCCGGGGTCTGGGAGCTGCCCTTTGGCATCACGGCCCGCGAGCTGTTTGAGCACTACGCCGGTGGCATGAAGCCAGGCTACCGCCTCAAGGCGTGGCAACCGGGCGGGGCTGGCACCGGCTTCCTGCTGCCAGAGCACCTGGATGCCCAGATGTATACCGCCGGTATCGGCAAGGTGGGCACCCGCATGGGCACCGGCCTCGCCATGGCAGTCGATGACAGCATCAACATGGTAGGGCTCTTGCGCAACATGGAAGAGTTCTTCGCTCGCGAATCCTGCGGTTGGTGCACCCCGTGCCGTGATGGCCTGCCCTGGAGCGTCAAGCTGCTGCGGGCACTGGAGCGTGGCGAGGGACAGCAAGGGGATCTCGCGACCCTGGAGCAGCTTTGCAATTTCCTTGGGCCGGGCAAAACCTTCTGTGCCCACGCGCCCGGCGCCGTCGAACCCCTTGCCAGCGCACTCAAGTATTTCAGATCCGAATTCGAGGCCGGTATCAAGGGGCCAAGCGACCATCACTCGCTGCTCAAAGGGATCCAGCCCAATCTGCTGGGCGAACGCTGGTAAGCGCCAAGGCGCATCGGGCAATAGCCGATTTCACCATAGGTTTCAGGAACGTTGTATGGCGACCATTTTTGTAGACGGTAAAGAGTACGAGGTAGACGGGGCAGACAACCTGCTGCAGGCCTGTCTGTCGCTGGGTCTGGACGTCCCCTATTTTTGCTGGCATCCGGCGCTGGGTAGCGTGGGTGCCTGCCGCCAGTGTGCGGTCAAGCAGTATCAGAATGCCGACGACAAGCGCGGCCGGCTGGTCATGTCCTGCATGACCCCCTCTACCGATGGCACCTATATCTCCATCGAAGACGAAGAGGCGAAAGAGTTTCGCAAGTGTGTGGTGGAGTGGCAGATGACCAACCACCCCCACGACTGCCCTGTCTGTGAAGAGGGCGGAGCCTGCCACCTGCAGGACATGACGGTGATGACAGGCCACAACAGCCGTCGCTACCGTTTTACCAAGCGTACCCACCAGAATCAGGAACTGGGCCCTTTCATCAATCATGAGATGAACCGCTGCATCGCCTGTTATCGCTGTGTGCGTTACTACAAGGATTACGCCGGTGGCGAGGATCTGGGGGTCTATGGCGCCCACGACAACGTCTATTTCGGCCGGGTCGAAGATGGCACCTTGGAGAGCGAATTCTCCGGCAACCTGGTGGAGATCTGCCCCACCGGCGTGTTCACCGACAAGACCCACTCAGAGCGTTACAACCGCAAGTGGGACATGCAGTTTGCCCCCAGCGTCTGCCAGCAGTGCTCGGTGGGCTGCAACATCAGCCCGGGTGAGCGTTATGGCGAACTGCGCCGCATAGAAAACCGCTTCCATGGCGGCATCAATCACTACTTCCTGTGCGATCGTGGCCGCTTTGGCTATGGCTACGTCAATCTCGCGGATCGCCCGCGTCAACCTCTGCTGAAAGAGGGCAGTGACCAACTGGCCATCACTGTGGATGGCGCCCTCAACCGCGCCGCCGATGCCCTGCGCACCGCCAGCGCCGTCATCGGCATCGGCTCACCGCGCGCGTCGCTGGAGAGCAACTTCGCCCTGCGCGAACTGGTCGGGGCCGACAACTTCTATTGCGGCGTTGAGCAAAGCGAGTGGGCGTGCCTGCAAAAGATGCAGCACATACTGCAGCACAGCGGTATTCGCACGCCGAGCCTGCGGGACATGGAAGAGGCCGACGCCATTCTGGTGCTCGGTGAAGATGTCACCATGAGCGCCGCCCGTATCGCCCTGGCGCTGCGCCAATCGGTCAAGGGCAAGGCCCGTGAAATCGCCCGCAAAATGAAGGTGGACTTGTGGCAGGTCGCCGCTGTGCAGACCCTGGGCCAGAATGAGCGCTACCCGCTGCTCATCACCAGCCTGGACAGCACCCGCCTCGACGACGTGGCGGCAGAAAAACTGCACGCCCCCCATGCGGATCAAGCCCGCCTCGGCTTTGCCATCGCCCATCTGCTCGACAGCTCGGCGCCAGCCCTGTCCGATCTCGGCCAAGAGCAGCAGGCGCAAGCCGCTCGCTGGGCCGACCTGCTTGGCAATGCCAAAAAGCCGCTCATCATCGCAGGCTCAGGCGCCCGCACCCCGGCATTGATCGACGCGGCCAGCAACATCGCCCGCGCCCTCAAAGGCCGCGGTCAGGACGTCAGTCTGGCACTGGTGGCACAAGAAGCCAACAGCCTGGGGCTGGCCATGCTGGCCGGCAACGCCGCCCCGCTGGAAGCCGCACTCACCCGCATCGAGGCCCAGGATAATCTGGCGCTGGTGACCCTGGAGAACGATCTCTACCGCCGTGCCCCGCGCAATCGGGTCGATGCCGCCTTCAATCGTCTGCAACACCTGCTGGTCATCGATCATCAGGCTACCCAGACCGCTCAAAAAGCCGATCTGGTGCTCCCTGCCGCCAGCTTTGCCGAGGCCGATGGCACCCTGGTCAATATGGAGGGGCGCGCCCAGCGCTTCTTCCAGGTCTATGCCCCCGCCTTCTACAACGCCGACATTCAGGTGCGTGAAGGGTGGCGCTGGCTGGCCGCGCTGCAAGGCGCCCTCCTGCGCCAACCGCTGCGCTGGCAGACCTATGAGCAGATAAGCCATGACTGCGCCACCAGCCATCCGCTGCTGGCCACCATGCAGGAAGCGGCCCCCAACGCCGGATTGCGGATCCGTGGCATGAAGCTGGCCCGTGAACCGCACCGCTACAGCGGCCGCACCTCCATGCTGGCAGATCAGAACGTCAGCGAACCCAGAGTGGCGCAAGACCCGGATTCCCCCTTCAGCTTCTCCATGGAGGGCTATGCCGGTGCCCGTCAGCCGATGCAACAGGTGCCATTCGCCTGGGCGCCGGGGTGGAACTCCCCCTCTGCCTGGAACAAGTTCCAGAGCGAGGTAGGTGGCAACCTTAGGGCCGGCGATCCCGGTCGCCGTCTGCTGGAGCCGGGCGACGACACCCTGGCTTGGTTCGATACCATTCCTGCCCCCTTCACCGCCCAGGAAGCCCTGCAGGTGGTCAACTATGACCAGCTGTTTGGTGGCGAGGAGCTCTCCGCCAGAAGCCCCGTCATACAGGCGCGCATGAACGAACCCGAGCTGGTGCTGAACCCGGCCGATGCGGCTCGCCTTGCCCTCAAGGCGGGCAACCAGGTGAGCTTCTCCTGGGGTGGCAACCACTGGCGTCTGAAGCTGCGACTGAGCCATGCCCTGGCGCAGGGCCTGCTGGGACTGCCCCTTGGAGTGAACGGTCTGCCGACCGCACTGCAACAGGCCTATATCAACAACCTGCAGGAGGCCATCGCATGAGTGATTCCCTGATCGACCTGTTGCTGGAGGTTGGCAAGGCATTGATAGTGCTGGTGGGGATAGTGGGGGCTGGCGCCTTCATGAGCTTCATCGAACGCCGCCTGCTAGCCCTGTGGCAGGACAGATACGGCCCCAATCGGGTGGGCCCGTTCGGCCTGCTGCAACTGGCAGCCGACATGATCAAGATGTTCTTCAAGGAGGACTGGATCCCGCCGTTCGCCGATCGCCGGATCTTCATCCTGGCCCCCATCATCGCCTTCACAGCTTTTATTCTGGCGTTTGCGGTGGTACCCATCACCCCTACCTGGGGCGTGGCGGATCTCAACGTGGGGCTGCTCTACATCCTGGCTATCGCGGGGCTCGCTGTCTATGCCGTGCTGTTCGCCGGCTGGTCGAGCAACAACAAGTACTCATTGCTCGGCAGCCTGCGCGCCTCTGCCCAGACCCTCTCCTATGAAGTGTTCCTGGGGCTCTCCCTGATGGGGATAGTGATCCAGACCGGCAGCTTCAACCTGAGAGACATTGTCGAGGCCCAGGCCGGCTTGTGGAACGTGGTGCCCCAGATACTGGGCTTCATCACCTTCCTGTTTGCCGGTGTCGCCGTCACCCACCGTCACCCGTTTGACCAGCCGGAGGCCGAGCAGGAGCTCGCCGACGGTTATCACATAGAGTACGCGGGCATGAAATGGGGTCTCTTCTTCGTGGGCGAATACATCGGCATAGTGCTGATTTCCTCCCTCATAGTGACCCTGTTCTTCGGCGGCTGGCATGGCCCCTGGTTACCCCCTTTCATCTGGTTTGCCCTGAAGACGGCCTGTTTCATGGTGTTCTTCATCCTGCTGCGGGCTTCCTTGCCAAGGCCGCGCTTTGACCAGGTGATGTCGTTTGGCTGGAAAGTCTGCTTGCCGTTGACCCTTGTCAATATGCTGATCACCGGCGCTGTGGTGCTGATAAATGTGCAGTGAGGCACGACTATGAAAATCATTAACATCATCAAGGGTGTCGGCACCCAGTTACGTAGCCTGGGCATGGTGTTCTCCCATGCCTGGCGTCCCCGCGAGACCCTGAGCTATCCGGAGGAATCCGTCTATAGCCCGCCCCGCTACCGTGGTCGTATCGTACTGACCCGTGATCCGGACGGTGACGAGCGCTGCGTGGCGTGCAACCTGTGCGCCGTGGCCTGCCCGGTCGGTTGCATCTCGCTGCAAAAAGCCGAACGCGACGATGGCCGCTGGTATCCCGAGTTCTTTCGCATCAACTTCTCCCGCTGCATCTTCTGCGGTTTGTGCGAAGAAGCCTGCCCCACTACCGCCATCCAGCTGACGCCGGATTTCGAAATGGGGGAATACCGCCGCCAGGATCTGGTGTATGAGAAAGAAGATCTGCTGATCAGCGGGCCCGGCAAATACCCGGACTACAACTTCTATCGCATGAGCGGGATGGCCATCGACGGCAAGCCGAAAGGGGATGCCGAGCACGAAGCCAAACCCATCGATGTCAAAAGCCTGCTGCCCTGAGGAGTCAATCATGGAACTGGCATTTTATGCCGCGGCCCTGGTCGCCGTTTACAGCACGCTGCGGGTGATCAGCACCAGCAATCCCATGCATGCGCTGCTCAATCTCATCATTTCGATCATCGCCGTGGCCATGATCTTCTTCTGCCTGGGGGCCTCTTTCGCGGGCGCCCTGCAGGTGATCGTCTATGCGGGCGCCATCATGGTGCTGTTCGTGTTCGTGGTGATGATGCTGAACCTGGGGTCGTCCCAGGCCCAGGAGAAGAAGTGGCTCACCCCCATGACCTGGGGTGGCCCCGCCCTGCTCTCTCTCATCCTGCTCGGCTTTCTGGCCTACGGCATCCTGGGCGTGACCGGTGGTCAGCTTGGTCTGAGTGACGTCAGTGCGAAAGAGGTGGGCATAGCCCTGTTCGGCCCCTATGTGCTGGCGGTGGAGCTGGCCTCCATCCTGCTGCTGGCGGGTCTGGTGACCGCCTACCATCTGGGTCGTGAAGACAAGAGCGGCGAGGTGCTTTCTGTCCCCCGCGCCTCATCACGTTCGTCACAAGAAGGAGGACCGCTATGAATGGCATTCCAATGGAACACGGCCTTCTGCTGGCTGCGATCCTGTTCTGCATCGGGTTATGCGGTCTGCTGATCCGCCGTAACTTGCTGTTTATTCTCATGAGTATCGAGATCATGATGAATGCCTCGGCGCTGGCGTTCGTGGTGGCTGGCAGCCGCTGGGCCCAGGCCGATGGCCAGATCATGTACATACTGGTGATTTCTCTGGCGGCAGCGGAGGCCAGTATCGGCCTCGCCCTGTTACTGCTGCTCTATCGTCGTTACCACACCCTCAACGTGGACACTGTGAGCGAGATGCGCGGATGAGCCTCTTATACCTGACGTTTCTATTTCCGCTGCTGGGATGGCTGGTGCTGGCCTTCTCCATCGGCCGTTTCGGCGAGCGCACCTCGGCCCTGATCGGGGTTGGCAGCATAGGGTTGTCGGCCCTCATCACCCTGTGGGTCGGCGTCGATTTCCTCACTGCCATGCCGGTCGGCGGCGTCTATACCCAGACCCTGTGGCAATGGATGGCGGTGGGCAACTTCAGTCCCAGCTTCCGCCTCGCACTGGACGGCCTGTCGCTGACCATGCTGGGGGTAGTGACAGGGGTGGGTTTCTTCATCCACCTGTTCGCCTCCTGGTACATGCGCGGGGAAGAGGGCTATTCCCGCTTCTTCACCTATACCAACCTTTTTATCGCCAGCATGGTGTTTCTGGTGCTGGCCGATGACCTGCTGTTTGTCTACCTCGGTTGGGAAGGGGTGGGGCTGTGCAGCTACCTGTTGATCGGCTTCTACTACCGCAACCCGGCCAACGGGGCTGCCGCCCTCAAGGCGTTCGTGGTGACCCGGGTTGGCGACGTCTTCCTCGCCATCGGCCTCTTCATCCTTTACCGGGAGCTGGGCACCCTCAACATCCACGAGCTGCTGGTGCGTGCCCCCGTCATGTTTGCCGAGGGCTCCCCTGCCCTCTCCCTGGCCTGCCTGATGTTGCTGGGCGGTGCGGTCGGCAAATCTGCCCAGCTGCCGCTGCAAACCTGGCTGGCGGATGCCATGGCAGGCCCGACCCCGGTCTCGGCCCTCATCCACGCCGCCACCATGGTGACCGCCGGTGTCTACCTGATTGCCCGCACCCACGGCCTCTTCCTGCTGACCCCCGAGATCCTGCATCTGGTGGCGCTGGTCGGTGCCATTACCCTGGTGCTGGCCGGTTTCGCAGCCCTGGTGCAGACCGACATCAAGCGGATCCTCGCCTACTCCACCATGAGCCAGATCGGTTACATGTTTCTGGCCCTCGGGGTCGGTGCCTGGGAAGGGGCCATTTTCCATCTGATGACCCACGCCTTCTTCAAGGCGCTCTTGTTCCTCTCCGCCGGTGCCGTCATCGTTGCCTGTCACCATGAGCAGAACATCTTCAAGATGGGGGGCCTGCGCAAAAGCTTGCCACTGGTCTATGCCTGCTTCCTGGTGGGAGGCTCGGCGCTGGCTGCATTGCCGCTGGTGACCGCCGGTTTCTACAGTAAAGACGCCATCCTGTGGCAGGTGCAGGCATCCGGCCAGACCCCCCTGTTGTGGGCGGGTCTGGTGGGCGCCTTCCTGACCTCGCTCTATACCTTCCGCCTCATTTTCATCGCCTTCCACGGCAAGGTGCAGACGCAAGCCCATGCCGGTCACGGTCTGGCCCACCAGCTGCCGCTGCTGGTGTTGCTGGTGCTCTCCACAGGTATTGGGGCCCTGATAGTGCCGCCACTGGCCGGAGTACTGCCAGCCGGGCCGGGAGACAATATCGAAGCGGGTCGCCATACCCTGGAGATCGTCTCAGGCATTGTTGCCATCGCGGGCATTGCCCTGGCGGCCTTCCTGTTCCTCGGCGAACGACGCCTGGCAAACAAGATTGCATCCAGTGCGCCGGGCCGGCTGCTCAGCACCCTCTGGTTCAATGCCTGGGGCTTTGACTGCTTGTATGAACGGCTGTGGGTCAAACCCTATCTGCTGGGGACCCGACTGCTTGGCAAGGACCCGCTGGACTGGATGATGAACCTGCCCGCCTGGCTGGCACAGCGCGGCCACCAGCTGTTGGTCTGGACCGTTTCCGGCAAGTTGCGCTGGTATGCCGCCTCCATGGGGATGGGTGCCACCCTGATCCTGGCTCTGTTGCTGCTTGGCTGATCCCATGCGGCCCCTGAACGCGGACTAGTACCATTACTCGCACATAAACGAGAGCTGATATCGTGACCTTACTCTGGATCTTGTTAATTCCTTTCATCGGCGGTCTGCTCTGTTGGCAGATGGAGCGCCTTGGTGAGCAATTCGTACGCTGGGTTGCCCTGTTGTCGATGAGCGCCTGCCTGTTGCTCTCCTGCGCCATCTGGTGGAGCGGTGACTTCACCCTGATCAACCAGACCGGCGTGCCCGTCTGGGCCGCCGAGCTGCAACTGCCCTGGATCCCCCGCTTTGGCATCTCCTTGCACCTGGCGGTGGATGGCCTCTCCCTGTTGATGGTGATGCTCACCTGCTTTATCGGGGTGCTGGCCATCCTCTGTTCCTGGAAGGAGATAGTGCAGCGCATCGGCTTCTTCCACCTCAACCTGCTCTGGATCCTGGGGGGCGTGCTCGGTGTCTTCATGGCCGTGGACCTGTTCCTGTTCTTCTTCTTCTGGGAGATGATGCTGGTTCCCATGTACTTCCTGATCGCGCTGTGGGGCCATTCGGTCACCGATGGCAAGTCACGGATCAACGCCGCCACCAAGTTCTTCATCTACACCCAGGTCAGCGGCCTCATCATGCTGGTCGCCATCCTGGGTCTGGTGCTGACCCACCATGCCGCCACCGGCGTCTTCACCTTTAACTACGAGGATCTGCTCCACACGCCCATGAGCACGGGTGTCCAGTGGCTGCTGATGCTGGGCTTCTTCATCGCCTTCGCGGTCAAGATGCCGCTGGTGCCACTGCACGGTTGGCTGCCGGATGCCCACAGTCAGGCGCCGACCGCAGGCTCGGTTGACCTGGCAGGCATCTTGCTCAAAACCGCTGCCTACGGCCTGCTGCGTTTTGCCCTGCCCCTGTTTCCGGAGGCCTCTGCCGAATTTGCCCCCTACGCCATGGCGCTGGGTCTCATTGGCATCATCTACGGCGCCCTGGTGGCCTTTGCCCAGACCGACATCAAGCGGCTGGTGGCCTACACCAGCATCTCCCACATGGGCTTTGTGATGATCGCCATCTACTCAGGCAGCGAACTGGCATTGCAAGGTGCCGTGGTGCAGATGATTGCTCACGGACTCTCTGCCGCTGGCCTCTTCATCCTGTGTGGTCAGCTTTACGAGCGGCTGCATACCCGGGATTTGCGCCTGATGGGTGGCCTCTGGGGCCGACTGCGTTACCTGCCCGGCGTCATGCTGTTCTTCTCGGTGGCTTCCCTTGGCATGCCGGGCACCGGCAACTTCGTCGGCGAGTTCCTGATCCTGATCGGCAGTTTCCAGGTCGCCCCCGTCATCACTGTCATCGCCACCTTCGGGCTGGTGCTGGCGTCCGTCTACTCCCTCATCATGCTGCAACGGGCCTGCTTCGGTGCGCCCAAAGAGACCACCATGCTCAAGGGGCTGGATCGCCGCGAACTGGTGATGATGATGACCATAGCCGGCCTGCTGGTACTGCTCGGTGTCTATCCCCAGCCCATTCTCGATACCGCTGGCAGCAGCCTGATGAGCGTGCTGCACTGGTACGCACTGCCATCCGCAGGAGCCTTGCAATGACACCTTCCTCTCAACGGCCCACCCTGTTGCCTTTCTTGCACACGACAGGAGCACTGCAATGACCTTCACCGCTTCTCAACTGCTGGCGCTCTTGCCCCTGCTGCTGACCACGGGGACCATGGTGGCCCTGATGCTGGCCATCGCCTGGCGGCGCTGTGACGACACCGCCTTCATCGTCACCATCACGGGCCTGAACCTGACGCTCTTCTCACTGCCCATCGTCATGGCACAGGGTGACCAAGGGATCACTCCCCTGCTGCAGATCGATGGCTACGCCATCTTTTACATGGGACTGGTACTGGTCGGCGCGCTTGCAACCTGTACCTTCGGTCGCTCCTGGCTCAAGGGTTATCCGGACAACCGGGAAGAGTTCTACCTGCTGCTGGTGATCGCTACCATAGGCGGGCTTGTGCTGGCCGGCTCCCGTCATCTGGCGTCGCTGTTCATCGGGATCGAGATGCTGACCCTGCCCATGTTCGGTCTGGTGGGTTACGCCTACCGCGAGCGCCATTCGCTGGAAGCCAGCATCAAGTACATGGTGCTCTCCGCCGCCGCCACCGCCTTTCTGCTGTTCGGCATGGCCTTGCTCTATGCCCAGGCAGGCAGCCTGAGCTTCAGTGATCTGGGGCTGACCCTGGCACAGAGCCCGGCCCATCATCCACTGCTGATGGGCGGTCTCGGGTTGATGCTGGTCGGCTTTGGTTTCAAGCTGTCGCTCGCTCCCTTCCACCTCTGGACACCCGACGTCTATGAAGGCGCACCGGCGCCGGTGGCCACTTTCCTCGCCACCGTCAGCAAGATAGCCGTGTTCTGCGTGCTGCTGCGATTCTATCTGGCGGTACCGGCGGCGGCGGATCCCATGATCCACTGGTTGCTGGCGGCCATGGCAGTTATCTCCATCGTCATCGGCAACCTGCTGGCGCTGCTGCAAACCAACATCAAGCGGATGATGGGGTACTCCTCCATCGCCCATTTTGGTTATCTGCTGGCAGTGGTGGTGGCGAGCCGCCTCGGCCAGATACCGGTGGAAGCCGCCGGTGTCTACCTGTTGATGTACCTGTTCACCAGCCTGGGTGCCTTCGGCGTCATCAGCATGATGTCCAGCCCGTATCGCGGCAAGGATGCGGACTCCCTGCACAGCTATCGCGGCCTGTTCTGGCACCGTCCTTACCTGACCGCAGTGCTGACAGTGATGATGCTCTCCCTGGCCGGTATTCCCATGACATTGGGCTTTATCGGCAAGTTCTATCTTATTGGCGTAACGGTCGAAGCCCGGCTGTGGTGGCTCTCTGGCGCCATAGTGCTCGGCAGCGCCCTGGGGCTCTACTACTACCTGAGGGTCATGGTCACCCTCTATATGCGCGAACCCGGCATGCAGATGCGTGACGCCAGGGGCGACTGGGCCCTCTCCTCGGGCGGGCTGGTGGTACTGCTCTCCGCCATCATGGTGGTGGCCATGGGCATCTATCCCCAACCGGTCATCAGCCTGGTGCAGGGCTTGCAGAACGTGGTCTTGCGCTAACCCGCCCTGATAGCCAATGCCCCTTGTGTCAGGCACCATTGGCCATCTTCCAGATATGAAAAAAATCCGAAACCAGCTTGGCTGGTTTCGGATTAATGTGATTGTCAGCAGATGAAGCCAACAGATTCAGAATAGAATTTTAGTCGACACATGCTATTCATGTGTTTATTAAGATCCTTTATATTCATGACAAGAATCTATTTTTTCAACGTAAAGTTATAGTTCCCCTCGCCATTATAAGAATAAACTTTAAACCGATAATAACCACTGCTTGCAACATAGTTAATCGCTTCATTCGAGGTGACGCTGGTGGATGTTGCCACAGATATCCAGGTACTGTTCTGCCATTTTTCCAGTGACAAATCGAAGTCAGCATTGCCGGGACCGGTCAACACACCATACAGGGTTCCACCATCATATTGAAACCAGCTGCCATTCGGAATGATATGACTAACGCCTTTCCCACTCAGATAACCTGAGTAATTTTCTTGATTTGAATTACCATCACCACCGATGTCGAATGTCATTCGACTTGAGACAGCGCTAATATTCGTCAGTTCCAACCCTGAATCAGCACCACTCCACCAGCGTGAGTTGGTTCCTCGACTGGACAGCGCATTGGGTTGAGTATCACCAAACGTGTCTTTCCCAGAAGCATGATACATATCATAAGCATCACCAAGATTAATATTTTTCTCTGGGTCACGATTCCCGTCCGCATGTTCCATCTGAACATATGGATACCACTCATTATTATTGGAGCCATCAGGATCAACATGCCATACAATCAGACCTTGCCCTGGCATATACTGATTTTGCCCGGTCTGAGTTCTTGTCTCTATATAAAAAGCTTCACCGGCTTTATTCGGGTTGGACCAGCGGTATAGTGTGTTGCTGTTAGCCTGGTGACTCAATAGACCTGAAGGTGCATTGCTATTAACCGCAGGATTGAGCTCAGTGATCGTTTCCCAGCCACTCAGTGAGCGAAAGTAGCCATTGGGTGGAACTGGTTTTTTATGTCTGTTACCGGTTACACCGCCATATCCCATAATGCAGTGCGAGCCAGCGGATCCTCCTGAACTGCCATCGTAATCGTAAAGATCAGGCCAGCCGAACAACAGGTGTCCTGACTCGTGGATGAAGGTCCCGATAGATAAACTGCTATCCATGTTGGAGATCTGGTATTTGGATGCACAGACCCCATCGGCACACCAGCGGTTCAAGCCACCTTGATGAGGCCATAGGCCCTGAGCCCAGCCACCACCAGTACTGCCAGAATAGAACACATTCAAACCACGAATATCGCCGTTACTATCTTTCGAGATGGTCGAAAAGTCGAAACCTTCGGTGTATTCAAGCCAATCCAGCGCTTCGACGATCAACTCTCTTGCTCTGGCACCATAGGTTATCGTGGGGTCTGTGTAGTAGGACTTATATTTCTTGGCCGTATAATATCCAACCACAGTATTGGTATAGTCCAATTTATTACCAGACACGGCACGAAAATAGTCCCTGATTGATTGTGCATTTCCATGGCCTGTGTAACCGATTTGGTTGGTGTAGTTGATGACCTCACTGGATGGAATGGAGCCGGATTCATCAGGAAATTGAATCAATATGGTCAACCCTCGAACATTACCTGTTACATTGGCATATTGATTGGCAAAACCACTGATTTTGGGTGATTGGGCTTGATATTGTAAAACTTGTAATTGCTTGGCGTTACGTTGCACGATAGAACGCTTGGCATGTTGAGGAATATCAGTGTCCTTCTGTATGGACCTGGTGCTAATACCATTCGATTCGGTAACCAGAATTCCGGTCGACTCAAACATCTCTTCATTTTCTGAAAGCTTGGCATAAGCGTAACCTTTCAGGGTATTGTCATAGATAACCGGATAGCCATCTTTAGTTCGTTGATCTGCGTAAAGAGTTGAACCATTGAGGATCAACTCAAGTGTCGAACCATCCGGCTGCGTAACCGTATGGTGATAGTTGACGTAAGGTACTGCGGCTTCCGTTTGAACAGCGAACATGACTGACCCTATGATGGTTAAAATATTTAACCATACTGCTCTTCCATTTTTCATTTTATCTTCCTTGTGAGACCCGTGCAGAATAAGTCTTATATCCAGTTCACCAAGGGATCAAATTTTATTTTCAAACTGGGATGTGTGTAACCATTCACCGACGTGAATTCAAACAGAACCATGTCATTTTTTGTGGTTATATCCCAGATCAGAGAAGCGCCCCGCTATTCCCATGACATTGCACTTATTCGGGACTTTGCCACGCTCCCAGCCGGTGGCAGTGCCGTTCAGCACATGCCCTATGTCTGTACCTGAACACAATGCTGGATAAACAGCAGGCCAGCTCGCTGGGTCATACCCGCCAGCCAATAAACAAAGAGGGAGGCACAATGCCTCCCTCTTGTTATTCACACCTGTCACAAAACGGGCCAAGGATTGGATCCCCTGAGCACATTGCCCAACAACCCGTTTTGCCTGCAAGGGCTGGCGAGTCAGGTCATGCCGCTTCCGCCAGCTCTTCCTCTTTTTTCTGGTACGCCTGGGGCGTGAGTCCCAGCAGCTCCTGTACGGTCGATGCTACCGTGATGGAAGAGATGGTACCCACCAGGACGCCGGTAAACAACGTGAAGGCGAAGCCGAACAAGGCATCCCCCCCGAACAGCAGCAGGGCTCCCACGGTAAAGAGGGTGGTCCCCGAGGTGATCATGGTGCGGCTGAAGGTCGCCTTGATCGCCACATCCGAGCACTCGTAGATGGAGAGTTTGGTGCGTGAGCTCAAGATGTCCCGCAGCCGGTCCGAGATGACGATGCTGTCGTTGAGCGAGTAACCGATCACCGCCATCAGGCCGGCGATCACGTTGAGGTCAAACTCGATGTGGAACAGCGCCAGCAGCCCTATTGCCACCAGACCATCGTGCAGCACAGAGATCAGGATGCCGATGGCCTGGCGCCACTCGAACCGTACCGCCAGGTAGGCGGAGATGGCCAGTGAGGCCACCAGTACCGCCAGCATCCCCTGCTGGAACAGCTCGGCGCCCACCTGGGGGCCGACTATGGTGGTGCGCAGCAGCTCTACCGGCACATTCAGCTGTTGACCCAGCATGACCGCCAGCTCCTCGGCCGGCCAGGGCAGCTCGTGAGGCGGCAGCTTGATGAGCCACTCTCCCGGAATGCCGGCGCCATTCAGTTCGATGGCCCCTGCCAGCGGCGCGCTCAACAGGGTGTTGAGTTCATGGGCCTCTTTCAATGTCTGGATACGAAACTCCAGCAAGATACCGCCGGTGAAGTCGAGCCCGAGCTCCAGGCCGTTGATGGCCAGCACGGCTATGCTCGCCACTGTCAGCAACACGGAAATCCATAATCCAATGTAACGCCAGCGGGTCAGGCCCATGGCAACGATCATTCTCAGCATTGTTCTACCCTCGGCAACAGGTGACTCATGCTTCCCGCTGGGAAGCGCGTGGCGCAGACGTTGAGTTGGCTCAGCCGTGCGGCGCTATGGCTCGGATTGGATGCACAAATCATGGTCACACCCTCAGCAGCTTGGCGCTGCTCTTGCCCCACAAGGGGTTGATGATGGCGCGAGTACCCCAGATACCGGTCACCATGCTGGAGATGAGGCCCAGGATCAGGGTGATGGAGAAGCCCTGCAGCGGACCAGAGCCGATGGAGTAGAGCACAACGGCACAGATCAGTGTGGTGATGTTGGCATCGAAAATGGTGCGAAACGCCGAGCGATAGCCAAAGTCGATGGCATTGGCAAGGCTGCCCCCTTCACGCAGGCGGTCCTTGATCCGCTCAAAGATCAGCACGTGGGTATCCACCGCCATGCCGACCGTGAGCACCAGACCGGCGATCCCCGGCAGGGTCAGTACGGCTCCCGGCAGCACGGCCAGCATGCCCACCTGCATCAGCAGGTTGGCGATGAGCGCCGTGATGGCAACCCAGCCAAACTTGCGATACCAGGCCATCATGAACAGCATCATGCCCGCCATACCGAACGCCAGCGCGGTGAAGCCAGCCTCGATATTTTGCAGCCCCAGGGTCGGCCCGATTGAGCGCTCCTCCAGGATCTTCAGCGGCGCTGTGAGGGCACCAGCCCGCAGCAGCATGGCCAGTTCCTGGGCTTCGGGTACGCTGGCAAGGCCAGTGATGCGGAACTGGTTGCCAAGGGCAGTCTGTATGGTGGCGACGTTGATCACTTCGCTCTGGGCACGCAGCTTGCCCTGGGCATTGGTCTTGTATTCGGTGAAGACGGTGGCCATGGCGCTGCCCACATGCTGGCGGCTGAACTGGTTCATCTTGCTGCCACCCAGGGTGTCGAGCACTATGCTCACCTGGGGTTGTCCCATCTCCCCCATACCTGCCCGCGCATCGACTATGTGCTCACCGGTCAGTACCGGCTTGCGCGCCATGCCGACCGCCTGACCGTTGCGATCCGCCATGAAGAAGCGGCTCTCCGGCTGGGCCTGATAGAAGGCGAGTGACGCCGTGGCGCCTATCACTTCCTTGGCTTGCTTGGGATTGTGGACCCCTGGCAGCTCGATGCGAATGCCATCTTGGCCCTGACGCTGGACCGAGGCTTCGACGATGCCTAGCTCGTTGATCCGTTTTTTGAGGATCGACAGGTTCTGGGTCACGGCGTTATTGGCCAAGAGGGTGCGCTCGGCCTCGCTCATCACCAGTCGCAGCTCGTTGCCGCTGCGATTGAGGGTCCACTGATCCTGTCGGGTACCGGCAGAATCCTTGATGATGTTGAGCCAGGGAGCCTGATCGGCCACCTCGGGCAGTATGACCCGCACCTCACCCTCGCTCACCCGGGCCACGTTGGCACCCCGCAGGCGCGCTTCACGGAACTGGCTGCGCAGCATGTCCACCAGGTTTCTGGTCTGGTTGTCCACCACGAAGCTGAGATCGACCCCGATCAGCAGCTGGGAGCCGCCACGCAAGTCCAGCCCGAGCTTGATGGGAGCCGCGCCGAGCTGGCTGATCCAGGTCGGGGCATTGGAATAGAACTCCAGGGTCAGGGCGGCGCTGTCATAGCCTTGCTGCTCCAGCAGCTGCTTGGCCCTTTGCTGTTCAGACTGGCTGCTGAACACCAGTTCGACCCGCTCTTTTTGTTGTACCTGTTTGACCGGCGCTATCTGGTTGTCGGCCAGCAGGGTGCGCTGCGCTTCGGTCAGGCTGGTCTGGCCGTGCAGGCCCAGTGAGGGTTGCTCACCGAAGAAGGTAGGCAGGGAGTAAAACGCGAAAGTGAACAGCATGAGCAGCAGCAGGGCGTACTGCCACTTGCTCATGCGGTTCAGGGTGATACGACTCTTTTTTCTCATGGCAAAAGCCTCTGTCAGGAGAAGGCGGCGGGCACGCACACCAAAAAGGTGAACGGCACGCAAGAAAATACAAATGAGACAGTGAGCCTGTTCACGCGCGGTGAGCAGGCTTTACGGGAGGCGATGAGGCTGTGCAGTAAGACCGGACCCCATCGGGATCAGGCGAGGTAGCTCTGGGAGAAGCGATATTGCAGGTGTTGGCGTTGCAACCTGTGCCGATGAATGGTGGCAAAGCGGTCGCGGAAACTGTTTTTGGGGGAGTAGAGGACGGCGTAGAACAGCAGGCCGCACAGCAGCAACAGGATCGCCTGCTGCGACCAGCTCATGATCAGCTCGTAAACAACGCGGCCGGGCTGACTATCGCTGCGCAGGGAGTGCTCGAGACGCAACAGGTGATTCTGGTGGGATCCGACAAACTTGACGATGCCGTCATCGCTGTCACTGGCACTGTGGAGCGCCCGCGAGCTGTCTGACGGCTCGCCTGTGCCGGCATCATTCATCACTTGAGCGTGCTGGCTGGCAGACGGATGAGCGGATACCTCGAGCCCCTCCACCGAGACGGTAGAGAGCAACAGAGTGAGCGAGATGAGCAGTGTCATCAGCGCCAGTTTCACTTTGTCCAGCAGGCTCAAAAAGTTAATTCCCAAATTATAGAAAGGGCAAACTACCACAGAGGCCCGCCAAGGACAAGGCGGCAAGGCGCATCACCTCGCCGCGCTGACCTTGCAATGCCCCCCTGCGCTTACCCCTCGGACATCTTTCTAAAGTCCCGGGCATAGTCCTTGAGCAGGGAGTAAAGATGGGCGCGCTGGGAGATATCCAGCGACTGGCTCAAGGCGCTCAGCCAGTTGACGGTACGCTGGCGGGATTGATCCGTGTAGCCGGTGAAACGGCCATCCATGAGCCCATCCCCCTGCTGCAACAGGGCGGTGAGCTGGGCACCGAAGTCCGGGCTCTGGCGCTGCTTCATCAACCGGGCCAGCTCCTTGGTCCAGGCGGTCTGGAACTCCAGCCAGGGGGCTTGCAGCTCATACTGCCACTCCACCCACTGCGCCACCAAAGGCGCCTGCGCCGGTTTCACTTCGCCAATCCAGAACACCAGTCGCTCGTTCATCTTGTCGGTGAACTCCTTGAGCATCTCGGCCTTGGGCTTGCGGGCAAAGTCCTGCTCCCGCTCGGCCTGACGGGTAAGCCTGTCCTTCATGAACATGGCCACCTGGTCTTCGGTCAGGGTGCGGGCCAGCCGAACGGCACGGGGAACCGTGTTCTCCAGGGTACGAGTCAGGCTCTGCTGGGCCGCATCCAGATGGCGGGAAACCTGCGCCGGGCTCATGGGGCTCGCGACCGCCTTGGCCAGGGCATCGAGATCATTGGCATAACGGGGCACCTCGTGCTGACGGTGCCAGGCCATCAGCCCTTTTACCTCATGATCCAGCAAGCGCTTCTGGCTAGAATCCAGCGAGAAGTAATCATCCAGCTGCCAGACGATGGCCACGTCCAGCCAGTAATAGACAACGCGGGTGGAACAGCCCACCAGCAGCAGGCAGAGCAACAACAGACTCCAGCTGCGGGGCTGACGCCAGGAAAAGGTGGTCATCATGCACTACTCCAAACGTTGACGATTCATGTCGATCAGGGCCTGATAATCAGGCTCGGCTTGTTGCTCGGCCATCAGCAGGGCCCACAGCAGGCCAATGTAATCGACCCAGGGCAAGAAGGCCTGACTCTGAAAGCCCTTTGCTCCCAGCGTCCTCCCTGCCCGCTCAAGATAGCGCTGTTCCAGTGCCGCTCGCCGCTCGTCATCCCAGCCGTGGGTGCGCTGTATGCTGGCGACCTCGAAACCGGGGTGACCGGCGGCGCCATACTCCCAGTCGATGACCCAGGGGCGCGACCCCAACAAATTAGCCGGATTGAGATCGTGATGGCAAGGGAGCCAGCAGTCGTCAGGCTCGCGGCTGGCAAGCAGCGCACGCTCCAGCGCAGGCAACCACTCAGGGATCCGGGCCAGACGGCCGCGATAACCAGCGGCATGAGCCCGCACCGCCATCACGACGGCGGGCACAGGCAGCCGGTGCAGTCGCACCAGCACCTCAGCCAGCAGACCGGGCTGCTCGGCCAAGGGGGGTGGCGCCTCGGCCCAGTTTGGCTCGTCGCACCAGTCCAGCAACATCAAACCGGTGGCGGGTTCACTGTGGTGGCAGGGCAGCGCCAGCCCTTGTGCCATGGCGCCCTGATAGAGCTGCCACTCTGTGGCTCTGTCGATGCCAAGCCGATAGGGGTCGGGGTGACCAAGCCGCAAAAAATGACTGCGCCCCGAGGGGAGGCGCAGTCGATAGTTGCAGTTGGTCAGGCCACTGGCCAGGGATTCCAGCCGCCCCGAGCACCAGGGGACGGGCAGGCTGGCCAGCAGCTCGAGCTCTGCCAGATCACCAGCCAAAGGTGGATTTCTTCGCCTGTTTGCGGATCTCTTTCTGGTCGGCCCACAGCAGTTCGCCGTTTTGCAGATCCATCAGGTTCATGGTCATCTGGTAGTAAACGTCCTTCACCTTGCCGTTGTCCTTGACGATGCTGCTGAGGTTGCCATAGACCATGTAGCGGGCACCGGTCTGCTTGCCCAGACGCACCATGGAGGCAGGATCCACCATGCCGCTGCTCTGCTGGTATTCAAGCTGCTGCTTGACCGCGGCCACCTTGCTCATGTCGACGAAGCGGAACTTGCCAACGCGCAGCAACTTGGTGCGGATGGTATCCGTGATGGCTTCGGTATCGATGTGCTCCGAGGTCTTGTTGCGGATGGAGTCCATGAACATAACGGGACGACCACCTGCAGTGATCTCGCTGGTCGCCGGTGAAGCGAGCATGGAATCCGCCATCTTGTCGGCAATGGCCTGCAGATCCGATGAGCCGTAATCCACGGTCACCGTCTCGGTTTCGGTGGGGTCGCCATAGCTGACGGTGGTACTGGAACAGCCGCCAAGCAGCAGGGCGCCGCTCAATATCAGCAGGGCATGATTCATTTTCATCAGTTGGATTCCTCAATCACTTCGCGTACATAAATCCGGTATCCCTGAGCGGCCGGGCTCGGCGCCAGAGCAGACAGGGTGCGGCTCTGATAGCCGTGGAGCTTGATGGGTGTCCAGCCGCGACCATCACTGGCCACTTCCTGCCCCGCCTCATCATACCAATAGAACATATATTGCAGCTTGTTGTCGCCACGCTGGGTACTGGCAGCGGCCACATTGACCTGCAGCAGGCCGTTTTGCTCGCGCCGGCTCAGCTCGGTCAGGGTCACATTGACGTTCTGATGCTGCTCCTGCACAGGTGCCACGCCCGCTGCGCCATAGAGCGCCACGCCGGACGTATTGGTAGCGCAGCCTGCCAGCAGCATAACCAACCCCAGGGCCAACCCGTATGCTTTCATCTTGATCTCCTTAGCCGGCGGCCACAGGGGCCCAACCGATCAGTCATGGGTGTCATTGTCGTTTGAGTGCGTACCTAGAGCGGCATCACCCGGGTAGTCAGGCCAGCGCCGAGCCGTTGCACCCACACCAGGGTGGTGCGTCCGCCATGTATGGTGAGCGGCAACTGGCGCATGGCACTCCCCGCCCCCAGAGTGAGTTGCACCTCGCCTGCCGGCAGCATGCCCTGCCAGCTGGATGCCTGAGCAGGCAGCGTCAGCCAGCTGCGGGTATCGGCCCGCTCAGAAAGGGTGTTGAAGATGCCCACCAGAATATTGCCCACATCACCTCCCTCCTTGGCGGCTGTGCGCCTCAACTGCTCCTTGGCCACCAGCCGCAGCGCCTGACGGGTCAGCATGCCCGGCAGTCGCTCCTGCAGATCCTTGGCGGCCAGCGCTTCCAATCGCACCAGCTCGCTGGTCTGCTCGATTCGCTTGCCAACCGAGACCACAAGGGGACCAGTCTGACTGGCTCTATTGTCGTAATAGGGGACGGCCACGGTAAAGGTACGAAAATCACCGCTGGAGGTAGAAATGGGCAGCGGCAGGAACAGCTCCCGCCGCGCCGGGATCAGCCCATCTTCAAACAACACCACCAGCTGACCCTGATCCTTGGCAAGCAGCGGCGCTTTGCGGCCCACCTTTTTCTCGGTCTCTTTCAGCTCATCCGGCGAGCCACGCAGCCGTGCCAGACGCAGCAAGGCGTCCTGCAGGCTCTGGTTGTCCGGCGCTATCTGGTAACCCCGCTGATAGTCGACCCAGGCGTCGTTGAGATCCCCGGCCGCCTCATAGAGCACGCCGGAGAAATAGAAGGTGTAGGCGTTCTGAAAACCGTTTTTCACCTTGCCGATCAGCCGATCCAGGTCCGGTGCCCCGCGCGACATGAGCTGGCGCATATTGCGCTCTGTGCTGGCTTCGGCGCCTTTTTCCCGGGCCTTGCTTACCTCCCCCGCTCGCGCCTTGAAGGCCCGCTCCTGCACCTGGTTGGCACGGCGTACCTCCACCAGCGCGCCGTCGGCATCCCCCCGTTGCAGGTAATTAAGCGCCAGATAGTGATGCAGCATGGTGCGCTCATAATCCGGCGTCAGGTAGGCCATGCTCTGATCGTTGGTAAGCAGGCTGCCCGCCTGACTCAGGCCCTGGCTCAGCCGATACTCGGCCTGATTGTCTTCCCACTCGAGGCGGCTGTCGGCGGCGGCAAAGGCCTGCTTGCTGCCCGCATCCTGCCCGGCCAGCCAGGCGATGCGCCCCTGCTCCAGCCGGTCCAGCACATAGGTGTCATCACCCAGGGTGGATTCACGCACCTCGGGCAGGGCCTCGGCGGCGTGTCCCAGCAGCAGCTGGTTGCGCAGGGGCACCATCTGATCGGAATAGGAGACGAACATATCCTGCCACTGGGAGGCGCAGCCCCCCAGCAGGGTACTGGCCAGCAACAGACCGGCCAGACGGGGAAACGGACTCATCACCGGCAGAGCAGCGGCCCCAGGGATTGACCACCCACCAGATGCATATGGATGTGGTAGACCTCCTGCCCGCCGTGGCGGTTGCAGTTCATGATGAGGCGATAGCCATCCTCGGCGATACCGGCATCGGCGGCCAGCTTGCGTGCCACCGTGAACATGCGGCCAAGGGCCAGCTCATGCTCGGGCTCTACATCGTTGACGGTGGGGATCAGCACGTTCGGCACTATCAGGATATGGGTCTTGGCCTTGGGTTGAATGTCCCGGAATGCGGTCACCAAATCGTCTTGATAAAGGATGTCGGCGGGGATCTCTTTACGGATGATTTTGCTGAAAATGGTTTCTTGCGCCATGGATAACTCCCTTATATGAAAAAGAAAATTCTAAACCCACCTCAAGCGGCTCCCAAAGTTGCCGTCAGGGCCGGTCAAGTGTGACACAAGCCGATATTTGACACAGCCGTTGTCCCATTCTCTTCAGTTATTGTTAAAAATACCGATAGCCGGAGGACGTCTGCCGACGTCGCTCGCCCAGGGTGATAGCAGGGTATCAAATGGACGGGGTATTCAGGCAAGGGACTTTTGCATATACAGCGGGACAATAATGAAACAATCCATGTCAGACCTCTCCATCTTGCAGAGGGTCTATTTAGGCTTTGCCATTCTGGTGGCCGTGATGGCGGCGACCTCGGTACTCACCTTTCGCAGCCAGAGCGAGCTCAATCAGGCGCTGGATCAGGTTACCCGGCAATCCATGCCGCTGGTGATCGCCAGCAGCCAGACCCAGATCAGCCTGCTCAGCGCCAACAAATGGCTCACAGACGTGTTGACCGAGCAGGATCCCAAGCAGATCCCGGCCGAAGTGGCCGAGCTGCAACAGGCCAAGGCCCAGGTCGACAAGACACTCGCCACCCTCAGCCAGCAGGCCGCGGCGCACCCGCAACTGCAGGGTGACATGGCAACACTGACCAAACTGGTCAGCGACTATCTGCAGCTGACCGGGACGCTACCCACCGAACACCAGGCCCTGCTCACCCGTCTGCACAAGGTGAACCAGGCCAAGGGACAGTTTCAGGTCAGTCTGCCCCAGTTCAAGAAAAACCTCGGCGACATGATGATCACCATCGACGACAGCTTCATCAAGATGCTGTCCGAGACCTTGACCACCAAGCTCTCCGCCATCGAGCTCTCCACCATGGATGCGCTCAACCAGAGCATCCCCGCCCCCATAGAGGCGGCGCTCAAACGCAACAAGATGCAGATAGAGGGCTTCAACAGCACCATCAAGGATCTGCAGGGGGAGCTCAAGGATTTCGACAACAACATGGGGCACTACGTCCATGGGTTCGTGCGCGACACCACTTCCAGTGAAGGGGTGCTTGCCCAATACCTGGCGTTGATGAAGCAGCAGCAGACCATGCGCGAGCAGAGCAAGCAGGCCAGCCAGCTCATCGTCAACATTCAGAGCAAACTGGAAGGGATCACCGATCAGAGCCAGCAGCTGATGAACAACAGCATTCGCGCCTCCGGCAAGGTGCAAGCCCAGAGCACCCTGACCCAGGGGCTCAGCATCGCCATCGCCATTTTCATCGCCATCCTGGTGGCCTACACACTGGGCAAAGCCATACGCCGCCCCCTCAAGGAGCTGCTGCGGGTGCTGACCGAAGTGACCCAGGGGGACATGACACAGCGCGTCGGTTTCAAGAGCCAAAATGAGTTCGGCCAGCTCGGCAGCCAGGTCAACCTGCTGATCCAGCAGATGGGGGATGTGCTCACCCAGCTCTCCCAGGCCTCAACCCAGCTCAATAGCGCCGCCCACGACAATCGCCACACCACGGAATCGGTGCGGGCGGATCTGGAAACACAGCGCCAGGAGACCGCCTCGGTCGCTGCCGCCATGACCCAGATGGAAGCCTCGGTGCGGGAAGTGGCCCAGGCCGCCAACCAGACCCTGGAGCGGGTACAGGACGTGGAGAAAGCCTCCGAGACCGGCCGCAAGGTGATGGCGGGCAACATCACCACCACCCATCAGTTGGCAGGCAAGTTGCAACAGACCGGCAAGGTGATAGGCGATGTCAGCGCCATGAGTGGCCAGATTGGCAATATCCTCGACGTCATTCGCGGTATCGCAGAGCAGACCAACCTGTTGGCCCTCAATGCCGCCATTGAGGCGGCCCGTGCCGGCGAGCAGGGCCGCGGCTTTGCCGTGGTGGCCGACGAAGTGCGCAGTCTGGCGGGGCGTACCGCCCAGTCCACCAGCGAGATCCAGACCATGATCGAGAACCTGCAACAGGGGGTCGCCAAGGCGGTGACAGTGATGCAGGAGTGCTCCCGCGAGATGGACAGCTGTGTGGATCAGAGCTCCCACGCCAATACCGCCATGGAGGAGGTGCAGGCCATAGTGGTGCTCATCAGCGACATGTCGAGCCAGATCGCCTCCGCCGCCGAGCAGCAGCAGGCGACCAGTGCCGACATCGCCACCAACCTCAACCGCATCTCGGATATTTCGGATCTCAACTATCAGGGCATTGAACGGGTCGCCGAGACCAGCCAGCAGCTGGACGCCCTGGCCGAGCAGCAGGAGAATCTGGTCAAGCGCTTCAAGCTCAGCGCCTGAGTCTCTCTCGCTGAAACAACAAGGCCCCGCTGTTGGCGGGGCCTTGTTTATCTGGTGGCAGTGCGGTGGGATCAGGCGTAGGCGATGGCACCCTTGCCGACCCCTTCATAGGCCACGACCTTCACAAACTTGTCACCCACCGCTTTTTTCACTTCACGGGCTATGTAGCACGCCAGCAGCTCTATGGTGGTGTCGGTGTCGATCATCTCCACCTCGGCCGCCGGCATGGCGAGCTGAAACAGCCCCTGGGGGGCCACATACTTGAATCCCAGGTGCTGCTCGCCCAGTTGGGCCCGGGCGACATCGCTCAAGTTCAGCTCGCTCAGGTCCACCTTGTCTTCGTCGGTGCCGAGGTAGATATCGGCCCAGCGCTCGGCCCAGTTCAGCTCGAGCTCACCGTCACGCATCCCATCCACATGGATTTCGATGGGAGAACGGTGGCCGTGGGCGATCCGCTGGCAGTTGCCATCGTGCTTCTTGAGACCGTGGCTGTAGTGATAGAAGGCACCGTCGATCTGCTCCTGACGCAGGGTCACCGACAGATCCCGGATGTTGCCGGGCAGACGCTGGGCCAGCACAGCCAGCAGGTAGCGGGTGACGGACTCTTTATCGACCTGGGGCGCCGGTATGAAGGCAAAGCCCTGAGTCGGGCAGCGCAGGTGAATGGACCCCTGGGGGCGCAGCAGATCGACCGTGCTCTCCTCCCCCTCCAGATGCGCCACATGGATCAGGGCGCACTCGGCCGGCACCAGCAGCTTGTGATCCACCTCTTCGTCGATGATCGACTTGATCAGCTTTTTCACCCGACCAAAGTCCAGCAACATGCTCATCTCGTTGAGTTCGCCGCTCATCTCGACGTCCACCAGCCAGCTCTCCCCCACCATGCCGCGGCGTTCGCACAGGTAGCTGGAGTCGATCACGGTCAAATCTCTTACAAATAACTTCATCAGTCAGACCTTGCTACAGAGAAAGTACAGTTTGCGATATTATGACCCGCGATCACTGACAAAGGAACTGGACTCCCCCATGAACAAATTGCTTATCAAGAATGCCACCCTGGTCAACGAAGGCCGCATCTACGCCTCTGATGTATTGATTGAAGGGGAACGGATCGCCCGGATCGCCCCCCATATCGAGGCGCCCGATGCCGTTGTGATCGATGCGGCAGGCCGCCACCTCATCCCCGGCATGATCGATGATCAAGTCCATTTCCGGGAACCTGGCCTGACCCACAAGGGGACCATCGCCAGTGAATCCCGGGCCGCCGTGGCAGGTGGCACCACCAGCTTCATGGAAATGCCCAACGTCAATCCCCAGACCACCACCCTCGACGCCCTCGAAGCCAAATACCAGATAGCCGCCAACTCCTCCGCCGCCAACTACAGCTTCTATCTCGGCGCCACCAACGACAACCTCGACGAGATCAAGCGCCTCGATCCCAAGCAGTCCTGCGGGGTCAAGGTGTTCATGGGGTCGTCCACCGGCAACATGCTGGTGGACAATCAGGAGACACTGGCGGCGATTTTCCGCGAGAGCCCTGTGATGATAGTCACCCACTGCGAGGACACCCCCTCCATCAAGGTGCTGGAAGATGAGGCCCGCGCCAAGTGGGGCGAAGATGTACCGATGCGCGAGCACGGCCGCATTCGCAATGACGAGGCCTGTTACAAGTCCTCCAGCATGGCGGTGGGTCTGGCGAAAAAGTACGGTGCCAAGCTGCACGTGCTGCATTTGACCTCCGCCAAGGAGCTGTCGCTCTTTACCGCCAGCCACGACTTGAGCGAGCTGAAAGACAAGAACATCACCGCCGAGGTATGCGTCCACCATCTCTTCTTCAACGAGGCGGATTACAACACTCTGGGCAGCCAGATCAAATGCAACCCGGCGGTGAAGACAGCCGCCGACCAACACGCCCTGCTGGATGCTGTGCGGAGCGACGTGCTGGACATCATTGCCACCGACCATGCCCCCCACACCTGGGAGGAGAAGCAGAACAGCTACTTCAAGGCGCCGTCCGGCATCCCCCTGGTGCAGCACTCCATGCTGGCGCTGCTGGAGCTCTACCACAACGGCGTGTTTTCACTGGAGACTATCGTCAAGAAGACATCCCATGCGGTAGCCGAGCGCTTCCAGGTGCAGGATCGCGGCTACATTCGTGAGGGCTACTTCGCAGATCTGGTGCTGCTGGATCTGGGCAAGCCTTATGTGGTCAACGACAGCAACCTGCTCTACCTGTGTGGCTGGTCACCCTTCAACGGTTACCGCTTCCACAGCACGGTGGAGATGACCCTGGTGAATGGCCAGATCGCCTGGCAAAACGGTCAGGTCACCGATCAGGTGCTGGGCAAGCGGTTGACCTTCAACCGCTGATCAGATCACCACTGATGCAAACGGCCGCCTCCAGGGCGGCCGCTTTTTTATGGTGCCTTGAAAAATACGTCACAACGCCCCCTGAAATGCGCTATCGATGGCCGAATTCAACCACTGTGGCGGCACTTTGAGCGTCAATTGCTCGCAAAGCAGGCAAACAGTCTCAGAGCGGGATTTCCCCTGTTGACAGGGTCGGAGCATCTCCATAAACTCAGCCCCCGTCAGCCGAGCTGACTCCGTCGGTGTGTAGCGCAGCCAGGTAGCGCATCTGCATGGGGTGTAGAGGGTCGGAGGTTCGAATCCTCTCACACCGACCAAATTCCCCGGTAGAGGCCTTGTCAAACGACAAGGCCTTTTCTTTTGTGCCGCGTCTCTGGCACTGCCCGTTGATGACCTGAGCGACGATTGTCTCACTGATCAGTTTGTGCTGTAGTGACAAGGTGTTTCGCCAACCGGCCATCGAGATGCAACGTCCGCTCCTCCTCTCCTTTTGCTCACCCCTGCATGTTCTGCTGCTTGTCGTCAGCCTGTTCGGCACCCTACTGGGCGGCTGTGCCACCTCCTATCACAGCGAAAAGTCATTCTGGAACGGCAGGACCGGCTTCTCAAAGACACAACTTGGCCCCGACAAGTGGCAGCTGGAGTTTGTCGGTAACGATCTGATCGACCGGGAAACGGCTCGCAAGTATGTGCTCAAGCGCGCGGGCGAGATGGCGCAAAGCCGGGGCTATGAGTGGATTGAGGTGAACGAACTGACGCTGCAGCGCGATGCGGTCAGGGTCACCCCCTCGCGCCCCGTGTTCGGCTTTGATGAAGAGGAACCTGACCTCTTCCTGGCACAGATGCAGGTGCAACACACCACCTCGGCCCTGCTAATTTTTACCCTGCTGCATCAGCCCTTACACGAACAGTGCATGGAAGCCAAATATCTTGTTAACATCAAAATAAACGGCGATTAATATCGATAAAATGCAAGATCCATATCACATACAACTAACGACAGCATAAAACACTGATACAAGACGCTGGATTTACCCCCCCGAATTAGGCATGCTGCAAGCACACCGGCTGTCAGGAATCTACGGCCCGGATCACAAAAACGGACTGAAGTGGCACCCCTGCCACTCAAAACGCTTTGCACTTATCAAAACTGGGACCACCTCATGAAAATGAATAAATTGACGGCTGCCATCATCATTTCGATGTTATGTGGCATCCTCACTGGTCAAGGCTATCGCGTGTTCGCCCCGGAGCAGGCCGCAGGCTTTGCCGACGATATCACCATACTGACCGACATTTTTTTGCGTCTGATCAAGATGATCATCGCCCCCCTTGTCTTCACCACGCTAGTGGTCGGCATCGCCAAGATGGGCGACACCCGCACCGTCGGTCGCATCGGCGCCAAGACCCTTGGCTGGTTCATGCTGGCCTCCCTGCTCTCCCTGACACTGGGACTGGTGATGGTTACCCTGCTGCAACCGGGCGTGGGCCTCTCTCTCTCCTTGCCGGATGATACCGCCAGCTCAGGTGTGGTCGTCACCGCCATCTCCCTCAAGGACTTTGTCACCCACGCCATACCGAAAAGCGTGGTAGAGGCCATGGCCACCAACGAGATCCTGCAGATTGTGGTGTTCTCCCTCTTCTTTGGACTGGCCTCCGCCGCCTTGGGCGATACCGCCAAGCCAGTGGTCAAGCTGATGGCCAGCGGCGCCGAGATAATGCTGAAAGTAACCGGCTACGTGATGAATTTTGCGCCGTTCGCGGTATTTGGTGCCATCGCAGCCATGGTCGCCAAGGAAGGTCTGAGCATTCTGGCCACCTACGGCACCTTCATGGCGCAATTCTATCTGGCGCTGGGTTGCCTCTGGCTGCTGCTGATTGCCATGGGCAGTCTGTTTATCCGCCGCCGCATCCTGACCCTGCTGGCCATGATCCGCGAACCCATACTGCTCGCCTTCTCCACCGCCAGCTCCGAAGCTGCCTACCCCAAAACCCTGGATCGATTGGAGAAGTTTGGTTGTGACAAGCGCATCGCCAGCTTCGTGCTGCCCATGGGCTACTCCTTCAACCTGGACGGCTCCATGATGTACTGCACCTTCGCGGTCATGTTCATCGCCCAGGCCTATGGCATAGAGCTCTCCCTGGCTCAGCAGATCACCATGCTGTTGCTGTTGATGGTCACCTCCAAGGGAATGGCCGGTGTGCCACGCGCCTCGCTGGTGGTCATCGCTGCCACTCTCAACCAGTTCCACATCCCGGAGGCAGGCATTCTACTGCTGCTGGGTATCGACCATTTCCTCGACATGGGCCGTTCAGCCACCAACGTGCTGGGCAATGCCATCGCCGCCAGCGTGGTCGCCAAAACCGAAGACAGCCTGGGGGAAACCGAACCTCTGGGTGAGGTCGATACCGCCAAGGCGTGATCCTTCCCACGAAAAGCAGAACGGCCCGCTGATGCGGGCCGTTTTTTATCTGTATTTTTTCAGCGTGTCCCGCGGCTCAGCACCAGCGACGAACCCGCCGGCAGTACTCTGCATACGCCTCACCGAAGCGAGCCTGCAGAGCCCGCTCTTCCGGCACGATTTGAAAGCGATTCAACCAGCCCCACAGCACCAGGGGCCCGATCCAGACCCCCATGCCACCCAGATAGCAGGCCAGCGCCATTGTCCAGCAGAGCAGCCCCAGGTACATGGGATTGCGGCTGAGCCGATAAAGCCCTGCGGTCACCAACACGCTGGCCTGCGCCGGCCGGGTTGGACTGACGGTGGTGCCATGCTGGCGAAAGCGCAGCACGCCGCCAAAACCGAACACACAGCCGACCACCGTCAGCAACAGGGCCAGCTCTGGCCACCCCTTCCCGCTACCGCCCCCCAACACCATGGCCAGCACCACTATGCCAAACAGCAGGACAGGCGGCACACGACACTCCAGATCTCTCATCTACTGGCTCCCATGAGACGTGCCACAATCGACACCTTGCGATACACTTCCCACGGGAATAATGCCGCAGGAAATTGACAAAGTTCATAACAATAACAATGCCTTGGCTACACTCTATCCCATCTGCATGACAAAGGCCGTCATAAGGTCGTCATGCACCTCAACGCCAACAATAAAAAAGGAATCACCCCATGCACAAGAAGACACTGCTGGCCACCTTGATCCTGGGCCTGCTGGCCGGTCAAGCCGTCGCAGCCCCCTATCTGCCGCAGGCGAGCGATCATCGCAACGGCGAAGTACAAACCGCCAGCAACGCCTGGCTGGAAGTAGACCTGACCGCGTTTGAACAGAACCTGCAGACCCTCAAGACCCGCCTCGGCGACAAGGGCCCGCAGATCTGCGCCATCATGAAGGCGGATGCCTACGGTCACGGCATCGACCTGCTGGTTCCCTCCGTCATCCAGGCTGAGATCCCCTGTATCGGCATCGCCAGCAACGAAGAGGCCCGCGTCGCCCGCGAGAAGGGGTTTACCGGTCGCCTGATGCGGGTGCGTGCCGCCACACCTATCGAAGTGGAACAGGCCCTGCCCTTCAAGCTGGAAGAGCTGGTTGGCAGCCTGGTGAGTGCTCAGGGGATCTCCGAGATCGCCCTGCGCCACAATACCCGGATCCCGGTGCATATTGGCCTCAATTCCGCCGGCATGAGCCGCAACGGCATAGACCTGCGTCTGGCCGATTCCAAGCAAGATGCGCTGGCCATGCTCAAACTCAAGGGGATCACCCCGGTCGGCATCATGACCCACTTCCCGGTGGAGGAAAAAGAGGACGTCAAGCTGGGGCTGGCCCAGTTCAAGCTGGACTCCCAGTGGCTGATCGAGGCGGGCAAGCTGGATCGCAGCAAGCTCACCATCCACGCGGCCAACTCCTTCGCCACCCTGGAAGTGCCGGAAGCCTACTTTGACATGGTGCGCCCGGGCGGCCTCATCTACGGCGACTCCATCCCCTCCTACACCGAATACAAACGGGTGATGGCATTCAAGACCCAAGTGGCGTCGGTCAACCATTATCCGGCAGGCAACTCCGTCGGCTATGACCGCACCTTTACCCTCAAGCGTGACTCCCTGCTCGCCAACCTGCCGCTCGGTTACTCCGACGGCTATCGCCGTGCGCTCAGCAACAAGGCCTATGTACTGATCCAGGGTCAGAAGGTACCTGTGGTGGGCAAGACCTCCATGAACACCATCATGGTGGACGTGACCGATCTCAAAGGGGTGAAACCCGGTGATGAAGTGGTGCTGTTTGGCCGTCAGGGTGAGGCCGAAGTGAAACAGGTCGATCTCGAGGAGTACAACGGTGCCCTGCTGGCGGACATGTACACCATCTGGGGCTACACCAACCCCAAGAAGATCAAACGCTAAGACATGACAATCTCACCAGCAAAGAGGGCTCCCGCGGGAGCCCTCTTCACATTCACCGTTCTGCGTTGACCGACGGCTGGCTGCGAGTAGTCCAGAGGCTCAGCCCCATGGAGATCAGCAGGATCAAGCTCACGACCCCAAGGGCAATGCCGGTCGGTATCTTGAAGATATCCAGCAGCAGCATCTTGACCCCGATAAACATCAGGATCAGCGCCAGACCGTATTTCAGCAGGGCGAAACGCTCGGCCACACCGGCCAGCAGGAAGTACATGGCGCGCAGGCCCATGATGGCGAAGATGTTGGAGGTCAGCACGATGAAGGGATCCGTGGTCACCGCGAAGATGGCCGGGATACTGTCTACCGCGAAGATGAGATCGCTCACCTCCACCAGCACCAGAATGAGCAGCAGCGGCGTCGCATACCGCACACCGTCACGCCAGACGAAGAACTTCTCCCCCTCCAGGGTCTCGGTCACCTTGAAGCGACGGCGCATCCAGCCCAGCAGCGGGTTGTTGGCCAAGTCAGGCTCCTTATCGGCTGCCCACAGCATCTTGACCCCGGTCAGCAACAAGAAAATCCCGAACAGATACAAAATCCAGTGAAACTCCTCGATGAGCCAGCTGCCCGCGAACACCATGCCTGCCCGCATCACTATGGCACCCAGTACCCCATAGAGCAGCACACGGCGCTGCAACTCGGCCGGGATGGCGAAGTACCCGAACAGCATCAGCCAGACGAAGACGTTGTCCACCGCCAGCGCCTTCTCGAGGAGGTAGCCGGTGAGAAACGCCAATCCCTTCTGGTTGGCGATTTCGCGGCCTGCGCTGTGATCCAGCCAGAGCCAGATTGCCAGGTTGAAGAGCAGCGCGACGCTGACCCAGACCAGAGACCAGATGCCCGCCTCTTTGAGGGATACCTTGTGCGCCTTGCCACCACCGACAAAACGTATATCTATCCATAACAGGACCAGCACTATGCTGAAGAAACCGGTCCACATCCACCATTCACCCATGTTCATCTCTCCCAAAAACGACAAAACCCACGACCGAGAGGCGTGGGTTTGCGTTTGGAGCAGATACACCTTGCCTCTCGGCAAGGTCTCACTTACAGCTGATTTGCATCAACTGCCCGGCTGCCGGGTGCACTGCAGGAAATGAGTGCACCGTAATGACGACAAACCAGCGAGAAGTTACTCCCCTTGTTAAAGCGGATAGTAACAGCAGCAAAAGATAACGCCAAGATGCATCTTGTCCAAATGCAAAATGAATCGGGGCGCCACCTGGGCGCCCCGTATCGGATGCTCACACTCAGAGCGGATCGGCCTTGAGGCAGGATACGGCGTGGTCGAAATTTCCCTCCAGCTGGGGCCGGGTCTTGGCACACTCGGGACCCGCCACTGGGCAGCGGGTACGGAACACACAGCCGGACGGCGGATTCATGGGGGATGGCAAGTCCCCTTCCAGGATCTGGATGACCTTGCTGCGCTCCAGATCCGGATCCGGAATGGGCACGGCCGACATCAGCGCCTTGGTGTAGGGATGCAGGGGGTTCGCGAAGATCTCCTTGCGCGTACCCAGCTCCACCGCATTGCCCAGATACATCACCAGCACCCGATCCGAGATGTGCTTGACCACGGACAAATCGTGGGCGATGAAGATGAGCGACAGCCCCATCTCCTTCTGGATTGCCTTGAGCAGGTTCACCACCTGAGCCTGGATGGAGACATCCAGCGCCGAGACAGGCTCGTCACAGATGATCATCTTGGGTTCCAGGATCAGCGCCCGGGCGATGCCGATACGCTGGCACTGGCCGCCAGAAAACTCGTGGGGATAGCGGTTCACCAGGTTGGGCAGCAGACCTACCTTGCTCATCATGGCGCGCACCTTCTCCTTTACCTGCTCTTTGGAGAGGTTGGGATAGAAGGTGATGAGCGGCTCGGCGATGATGTCGCCGATGGTCATGCGCGGGTTCAGGGAGGCCAGCGGATCCTGGAAGATCATCTGGATCTCTTTGCGCTTCTCCCGCAACGCCTTCTGGTCAAGCTTGGTCAGATCGTTGCCCAGCCACACCACCTTGCCGTCGGTAGCCGGCACCAAGCCTATCAGGGCACGGGCAAACGTAGACTTGCCACAGCCTGACTCCCCGACTACGCCAAGGGTTTCCCCTTCATACAGGCGCAGGGTTACCCCATCTACCGCCTTCAACGCCGAGGGCTTGGCCCAGGGCCAGGCCTTGTCACTCTTGATGCTGAAGTGGACCTTGAGGTCGGACACTTCCAGCAGCAGTTTCTTGTCAGTACCCATTTAATTCGCCCCCTTGATCATGGCATCCGATACCCAACGACATGTCCGCTCACGCCTGTCGTTGAACGGCGTCAGGATCATGGAGGATGGCTGGCCGCATATAACCGCATTCATACGCTCACCTCCTTGGCGTTGATGGCATCCGATACCCAATGGCAGGCCCGCTCACGCCCGTCGTTGAACGGCGTCAGAACAGGTGACTGCTGGCCGCAAATCTCGCTCACCCGGTGGCAGCGCTCCTGGAAGGGGCAGCCGGTGGGCAGACGCAGCAGGTTGGGCGGATTGCCCGGTATGGTGGGCAGCTCTTCCCCTTCGGTGTCGAGGCGGGGAATGGCGCGCAGCAAGCCTTCGGTATAGGGATGGCTCGGGCGATAGAAGATATCGTTCACCCGGCCGTACTCCATGGTTCGACCGGCGTACATCACCAGCACCTTGTCACAGATACCCGCTACTACGCCGAGATCGTGGGTGATCATGATGATGGAGGTGTTGAACTCGTGCTTGAGCTCGTTCATCAAGGTCATGATCTGGGCCTGCACCGTCACGTCCAGCGCAGTGGTCGGCTCATCGGCGATGAGTAGCTGCGGCCGGCAGAGCAGGGCCATGGCGATCATCACCCGCTGGCGCATGCCACCGGAAAACTCGTGAGGATACATATTCATCCGCTTGCGCGACTCGGGGATCTTCACCGCATCCAGCATGCGCACCGACTCTTCGAACGCCTCGGCCTTGCTCACTCCCTTGTGCAGCATCAGCACTTCCATCAGCTGATCCTTCACCTTCATGTAGGGATTGAGCGACGTCATGGGGTCCTGGAAGATCATGGCGATCTTCTCGGAGCGGATCTTGTTGAGCTTGTGCTCCGGCAGGTTGAGGATCTCGTCACCCTGAAACTTGGCCGACCCCGTTATGATGCCGTTTTTGGCCAGCAGCCCCATGATGGCAAATGCCGTCTGGGACTTGCCGGATCCTGACTCGCCGACGATCCCCAGGGTCTCGCCAGCCGCCAGGGAGAAGTTGAGGTCGTTGACCGCCACCACATTGCCATCCGGAGTCTTGAACTCGACCCGCAGATCTTTTACATCCAGTAATTTCATAAAAACTCCTTATCGATCTTTGGCCGCTCTTGTTATCGATCCTTCGGATCGAGTGCGTCACGCAGACCATCCCCGAGGAAATTGAAGCAAAACAGGGTCACCACCATGAAACTGGCAGGGAACAAGAGTTGCCATATGGCCACTTCCATCGACTTGGAGCCTTCATCCAGCAGGGCACCCCAGCTGGTCATGGGTTCCTGGACGCCGAGGCCCAGAAAACTCAGGAAGGATTCAAACATGATCATGCCCGGCACCAGCAAGGTGGCGTAGACGGCCACGATACCGAGCACGTTCGGCACTATGTGACGGGTGATGATCTTCCACTTGGAGACGCCACAGACGTGAGCCGCCTCGATAAACTCCTTGCTCTTGAGACTCAGGGTCTGGCCTCGCACTATCCGCGCCATGTCGAGCCAGCTTACGGCCCCGATGGCAATGAAGATGAGCGCCAGATTGCGGCCAAAGAAGGTCACCAGCATGATCACGAAGAACATGAAGGGGAAGGCGTTGAGGATCTCGAGAATGCGCATCATCAGGCTGTCGACCCGACCACCGATGAAACCGGATGCCGCGCCATACAAGGTGCCGATGACCACGGCCACCATGGCCCCCATGATGCCGACCATCAGCGAGATGCGGCCACCCAGCAGGGTGCGCACAAACAGATCACGCCCCAGACTGTCGGTACCGAACCAGTGGCCGGCTTCCATATCCGGCGCAGACTGCATGGCGCCCCAATCTGGATCGTCGAAGGTGTATTGGGACAGATGGGGACCGACGATCACAGCCAGACCGATAATGGTCAGTATGATGAGGCTGGTCAGTGCCGCCCTGTTACGCAGGAAACGGCGACGGGCATCCTTCCACAGGGAGCGTCCCTCCACCACTTCCACTTGCTGTGCGAACGCCTCGACGGCCTCGCGTTTTTCAGTTGTGACAACCATGATGAACTCCCGACTTAGTAACGGATCTTGGGATCGATAAAGGCATAGAGAATATCGACCACGGCGTTAAAGGTAATGGTGAGGGCACCGACCAGAATGGTCAGGCCAAGCACCATGGAGTAATCACGGTTGAGGGCACCGTTGACAAACAACTGACCAATTCCCGGCAGACCGAAAATGGTCTCTATCACCACTGAACCCGTGATGATGCCCACAAACGCAGGCCCCAGATAGGAGACCACTGGCAGCATGGCCGGACGCAGCGCGTGTTTCAGTATGATGTGACGCAGCGGCAAGCCCTTGGCACGGGCGGTACGGATGAAGTTGGAGTTCATGGTCTCGATCATGCTGCCACGCATGATGCGCGAGATGGCGGAGATGTAATACATCATCATGCCAAATACCGGCAGTACCATGAATTGCACCCCGCCCCCCTGCCAGCCACCGGCCGGGAACCAGCCCAGATAGATACTGAAGAAGAGCACCAGCAAGGGTGCCAGCACAAAGCCCGGGATCACCACACCAGCCATGGCCGACGACATCAAGAGATAGTCGATGAGGGTGTTCTGTTTCAAGGCTGCAATGGTGCCAAAGGTCACCCCCAGCAAGACGGCAAAGACGAAGGCCGCGCTCCCGATCTTGGCGGAAACAGGCAACGCCTGGCTCACCAGATCATTGACGCTGAAGTCCTTGTACTTGAAAGAGGGGCCCAAATCGCCCTGTACCAGGTTGCCCAGGTAGGTGAGGTATTGCACGCCTATGGGCTTGTCCAGGCCGTACTTGGCCTCGATGTTGGCCAACACTTCCGGCGGCAGGGCACGTTCGCTGGTAAAGGGGTTACCGGGCGCAAAACGCATCATGAAGAAAGAGACGGTGATCAAGACCAGCAGAGTCGGGATCGCTTCCAATAGACGTTTAAAAATGAATTTCAACATAGACAATTCCTGTCCTGTACTGCTTCCAAAGGGTCGCGGTTTTAATACTAAGGCCCGCCGTCTGGCGGGCCTGCTTGTTATGCGACTTGTTATTTTACTCAGTGAGCAACGATGTACATGTCTTTGCTGTAGAGGTTGTCCAGCGGGTTGGCCGGATAGCCGCCCACATAGGGTTTTACCATACGGGCAGTCACGTACTGGTAGATAGGCGCTATCGGCATGTCCTTGGCCAGGATCTCTTCAGCCTGGACATAGAGCTGGTTGCGGGCAGCCACATCGACCTGATCACGGGACGAATCCATCAGCTTGTCGAACGTCGGGTTGGAGTACTTGCCATCGTTGTTGCCATGAGTGGTCTGCATCAGATCCAGCATGGAGGAGGCTTCGTTGTAGTCGGCGATCCAGCCAGCACGGCCCACATCAAACTGGCCCTGTTTCTTGGTTTCCAGGTAAGTTTTCCACTCCTGGTTCACCAGGCTCACCTGCACACCCAGCTTCTTCCACATGGAGGCCACGGCAACCGCTACCTTCTTGTGGTTGTCGTCAGTGTTGTAGAGCAGCTCGAATTTCAGCGGCTTGCTGGCATCAAAGCCTGCCTCTTGCAGCAGGGCTTTTGCCTTGGTGTCACGCTCAGCCTGGGTCAACTTGGACCACTCGGGGGCAACCGGCTTGAAGCCATCCACAAAATCAGGCACCAGGGTGTAACCCGGAGTCTGGCCCTGCCCCATCACCTTGTCGGCAATCACGTCACGATCGATGGCGTAGGAGAGCGCTGTCCGCACCCGCACATCATCAAACGGCTTCTTCTTGACGTTGTACTGGTAGTAGTAAGTACCGACATAACCGGTCACTTTCAGCTCATCCGGCTTATCTTTCTTCATCTGCTTGAAGCGTTCGATGGGCATCTGATAAGTCATGTCCACTTCGCCTGCCAGATAGCGGCTCAGCTCGGCATTGGTGGATTGGATCGGCAGATAAACCACCTTGTTGATCACCGTCTTGGCGTTGTTCCAGTAGTTGGGGTTGCGCTCGACGTCGACGCGCTCGTTCACCACCCAGTCTTTCAGTTGATAGGCACCGTTGGATACCATATTTTCCGGCTGGGTCCACTTGTCACCAAACTTCTCGATCACCTTCTTCGGCACCGGGTAGGTGGTGGTGTGGGAGAGCATGCTGACGAAGTAAGGGATCGCTTTTTCCAGCTGCACTTCGAAGGTGTAATCATCGACCGCCTTCACGCCAAGGGTATCTGACGGCTTCTTGCCGGCAATGATCTCGGTGGCGTTGATTATGGTCGGGATCTCCAGATACCAGGAGTAAGGAGAGGCGGTCTTGGGATCCACGGCCCGCTTGAAGGCGAACTCGAAATCGTGGGCTGTCACGGGATCCCCGTTGGACCACTTGGCATCTTTGCGCAGGTGGAACACGAACTTTTTGTTGTCCTTGGTTTCCCAGGACTCGGCCACAGCAGGGAGCACTTCTCCCTTGGGGCCGGAAGTAACGAGACCTTCGAACAGGTCACGCAGAATATTGGATTCAACCGTTCCTTCGGTTTTGTGGGGATCGAGCGTTGCGGGCTCGGAGCCGTTGCCTTTCACCAACTGCTGAACATCAGACAGTTTGGTACCTGCGGGGACATCAGCAGCGTGCGCCGCATTCATTCCGCCAAATAGCGCTGCCACCAATAGGGTATTAATCATTGTTTTTTTATGAGTCATTTCCATTTACTCCAACAAGAACATTCCATGCATTTGTCCATCAACGAGATAAGTACCCCGCTGCCAGCATAATTCCCTGACAATTCTAATAATGCAATAGATATCATCAGGCTAGGCTAGGCTTCATGGTTAAAAAAACAGCTTTTAGCCAATTATTCAGCATTTAAATATCGCGCCGCGGACGTTTTTTATACAAACCCGCTCGATTCTAGGAAATGACTAACAAAAAAGAAACAATAAAAAGCCGGTCACGAGGACCGGCTCCGACAAAACAGACCTGAATCACATCAATCCGGGGAAGACTCCCTTGATCCCTGCCACCATGATCTCGATGCCCAGCGACATCATGATAAGGCCCATGATCCGGGTAACCACGTTGATGCCGGTGTTGCCCATCAGCTTGAACAGCAAGGGGGCAGCGCGGAAGATGAGCCAGGAGCAGAATGCAAACACCATGACCACCAGCGACATGCCCAGCATCTGGGACCAGGTGCTCTGGCTGGCGTAGACAATAGAAGAAGAGATGGCACCCGGACCCGCCATCAACGGCAGTGCCAAGGGCACCACAGCGACAGATTCGCGCGCGGCCAGCTCACCCTTCTCCTGTTTGTTATGCTTCACTTCCCCCAGCTTGCCCTGCAGCATGGACCAGGCGATCAGGGTAATCAGGGATCCACCGGCGATGCGAAACGATGCCAGCGAGATGCCAAAGCCATCGAGGATCAGCTGCCCCATGTACATGGAGACCAGCAAGATAATCATCACGGCAATGTTGGCAGTGGTGTTGGTCTTCATCCGCTCTTCCGGCGTTTGATGGCCGGTCAGACTGACAAACACCGGCAACAACCCCAATGGGTTGATGATCGCGAACAAACCGATGAAGAACTTCAGATATAAAGAGACGTCAATTGCTGCCATAGGCGCCATCCAGAAGTAAGCAAGGCCACGGGGATCCCCCCGATAAATCGTGCGTAAATTTACACCATGCCAATGCCCTTCACCAATCAAATAATCTCACCCTTTCCGTGGCTTTTCAGTTAGTTCCTCTAATGCATGGCCAAAATTCAACACATTGATTTGTTAATAAAGATTGTCGCCATTTAACACTCTGGTAAAATCACGTCGAGCTTTATGCGGCCATGGAGTTTTGGCGCAAGATTTCATCTCAGCAAACAAGGATTTTGTAATGATTGATACGGACATCAAGTTGAAATGGCACCTGGATGCGCTGCCGGCAGGCACGGTCGACCCCCTGCTCGGCTTTTTTGATCGACTGCCGGTCGATCCCTATATTCAGGGCACCTTTCGGGAACGCCGCTATGGCCGTGTCGAGAAAGAGGGGGCACGCTTCTTCCCCCTCGACAACGGCGTCTTCTTTCAGGCCGCCGCCATCAACAAGTTCCTCGGGGATGTGCCCAGAACCTATGCCGAGCTGGATCCCGCTTTTGTCGCCCATCCCGCCTTTGGGCAGATGCTGACCCGCTTTGCCCGTCATGTTCGACTCGCGGATGGCAAGGCGATCGGCATTCACCAGATGCGGATCACCACGGCCCAGGGCGAGAGCGTGCCTCCCGCACCGGAAGGCGTCCATCAGGATGGCTTCGACTTTATCGGCGTGTTCTTTTGTGGCAGCGAAGGCGTCAGTGGCGGCGCGCTTCAGCTTTATCATGGATTAAAAGAACAACCATTTTTCCAACAAGAGTTACATCCTGGAGAATATCTGGTCCTGGATGATCGCCGTTTCTATCACAATGCAGCCCCTGTACTCCCCCTGACCCCGACCCGTGGACACTGGGATGTAATCGTGCTAACTGCTTGAAAAATAGTACGTGACACTCTGTTCACCCATGATTCATCCCGCTTTTGTTTCACTCTACATCCTAGTAACATCCGGAAAACATGTATTGTGAAACAAAATTTCTTTTGTTCTTTTGTTACACATGATCCAGATCAAATTTTTCTGAGCCAGACCCGCTCTATAATCGGCTCAGAAAGCAATTTAGTAAGGCATGTAAATACCCCCTTATAGTGATTCTCGCCTTGACAGGGCGACTATAATTGCCGGGCATTGCCAAACTCTTACTAAACAGTTTTCAAATCATCAGGAGATAAACATGGCAGTAACCAATTTGGCTGAACTGGATGCACTGGTCGCCCGCGTCAAAGAAGCCCAGCGTGAATTCGCCAGCTTCTCGCAAGAGCAGGTAGACAAGGTTTTCCGTGCCGCCGCCCTGGCCGCCAGCAATGCCCGTATCCCCCTGGCCCAGATGGCCGTGGCAGAATCCGGTATGGGTATCATCGAAGACAAGGTTATCAAGAACCACTTCGCCTCCGAATACATCTACAACGCCTATAAAGACGAGAAGACCTGCGGCATCCTGAGCCAGGATGACGAGATGGGCACCATGATCATCGCCGAGCCGGTAGGTATCATCTGCGGTATCATTCCGACCACCAACCCGACCGCTACCGCGATCTTCAAATCTTTGATTTCCCTGAAGACTCGTAACGCCATCATCTTCTCCCCGCACCCCCGCGCCAAGAACTCCACCAATACCGCTGCCAAGCTGGTGCTGGATGCAGCCGTTGCCGCCGGTGCACCGAAAGACATCATCGGCTGGATCGATCAACCGTCCGTTGAGCTGTCCAACGCACTGATGAAACACAACGACATCAACCTGATCCTGGCCACCGGTGGCCCGGGCATGGTGAAAGCCGCTTACTCTTCAGGCAAGCCTGCCATCGGTGTAGGTGCCGGTAACGTGCCAATCGTAATCGACGAAACTGCCGATGTGAAACGTGCCGTCGCCTCTATCCTGATGTCCAAAACCTTCGACAACGGTGTGGTCTGTGCTTCCGAGCAAGCCGTCATCGTCGTTGACTCCATCTACAACCAGGTAAAAGAGCGTTTCTCCAACCACGATGGCTACATCCTGTCCAAAGATGAAGCGGACAAGGTACGTAAGGTGCTGCTGATCAACGGCGCGCTGAACGCAGATATCGTCGGTCAGCCAGCCACCAAGATCGCCGCCATGGCCGGTGTGACTGTGCCTGCCACCACCAAGATCCTCATCGGTGAAGGCCTGGAATTGTGCGCTGAAGATGAGTTCGCTCATGAGAAGCTCTCCCCGACTCTGGGCATGTTCCGCGCCAAGAATTTTGAAGACGCTGTCGAGATGGCCTGCACCATGGTCAACATCGGTGGTATCGGTCACACCTCAGGTCTGTACACCGACCAGGATCGCAACCAGGACCGTATCAGATACTTCGGCGACAAGATGAAGACCGCCCGTATCCTGATCAACACCCCTTCCACCCAGGGTGGTATCGGTGACCTGTACAACTTCGCTCTTGCTCCTTCCCTGACCCTGGGTTGCGGCTCCTGGAGTGGTAACTCCATCTCCGAAAACGTCGGTCCCAAGCACCTGATCAACAAGAAGACAGTCGCAAAACGGGCAGAAAATATGCTGTGGCACAAACTTCCGAAATCCATCTACTTCCGTCGTGGTTCCCTGCCGATCGCCTTGGGCGACCTGGAAGGCAAGAAGCGCGCCATGGTGGTAACTGACCGTTTCCTGTTCAACAACGGTTATGCCGATGACGTGGTTCGTCTGCTCAAGAAGCTGAACATGGAAGTGGAAGTATTCTACGAAGTGGAAGCTGACCCGACCCTGTCCATCGTCCGCAAGGGCGCCGAGATGGCCAACTCCTTCAAGCCGGACGTTATCCTGGCGCTGGGTGGTGGTTCACCCATGGATGCGGCCAAAATCATGTGGGTCATGTACGAGCACCCGGATACCGCGTTTGAAGACTTGGCCATGCGCTTCATGGACATCCGCAAGCGTATCTACAAGTTCCCGAAAATGGGCGTGAAGGCCGAACTGGTCTGTATCACCACCACGTCCGGTACCGGTTCTGAAGTCACTCCGTTTGCAGTCGTGACCGACGACGCCACCGGCATGAAGTACCCGCTGGCCGACTACGAGCTGACCCCGAACATGGCCATCGTGGATGCCAACCTGGTCATGAACATGCCCAAGTCCCTGTGCGCCTTCGGTGGTGTGGATGCGGTCACTCATGCCATGGAAGCCTACGTTTCCGTACTGGCCAACGAATACTCCGACGGTCAGGCGCTGCAAGCCCTGAAGCTGCTGAAAGAGTATCTGCCTTCCAGCTACCAGAATGGTGCCAACGACCCGGTTGCTCGCGAGAAGGTGCACAATGCGGCCACCATCGCCGGTATCGCGTTCGCCAACGCCTTCCTGGGTGTCTGCCACTCCATGGCGCACAAACTGGGTGCTGAATTCCACATCCCGCACGGCCTGGCCAACGCCCTGCTGATCAGCAACGTCATCCGCTACAACGCGAACGACAACCCAACCAAGCAGACTGCGTTCTCCCAGTACGACCGTCCGCAGGCTCGCCGTCGTTACGCCGAAGTCGCCGACCACCTGGGTCTGACTGCCGCCGGTGACCGCACCGCTGCCAAGATCGAGAAGCTGCTGGCCTGGCTGGACGAGCTGAAAGCCACCCTGGGCATCCCGGCCTCCATCCGCGAAGCTGGCGTGAACGAAGCCGACTTCCTGGCCAAGGTTGACCAGCTCGCGCTGGAAGCGTTCGATGACCAGTGCACCGGCGCCAACCCGCGCTACCCACTGATCACCGAGCTCAAAGCCATCCTGATGGACACCTACTATGGTCGTCCCTTCACCGAGGAAGCTCAGGTAGCGACCAAGGTAGAAGCCAAGGTTGAGACCAAGGTAGACAGCAAGAAGAAATCCAAGGCCTGATAATCGGACTTGAACTCGAGAGCCCGCGCACATGCGCGGGCTTTTTTGTTTGTCTATCTCTCTAATTTTGCTAGCTTGTTGGTAGGCATTCATGAAATGCGAGTTAGCACATGGCGCTGATACAAGCCTCGATAGAGCAGTTACGGATCGGCCACTACATCCATCTCCCCACGGGATGGACCAGTCACCCTTTTATGTTCAATGCCTTCAAGATCAAGGATCAGCAACAGCTCGACATCATACGTCACCTCGACCTCACCCTCTTGATGGTGGATCCGGACAAGAGCGATCTGCCCATCGAACCCATCTTGCGGGGCGATGTCCCTTCTGCCGGCCCTGATCTGTCGACCATTGACGAGATAGTAGACGCAGGCCCTCCCCCTTTTGATGAGAAAGCCTTCCGCCGCTCCCTGCGCGCCGCAGACAAGGCCTTTGGCCAATCCATGTCCGATCTGCGCGATGCGCTGGGGGCCCTCAACCTCAAGCCTGACGAGGGGCTGGCCAACACGGCGCAGATAGTGCGCAACGCAGCCGCCCGCATCAGTGAACATGAAGGGCCACTCGGCCTGCACCTCATTCGCAGCCCGCACACTGACATCCTGCTGCAGCACAGCCTGAACGTGGCTTTCATTGCCATGCTGATGGCACGGGAACTCGGCATGAACCCGGTCGAAATCGAGGAGACCGGGCTGGCAGGCCTGATCCATGACATAGGGGAGATGAAGATACCTAGCCAGATCACCCAGAAACGGGGAGAGCTCAACAAGTCGGAGCAGAACTTTCTCAACATGCATCCCCAGTACGGACTGGAGATGCTGACACAGTTGCAGGCATTCGAACCCAAGATCCGCCAGGTGGCCCATCTGCACCATGAGCGTCTCGATGGCAGCGGTTATCCTCTTGGCATCAAGGGCGGCGAAATCCCCCCGCTGGCCAGGATAATAGGGCTGGTAGACTACTATGACGAACTGCTGCATCCACGCAACAGCTCCACACCTGCGGCACCCAGCCAGGCCATCAGTCTGCTCTACAAGCTGTCACAGAAGAAGTTCGATCAGGATCTCGTCAAGCTGCTGATCAAGGTGTTGGGGGTCTATCCTCCCGGCTCGCTGGTTAAACTCTCAGATGAAAGCATTGCACTGGTGCTGTCCACCGAGCCCACCATGCCCCTCAAACCCAAGATACTGCCCTATATCAAGGCACAACGACCGGAAGGGGTGGCCATGCTGGACTTGCGGGAGGATGAACGGACCATTACCGGTGTGCTGAAGCAGGAAGATCTGGATGAAGGGCAACGGCTGTTTTTTAACCTGACCCGGCGCTTCTGTTACTATTTTGCCTTCTGAGTTATCCCCAGAAGCTGGGGATAACTCATTGGACAAACCTGAATAATTGCCCGATTACCCTCAAAACGGTTCACTGTCGACCCTGGATAAAAAACGCCCAGCCAAGGGGCTGGGCGGAGCATGCCACTTCCATGTGGCGTATCCAGCGGATACATTCATGCTCCACCCAGCAATATCAACCCTTTGGCGATTACACAAATATCAATTTAACATGCTGATTTAATATGGTTTTATTTCACGTTTCTGGCAAACTGCGCACGTGTTCGGGTCGGGGGCGCCCGCAGAACAAGATCCTGATCACATTTGTCCATCCCGGCCACCTTTTTTGGTATGAACTCTGAGGAACGTTTTTTATGCAGTTGGTCCTCTCTCTGCTTCAACAGATGAGCGTCAGCCTGGTGATCGCCTACCTCTTCTCCAAGAGCCCCCTGCTGCGTCCCCTGGCCAACTATTCCGTAAGACTTCCTCACAAGATACTGATATACATCATTTTTTCTTGTTTTTGCATCCTGGGCACCTATGTGGGACTGGATATTGACGATGCCATCGCCAATACCCGTGCCGTCGGTGCCGTGCTGGGGGGACTGCTGGGGGGGCCGCTGGTGGGTTTTTTGGTCGGACTGACCGGGGGTCTGCACCGCTACACCCTGGGGGGATTTACCGACCTCGCCTGCGCCATCTCCACCACCTGCGAGGGGCTGCTGGGCGGGCTGGTGCACTGGCGGCTGATGCGCTCGGGGCGTATGAATGCGCTGTTCGAACCCAGAATTGCGTTCTTCACGACATTTGGCGCTGAAATATTGCAGATGGTCATCATACTGCTGGTGGCGACCCCCTTTGACAAATCCCTGCTGCTGGTACGCACCATAGCCACTCCCATGATCCTGGCCAACTCCTGCGGTGCGGCGCTATTTATCAGCATGATCCGCGATCAGCAGCGGATGTATGAGAAGTTCTCCCGGGTCTTCTCCGCCAAGGCGCTCACCATTGCCAACCGCACCGTCGGTATCATGAGCCAGGGTTTCACCGCTGAGGCAAGCAGCAAGATAGCCCATATCGTAAAAGAGGAGACAGGGGTCGGCGCCGTCGCCATCACGGATACCGACAAGATCCTCGCCTTCATCGGCACGGGGGAAGATCACCACAAACCGGGTACTCCCATTGCCTCCGCCATCACGCTGCAGGCCATTGCCCAAAACAAGGTGCTGTTTGCCGATGGCAACAGCCAGCCCTACCGCTGCAGCCTCTCGCCCCAGTGCCAGCTTGGCTCAGTATTGGTGATACCGCTGCACGGTGATGAGGGGGTGATAGGCACCATCAAGCTCTATGAGCCCAAGAAGCGGCTGTTTCTCAAGATCAACCACACGCTGGGGGAAGGGATAGCCAACCTGCTGTCACAACAGTTGCTGGCCGGGCGACTGGAGCAGCAGCAGCGACTGCTGGTGCAATCCGAGCTCAAGCTCATTCAGGCCCAGATCAATCCCCATTTTCTGTTCAATACCCTCAATACCATCAGCGCCATTACCCGGCGCGATCCGGACAAGGCCCGGGAACTGCTGCTGCACCTGTCGCTGTTCTTTCGCAAGAACCTCAAGCGCCAGAGTGGCCTCGCCACCCTGCAGGAAGAGCAGGAACACTGCCAATCCTATCTGGAGATAGAGCTGGCCCGCTTTGGGGACAGGCTGACCGTCATCAACGAGATCCCGCCTCATCTTGCCAACCTGAAGTTGCCGAGCTTTACCCTGCAGCCGCTCATTGAGAATGCCATCAAGCACGGCATCTCGACCTTGCTGGAGCAGGGATACATCCGCCTTTATACCGAAGAGCATCAGGAGAGCGTGACTATCTGCGTGGAGGACAATGCCGGCACCTGGCAGGAGAAACCCGCAGGGGATGGTCTGGGCATGACCATAGTGGATCGGCGCCTCAAGAGCGCGTTTGGCAATCGTTATGGCGTCAGTGTCAGCTGCGAGCCGGAGCGCTGGACCCGCGTCTCCTTCACCCTGCCCAGAGACGCATCCGGATGCTGAACCTCCTGATATTGATGGGGTGCACTCCCTCCCCCCATGGCCACTCACCCATTGTCACTCTGTTCAGGAGATCCCATGATCCGCACACTCATCGTCGATGATGAACTCTATGCCCGTGAGGAGCTGGCCCTGCACCTTGGCCAGGACCCCGATATCGAGATCCTGGGCCAGGCGGCCAATGCCATCGAGGCTTTGCCACTGATACAGCGGCTCAAGCCGGATGTGGTGTTTCTCGACATCCAGATGCCCAAGCTGAGCGGCATGGAACTGGTCGCCATGCTGGATCCCCTGCCCCGTATCGTGTTTGTCACCGCCTTCGATGAATACGCCATCCAGGCCTTCGAAGAGAACGCCTTCGACTATCTGCTCAAACCGGTAGAGCCAGCCAGGCTGGCCAAGACGCTGGCTCGCCTCAAGCAGGATATCAGCCCCCAATCCATGGCGATGCTGGCTCCGGCTATCCGCCACATTCCTGGCTATTTGCACAACCGGGTGCGGCTGCTGCCCATCGAGCAGGTGGAGTACGCCTTCTCCGATCTCGGCGGTGTGCACGTCGCCTGTCAGGGCGAGCTGTTTCATACTCAGCTCACCCTTAAATCTCTGGAAGAGAAGACCCCCCTGCTGCGCTGTCACCGCCAGTATCTGATCTCTCCCGGCGCCATCTTCGAGATCCAGCTGCTGGAAAACCAGCTGGCCCAGATCGTTACCCCAAGCGGCGCCCGGGTACCGGTCAGCCGTCGCTACCTCAAGGAGCTCAAAGACGAACTGGGACTGGAATAGTGGCGTGGGACTGTGCGCCGGATCACAGCCGGCGACCACTCGAGTCACCATGGCGCCGCTCGGCGCGTTTCACCTGCCCTTGACAGACAACCCCATTAGACTGGCTGCGCACACCATAAAATAACAATGCAGGAGCGTAGCAATGATCTGGTTCTTCCTCTGTGTCGGCTTACTTGTCGCCGGCTATTTTATTTACGGCAAGTTCATCGAGCGGATATTTGGCCCGAAACCCGAGCGCGCCACCCCCGCCATCACCATGGCTGACGGGGTGGACTATGTGCCCATGTCGGACAAGAAAGTCTACCTGGTGCAACTGCTCAACATCGCCGGCGTCGGCCCCATCTTCGGCCCGATCCTCGGCGCCCTCTATGGTCCGGTCGCCATGCTATGGATCGTATTCGGCTGCATCTTTGCCGGTGCTGTGCACGACTACTTCTCCGGCATGCTGTCGGTGCGCGCCAAGGGCGCCTCCGTACCGACCGTGGTCGGTGAACATCTGGGCACGGTCGCCAAGCACTTCATGAACCTGTTTGCGGTCGTGTTGCTGATGCTGGTAGGCGTGGTCTTCGTACTGAGCCCGGCGGGCCTGCTGGCCAACCTCACCTCCACCGATCTGGTCTACTGGATTGTGGCGATTTTTGCCTACTACATCCTCGCCACCATAGTCCCCATCGACAAGATCATCGGTCGCTTCTATCCCATCTTCGGCGCCCTGCTGGTGTTCATGTCGGTCGGCCTCATCATAGGTCTCATCGTCTCCGGCAAAGGCTTCTACAACACAGGGATGGACTTCTCCAACCTGCACCCCACCGAGCTGCCGCTGTGGCCGCTGCTGTTCATCACCATCGCCTGTGGCGCCGTCTCCGGTTTCCATGCCACCCAGTCGCCGCTGATGGCGCGCTGCATGCAAAACGAGAAATCCGGCCGCTTCATTTTCTACGGCGCCATGATAGGTGAAGGGGTCATCGCCCTTATCTGGTGCACCCTGGGACTCTCCTTCTACGACAGCACAGAGGCGCTCAACGCTACCATGGCCAGCGGCGGCCCGGCGGCAGTAGTGCATGAAGTGTCCACCAGCCTGCTCGGCACAGTGGGCGGTATTCTGGCCATCCTCGGCGTGGTGATCCTGCCCATCACCTCCGGCGATACGGCGTTTCGCAGCGCCCGCCTGATTGTGGCTGACTTCCTCAACCTGACCCAGAAACCCATGGCCAAGCGTCTGCTCATCGCCATTCCCATGTTCATCCTTGGTTTTATCATCTCCAAGGCGGAGTTCGGGGTGATCTGGCGCTACTTCGGCTGGGCCAACCAGACCACGGCCGTGATCATGCTGTGGGCCGCGGCGGCTTATCTGGCCAAAGAGGGCAAGCTGCACTGGGTCTGCACCATTCCCGCCATGTTCATGACGGCTGTGGTGTTCACCTATCTGGCCAATGCCCCCATAGGTTTCGGGCTGGAGATGGGCATTTCCACCGTTATTGGCCTGGCATCCACCGCCGCCATTACCATTGCCTTCCTGCTGAAATACCGCCCGACCCTGGTCAGCAACCCAGGCGAAAGCTGAACATCACGCTGCAAATAAAGGGGGAGCCAAATTGGCTCCCCCTTTTTCGATCATCCGCGGCGGCTGGCAAGCACAAACAGGCGGCCTGTGTCACCAACCAAACGCGCACCTTTTCGCTCGTAAAAATGAGTCCTGCATCAATGTTTAATTATTCCATTCTGCTTAAGCTTCGATACAAGATCAGGCTGTAAAATCCCGCCGCATCCCGGATAAATATGTGATCTTTAATTGCTTTATCTAAAATTGAATCCAATGATTGGTTGTGCATCAAACCTGTGGAGACACCCATGTTCCTTGATTATTTTGCCCTTGGCCTGCTCTTCTTTGTCGGGCTGGTCATGTTCTACGGGATCATAGTGATCCACGATATTCCTTATGAAATAGCCAAACACCGTCAGCACCCCCATCAAGATGCCATTCATGTGGCGGGATGGGTCAGTCTGTTTACCCTGCATGTGCTCTGGCCCTTCCTCTGGATCTGGGCCACCGTCTATCGTCCTGATCGCGGCTGGGGCTTCAACCAGCGTCTGCAACAGGATGAAGACGAGATACAGCTTCTCAAGCAGGAACTCGCCGATCTCAAGGCACGCATCGATACCATCCAACAGACTGAACAACAGGGATAAATCATGGACCTGCTACTGATCCTGACCTACACGGCCCTGTGTGTGGCCGTGTTCAAGATTTTTCGCATCCCGCTCAACAAGTGGACTGTGCCCACGGCAGCGCTGGGTGGCGTGCTCATCATCGGCACCCTGATCATGCTGATGAACTACAACCACCCCTACTCCGAAATGGCCCGCAACTACTACGTCTCCACGCCGATTGTTCCCCTGGTGAAGGGGCGGGTCGTCGAGGTACCGGTACAAGCCAACCAGCCGGTGAAAAAAGGCGACGTACTGTTTCGTATCGAGTCCGAACCTTTCCAGCTGAAGGTGGATAGCCTGAGTGCGCGACTCGACGCCAACCGTGAACACCTCAAATCCATCGAGGCCAGACTGCGTTCTGCCAGACTGGACAGGGATCGCGCCAGTGACTTGATGCGGCGGGGAGTTGGCAAGCAGCGGGATCTCGATGTCACGCAAGCGAATGTGGACGACATAGTGGCCCAGATTGACCAGCAAAAAGCCACCCTGGAAGATCTGCAAGCCCAGCTGAACGAGGCAAAATACCAGCTGGCACAGACAGTGGTTTATGCCCCCAGTGATGGCCATGTGGTGCAGCTGGCCCTGCGCCCCGGCATGATTGCCACCCCTTTCATGTACCGCCCCGTGATGACCTTCATCCATAAAGACGATACCGCCTATGTCGGCTGGTTCTGGCAAAACAGCATGCAGCGTCTGGCAATTGGTGACGAGGCCGAAGTGGTGATCGATGGTATCCCCGGCAAGATCTTCAAAGGCACTGTCACCGCCGTGGTACCGGCTATCGCCGCCGGCAATGTCCAGGCCAATATTGGTCTGCTGGATCAGACAACAGCGGTACGTCCGGGTCGTCTGCCTGTGGTCATCTCCATCACGGATCCCGAGTGGCACAAGTATCAGGTGATCGCTGGCGCAAGTGGTCAGGCCGCCATCTATACCCAGCACTTCCACCATGTTTCCGTGATGCGCAAGGTGCTGCTGCGCATGGCAAGCTGGATGAACTACGTCTTCCCCTTCCATTAATCAGAATAAGGGATCCCAGCGGGCCGGCATCATGCCGGCCCGCTGTTTTTGTGGCGCCAAGATCCCTATAATGGCGCCATCCTGCACCACATCCGTTCCCCATGTTTGTTCTCAGACCCTATCAAATCGAGGCCGTCAACGCCGTTATCAGCCACTTTCGTCGGCATCCTGACCCTGCTGTGGTAGTGCTGCCAACCGGTGCGGGCAAGAGCCTGGTGATCGCCGAACTGGCCCGCAAGGCCCGTGGCCGGGTGCTGGTGCTGGCGCACGTCAAGGAGCTGGTGGAGCAGAACCACGCAAAGTACGAAGCCTGGGGGCTCAAGGCCGACATCTTCGCCGCTGGTCTGGATCGCAAGGAGGCCAAGGCCCAGGTGGTATTTGGCTCGGTACAATCGGTCGCGCGCAATCTGGATGCCTTCGATGGCGCCTTCTCGCTGCTGATCATCGATGAATGTCACCGGGTGTCGCTGGATGACGAGAGCCAGTACCACCAGGTGTTGGGCCATCTCAAAGCCAGCAATCCGGCCCTGAAAATTCTCGGCCTCACCGCCACGCCTTACCGCCTGGGGCTGGGCTGGATCTACCGGCGTCACTATCACGGCATGGTAAAGAGCCATGGCGAGCGTCTGTTTGGCGATTGCGTGTTCGAGCTCCCCTTGCGCTTCATGGTGAAAAATGGCTACCTGACGCCGCCACGGCTCATCGACGCCCCCATAGTCCACTACGACTTCAGCAAGCTGGTTGCGCGGGAGAATGGCCTGTTCAGCGAGGCGGATCTCAACGGCGAGCTAAAACGTCAGCAGCGGGTCACCCCCCATATCCTGAGCCAGGTGCTGGAATATGCAGCCGATCGACAAGGGGTCATGATCTTCGCCGCCACCGTCGAACATGCTGGTGAGATCCAGGGGCTGCTGATTGCAAAATCCCAGACGGCAGCCCTCATTACGGGCGAGACACCGGGCCCGGAACGCGATGCCCTCATCAGCGCCTTCAAGGCGCGGGAGATCAAGTTTTTGGTCAATGTGGCTGTGCTCACCACAGGTTTCGATGCTCCCCACGTCGATCTCATCGTCATGCTGCGCCCCACTGAGTCGGTGTCGCTCTATCAGCAAATCGTGGGCCGCGGTCTTCGCCTCTCACCAGGCAAGGCCGATTGTCTGGTGCTCGATTACGCGGGCAACAACTTCAACCTGTTCGCTCCCGAGGTGGGTGAACCCAGACCCCACGCCGGCACCGAGCCGGTACAGGTGCCCTGCCCGGCTTGCGGTTTTGCCAACACCTTCTGGGGCAAGACTGATGAAGAAGGCAAGGTGATTGAGCACTACGGCCGTCGCTGTCAGGGGCTGTTTGAAGATGACGAGGGCCACCGCGAGGAGTGTGACTACCGCTTTCGCGCCAAGGTGTGTCCCGCCTGCGGCGCCGAAAACGACATCGCCGCCCGCCGCTGCCAGAATTGTGATCAGCTGTTGGTGGATCCGGACGACAAGCTCAAGGAGGCCCTCAATCTGAAAGACTGCATGGTCATTCGCTGCGCCGGTCTCACCCTCACAACGGGCCGTGGCAAACAGGGGGAGCGGCTGGAGGTGACCTATCACGATGAGGATGGTCTTACCCTGATGGAGTACTTCGGTTTTCACTCCCCGGGTGCACGGCGCTTGTTTCAACAGCGCTTTGTGCGTCATCATTGGCCCGCCCCGGGCCTGGAGCCGGAATTCACCACTCTGGAGAGCGTGCTGGCCGCATCAAACCAGTTTCGTCACCCCGACTTTGTCATCGCCCGCAAGTCAGGTCGCTTTTGGCAGGTGAAAGAGAAAATTTTTGATTATGAAGGCCGGTACCGCGCCGCCAATGCCCTTGGCTGAGCGTGGCTCATACCTTGGCCGGTGAACGTAAACATAGTGATTATCAGGGTGGGTAGCGCACTACCGACCCCTTCGTTAAGTTAGAGGATCTTATGCAGCGGCTGTTGATTGGTTTTTGTGCTCTATTTTCCACACTTGTTCCGACTCTGGTTCAAGCCGCCACGCTGACGCCGCCCAAGGGGGGCCAGTACGCCATCATAGTGCAGGGCAATGGCGGCATAGAGTTAGCCCGCAATGCCGATGACATGATAGCCCCCGCCTCCACCATGAAGGTGCTCACCGCCCTGGCGGCACGGCTCGAGCTCGGTGCCGACTTCCGTTTTACCACCGACATTCAGGCCCAGCCAGGTGCCAAACAGGGTGATGCCATCAATGGCGACATCTGGATCAACTTCGTCGGCGACCCCACCTTGTCACGGATGGATCTGCTGGCCCTGTTCAAGCAGCTCGGCGTCAACCGCATCAAGGGCAATGTCTACGTCAATACCGGTGCCTATAACGGTTACGAGCGAGGTAACGGCTGGTCCTGGGGGGATCAGACCCTCTGCTTCGCAGCCCCCGTCTCCTCTGTCATCATCGACAAGAACTGCGCCTACGCCACCATTACAGCCACCCAGATTGGTCGCCCCGCCACCGGCAACGTCGCCACCGGCGTGCCCATCGGCATTGGCACCGACAGGGTGGAGGTGATGAGCTATGGCGACATGGCACGTCAGTTCTGCGCACTGGAAGTCGACATGGCCAAGGGCAACTTTTATGAGCTCAAAGGCTGCATCACCCCCAACAAGGAACCCCAGGGGCTTCGCTTTGCCATCCACGACGTGGAAGCCTGGGGCTGGGACAACATCCGCTGGGCAATGGACAGAGCAGGCATAGCACACGAAGGGCTGCTTCAGGTCACCCACAAGGCACCAGGCAGTGCCGAGACCCTGGGTACCCATTACTCTGTCTCATTGCCCATCATGCTCTCCAAGATGCTGAAGAAATCGGACAACCTCTACGCCGATACCTTCCTGAAAACGGTAGGCCGCCACTACTACAACAAGCCGGGCAGCTATCGCAGCGGCACCATGGCGGTACGCGCCATCCTGACCAAGCAGGGCATCGACCTCGGTAATGCCACCCTGGCCGACGGCTCCGGCCTCTCTGCCCATAACCTCATCAGCGCACGCCAGATGCTGTCTGTGCTCAACTTCATCCAGAAAAATGATGCCGAACTCGGTCTCATCAAGTTGCTGCCCAGCTCTCAGGTGGATGGCACCCTGGCCTGGCGTCGCAGCGTTACCGCCCCCATGATGAAAAACCGGGTGCATGCCAAGACAGGCACCATCACGGGTACCTCCAATCTGGCCGGTTTTATCGACACAGTCGGTGGCCAGCGCAAGGCGTTTGTCATGTTCCAGCGCGGCCTGTCGCAGGACCCGGCCACCCACGAGCGCTACCGTGCCAGCAAGGCACCCTGGCCCTGGACCGTATTTGAAAAGGGAGTGCTGGAGAGCATCTACCAGCAACAACCCATCCAGATCATCGAGCAGTAATGCGGGGAGCCCCCTTGCCAACAAGATGACTCTTATGCCCTGAACAAGGTTCTAGAAAGGAGTGCTGGAGAGCATCTACCAGCAACAATTCATCCAGGTCATCGAACAGTAATACGGGGAGCCACCTTGCCAGCAAGGTGACTCTTATGCCCTGAACAAGGCTCGGGAAAGGAGTGCAGGAGAGCATCTACCAGCAACAACCCATCCAGATCATCGAACAGTAATGCGGGGAGCCACCTTGCCAGCAAGGCGGCTCTTATGCCCTGAACAGGGTTCGAGAAAGGAGTGCAGGAGAGCATCTACCAGCAACAATTCATCCGGCTCATCGAGCAGTAATGCGTCGGCTTATCGGAAATGGCGAATGGTCATATCGACAATTTGCACTTTGATCGATACCGAGGCGGGGCTATGCTGTGCCCTGCCTCAATTCAACGGAGAGAGAAGATGTTTGCAGTGATTTTTGGTCGTCCCGGTTGCCCCTATTGTGTCCGTGCCAAGCAGATCGCCGAGCAACTGGTTGAACAGCGTGACGATTTCAATTTCCGTTACGTGGATATCCACGCAGAAGGCATCACCAAGGAAGATCTGGCCAAGAGCGCCGGCAAGCCGGTCAATACAGTGCCACAAATCTTCCTGGACGAGCAGCACATCGGTGGCTGCACCGATTTTGAAGCCTATGCCAAAGAGAACCTGGGTCTCTACCAGTAAGCTCTACTCCATAGAAAACAGGCGCCTGATGGCGCCTTTTTTTATGGTGAAAGTGACAGACTCAACCCCCCATCGGCGTGAAGCGGCTCACCACCTGCCCTTGATGCTCGATCCACTCCATGAACATGGCCACAGGGCGGGCATAGACGACCCCATCCTGCTCGGATTGGTAGACCACCAGCTGCTCCCGGGTTTCGGTGTGCAGGGCCAGGGTGAGCACCTGATAATAGCCCCCCTTGAAGTGGCGATAACGGCCGGGCGCGGGTGCATGCATGGACATACCTCTGTGAGTGGGGACTCGATGAACAAACGAAGAAGAAAGCCGCAGGCCCTGTTGTCTGCGCCCTCTTTATTATTCGCTGGCACGGGCGAGAAGGCGATTTAGGGCCCAAGCCAATCGTGCCATTGGATACGAATATTTCAACACAGTCGGGTAGCTTTGTTAATCAGCCCCTCATCTTTCACTAGTGAACCTCGGTTCACACAAACGATCGTGCTGAATTTAACGTTTCAGCAACCCTGTTTTAGGGCTAAAAATCAGGGAATTCTACTAAAAAGAAGATTGTTCTAGCATTCAATTCTGTGAAGAATAGGGGAAAAGAAATTTGATACTAAAAATCGCATTTTTCGCCAACGCGTCCCCACGGGGAAGGAAGCACACTCACCATGTTCACTATCGACAAGTCGCACAAGCTCGACGATGTCTGCTATGACATTCGCGGCCCGGTGCATAAAGAGGCTCGCCGTCTCGAAGACGAAGGCCACCGCATCATCAAGCTCAATATCGGCAACCCGGCCCCGTTTGGTTTCGATGCACCAGAAGAGATCATCAAGGATGTGATCCTCAACATGCCGCTGAGCCAGGGCTACTGCGACTCCAAGGGGCTCTTCTCGGCCCGCAAGGCAGTGATGCAGTACTACCAGCAAAAAGGGATGCGCAAGGTCGATATCGATGACATCTACATCGGCAATGGCGCCAGCGAACTGATCGTGATGGCCATGCAGGCGCTGCTCAACAACGGCGACGAGATGCTGGTGCCCTCCCCCGACTATCCGCTGTGGACCGCGGCGGTGACCCTCTCCGGCGGCCATGCGGTGCATTATCGCTGCGATGAAGGGGCCGACTGGTATCCGGATCTGGATGACATCCGCGCCCGCATCACACCACGCACCCGTGGTCTGGTGCTGATCAACCCCAACAACCCGACCGGCGCCGTCTACGGCAGCGAGTTCCTGCTGGAAGTGATCGAGATAGCTCGCCAGCACAACCTCATCATCTTCGCCGACGAGATCTACGACAAGATCCTCTACGACGACATCTCCCACACCAGCGTCTGCACCCTGTGTGACGATGTGATGGTGGTGACCTTCAACGGCCTCTCCAAGGCCTATCGTGCCTGTGGCTTCCGTCAGGGCTGGATGGTCATTACCGGGCCCAAGGGCCGTGCAAAGGGGTATATCGAGGGGCTGGAGATGCTGGCCTCCATGCGACTGTGTGCCAACGTGCCCATGCAGCACGCCATCCAGACCGCCCTTGGCGGCTACCAGAGCATCAACGAGCTGATCCTGCCGGGCGGTCGCCTGCGCAAGCAGCGGGACAAGGCGTGGGAGCTCTTGAACGAGATCCCCGGCGTCTCCTGCGTCAAACCCAAGGGGGCGCTCTACATGTTCCCGCGCCTCGATCCCAAGGTGTACGACATTCGTGACGACCAGAAGATGGTGTTCGACCTGCTGCAGCAGGAGAAGCTCTTGCTGGTGCAGGGTACCGGCTTCAACTGGCCGGCGCCGGATCACTTCCGGCTGGTATTCCTGCCCCGGGAAGAGGAGCTGGAAGAAGCCATCGGCCGCCTCGCCCGCTTCCTCAAGGGCTACAAGCAGTAAGCACGGCTCATGAAAAAGGCTCCTTCGGGAGCCTTTTTGCTATCTGTCATGTGCAGCTGAATCATCAGCCATGCAACAGGGTGCCCGCCACCAGCACCGCCATTGTGATGAGGGCCACCCCGACGATGAAGGGCAGCACCCAGCGCACGAAGCGATCGTAGGGGATCCTGGCCAGCGCCAACCCCGCCACCAGATGGGCAGCGGTGGGAGCGAACAGGTTGATCCAGCCGGAGGCGGATTGATAGGCGGTGATCACCAGATCCCGCGAGATACCGGAAAAATCCGCCAGCGGCCCCATCAGCGGCATGGAGACGGTCGCCAGCCCCGAGGTTGAGGGAATAAAAAAACTAAGAATGATGTGCACCAGATAAGCCATCAGGATGAACACCGACGAGGAGAGACCGCTCACCAGCCCTTCGGCCCAGTGCAAAATGGTGTCTATGATGACGCCCTGCTCCATCACCACATAGATGCCACGCGCCACCGCCACCACCAGCGCCACCCCGATGAGATCCCGCGCTCCGCTCAGGAAAGTCGCCACATAGTTGGACTCGGGCATCCGGTTGATGAGCGCTATCAGGATGGAAGCGCTGAAAAACAGGGTGGAGAGCTCGTCAAACCACCAACCCAGGGTTGGCAGCAGATCTATCCCCAGATCCGACCAGGGCACCACCGCATAGATCATCAGCAGGAAGGTGCCGAAGAACACCAGCATGGTGAGCTTCTGCTTGCCGGTAAAGGCCGAGTCGCTGCGCTTCATCTGGGAGAATTCATCGTCATAGACGATGTCCGCCAGCACGGAGCGGGACTTGTCCTGCTGCACCTGCTTGGCGTAGCGCATCACGAACCAGGAAGCGAAGATCACCAGCAGCAGCCACTGGATGACCCGCAGCCCAATCCCCTCCCCGATGGGAATACCGGCAAAACCGGAGGCGATGCCGGTGGCAAACGGGTTGACGGTGGAGGCGAGCACACCGACGCCGGAGCCAAGCAGGATGATCCCCGCCGCCACCATGCGATCGAAGCCTGCCGCCATCATGACGGGCACGATGAGCGCCCAGAAGGCCACCGTCTCTTCCGCCATGCCGAAGGTGGAGCCGCCGAGGGCAAACAGAGCGATCAGCACCGGGATCAGCAGCCGCTCGCGCCCGGCGAAGGTGCGCACTATGGCCCCCACACCCGCATCCAGCGCGCCGCTTTGCATGGTCACCGCCAGAAAGCCGCCGATGATGAGCACGAACAGCGCCACGTCGGCCGCCTTGTGAAAGCCCTGAATGGGTGCCTCGAGCACCTCGAACACCCCTTGCGGCTGGGAGGGCAGCTCGGTATAGCTGCCGGGCACAGGCAGCAATCGCTCATCGCCGCTGTAATCGGCCACTGTGGCGGCCGCAACCGGCTGCTGGCTCTTGGCGGTGACATAGTCATATTTGCCCGCTGGCAGCACCCAGGTGAGGGCCGCCATCAGAGCGATGATGATGAACAGCAGTGTGTATACGGTGGGGAGTTGGCGCTTCTTGGGCGCCTCATGTGGGGTGGTCATAGCTTCCATTCCTCGGCAGCGCCGTCATGTGATCCGACAGCGCAAGATTAGCGGGTTTGATATGGGGAAAAGGTGATCGCGGATAATAAAATTTCGTGATTTCACCAGATTGTTGACAAAAAAACAGGGCCCCGCAGGGCCCTGTTTTCACCTGAGTCAGACTCAGAGCTCAACCACGTCGAATTTCACGTCCGGGTTCACATCAGCCTCGTAATCCACCTCGGCCAAACCGAAACCGAACAGGCGCAGGAACTCCTGCTTGTAGCCGGTGTAGTCGGTAAGCTCGGAGAGGTTCTCGGTGGTGATGGAAGGCCAGAGATCACGGCAGGTCTGCTGCACGTCTTCACGCAGTTCCCAGTCATCCATGCGAATGCGGGCCTGCTCGTCCAGCGCCAGCTCTTCCCCATAGAGACGGGTACGCATCATGCGGTAGACCTGCTCCATGCAACCTTCGTGGATACCCTTCTCCTTCATGATCTTGAAGGCCATGGAGATATAAAGCGGCATCACCGGAATGGCAGAAGAGGCCTGGGTCACCACGGATTTCAGCACGGCCACGTGAGCGGTGCCGCCCTTGGCGGCCAGATCGCCACGAATGGCGGTGGCGGCGCGATCCAGATCTTCCTTGGCGCGACCCAGGGTACCGTGCCAGTAGATGGGCCAGGTCAGGTCGGTGCCGATATAGGAGTAAGCCACGGACTTGGCGCCGTCGGCCAGCACACCTGCATTGCGCAGGGCCGCCATCCACAGCTCCCAATCCTGACCGCCCATGACGGTGATGGTGTTCTGGATCTCTTCCTCATTCGCCGGCTCGACGGTGGCGGTGATGATCTGATCCTTGTTGGTATCGATGGCGGTGGTGGTGTAGGTCTCGCCGATGGGTTTCAAGGCTGAGCGCACCACTTCACCGGTATCCGGCATCTTGCGTACCGGCGAGGCCAGGGAGTAGACAACCAGGTCAATCTGGCCCAGATCGGCCTTGATAAGCTCGATCACCTTGGCGCGGCATTCGTTGGAGAAGGCATCGCCGTTGACACTTTTCGCATACAGACCCGCCTCTTTGGCGGCCTTGTCGAAAGCGGCCGAGTTATACCAGCCCGCAGTCGCCGTCTTGGTTTCGCTGCCGGCTTTTTCGAAGAAGACGCCTATGGTGGCAGCACCGCTACCGAAGGCAGTGGCAATCCGGGAGGCCAGACCATAACCGGTGGAAGCGCCAATCACCAGCACTCGCTTGGGACCATTGGCAATCATGCCCTGCTCCTGGGTGTAAGCAATCTGACGACGAACATTGGCTTCACAGCCGACCGGGTGAGTGGTGGTGCAGATAAAGCCGCGAACCTTGGGTTTGATAATCATAGAGGGGTCTCGACACCGTTAAATGGATGAAATCGGGGCATAAGATACCTCATCTTGCTGCCCTAGGGTGCTCTGATGTGTTGGACTGCGGGGAAAATGAACAGATCCACGGTATCCGCACGGCCAAAACCGGGCCGGCGCCAGGGAGATGGCGCAGGAATAAGCCAAGGCATGAGGCCTGTGCCGGCCGCACACCCGAGTCTGCTCACCCCGATGGTGACCAGAATAAATAAAATAAAAACAGATAATTACCCTCCATATCCGCGCCATTGGACAAATATTCTGTACTAGTATCCAGCCGGTCGACTATTGTCACGACAAGTCTCACAAGGGTCTCACGGAGGAGCTCCACCATGTTTTGGAAACGTAAGCACAGCAATGAACAACGCGAGCAAGAGGCGGCACTGGCGGAACTGGGCGCCTTCGAACAAGCCATTCAGTCCCGGGTACCCTATATCCAGTTCACGCCGGAGGGCGTGGTCACCTTCGTCAACGATCTTTTTCTCGATATCGTGGGCTATCAACGCGAGGAAGTGGTAGGCAAACACCACAGCACGCTCTGCTTCCCGGAAGATGTCAGTACGCCCGATTACGAGCTGTTGTGGAGCGCTCTGCGCAACGGCGAGTTTCGTAATGGCCGCTTCATTCGCCAGGCGAGGTCAGGCAAAGCCGTCTGGCTGGAAGCCACTTACTTTCCCATCATTGTTGATGGCAAGGTCATCAGGGTAGCCAAGGTCGCCTCGGACGTGACCCAGCAGCAGTCATCCCTGGAGCGGACCCAAGCCCTGCTGGCGGCGCTGGACAAGTCACTCGCCGTCATCGACTTTCAGCCTGATGGCACCGTCATCAACGCCAACCAGAACTTCCTGCTCTGTTTCGGATACCGGCTGGATGAGGTGGCGGGCAAGCACCACAGCATGTTCTGTGATGACGAGTTTTATCGGAAAAACCCCGACTTCTGGCGAGATTTGGGCTCGGGAAATATCCAGTCTGGTCTCTTCATGCGCCTTGGCCGCCACGGTGAAAAGATCTGGCTGGAAGCCACCTACAACCCCATCTTCAACCACGAAGGCAAGGTGATCAAAATCATCAAGCTGGCGAGCAACATCACTGAGCGGGTCGAAAAATCCATCTCGGTGCGCGAAGCGGCGCAAAAAGCGTGCGCCATCGCTGGTGAAACAGTGTCGAGCGCCGCCAAGGGGCGCGAGGTGATCGACAAGGTGCTGGAGACCTCGTCGCACATCAACACCTCGGTCAACGAGGTCAGCAGGCAGATTGAGAACCTCAACCAGCAATCGAAAAGCATCGAATCCATCATCTCGACCATCAGCGGTATCGCGGATCAGACCAATCTGTTGGCACTCAATGCCGCCATCGAGGCAGCCCGGGCCGGTGAGCAGGGTCGTGGCTTTGCCGTAGTGGCGGATGAGGTACGCCAACTGGCTGCCAGAACCTCCAGCTCCACTGGCGAGATCATCTCGGTCATCAAGCTCAACTCGGACATCACCTCCAGGATCACCCAGACCGTCTCTGTGGTCTCTGACAAGGCCATGGCGGGCCAGGAGCAGGCCAGCATCATTGCCACCGTCATCAAGGAGATCATCGAAGATGCCAACTCCGTCTCCGCCACGGTCAAGGACTTGTCCATCTGATAAGGAATGGCGATGCAAGGCAACAAGCGGCGGGGATCTCGTCGCTTGTTCCATTCTGTAGAATGGTTGTCCGCAAGGCGACACAACCGCAGGGCGGCGCAGATGGCCATATTGATGTGGGCGGCAAGAGTGTGGCGAGCAAGGGGTGAACAGGCGCTATGCCCTCGCCCATCCCCGGCGTTCGAGATAACCAGACCCGATACTCAGCCTTCCCCCTTCATATAATGGCGAGCCGCTTCGTCAGCCTGCATCAGGGCGGCCTCCCACAGTTCAGCGATCAGCAGCCCCTCCTCTCCCACCGCCGCCTCCTCCAGTGCTTCCAGCGACCTGGCATCGTCCAGCGTAAAGGGATTATGGGTCAACAGGGCCTGTGCCCTGGTCAATAACATCATGCTGTTCATCGGCATTCTCCCGGATAAAGCCTGGCCAAGGTGATGAGCGACACACGCCCTTTGACTGTGCTGACTCTAGTCCATCGATCAGCCTCCGGGATAGATCAGCTGTCGGCGATAACCGGCTCGCGCACTTTGCGCCGAGCGGGCAGCTGGCCCACGGCAATCCCCAGCAGGACGGCGCCACAGGCAAGCCATTGCAATGGCGTCAGAGTTTCACCGAGCAGCAGATAGGCCAGCAACAGAGTAAAGACCGGAATGAGGTTCACATAGGCCGCTGCCAGGGTCACCTTGACCTGGGTCACCGACCAGTTGTAGAGCAGGTAGGCTCCGAGCGTCACAAAGGCGCCAAGAAAGACGATGACCGCCATGTCCTGCCAGGCCCAGGCGGTGGGCCAGGGTTCGCTGAAGGCGAAGGGGGCGAAAAAGAGGGTACCGACGAAGGCCTGCAGCGCTGTCAGGGTCAGCACGCCATAGCGGCTGGAGAGCTTCTTGAAGACCACAGAATAGGTGGCGGCGCACAGCATGGCCGCCATCTCCAGGCTGTTGCCGAGCAAGGCGTTGGGGGCAAACTCATCCACGCCGCTACCCAGCCCCAACAGGGCAATGCCAATGATGGCGATGGCAAAGCCGAGCAACTGGCGGCGACTGACCCGCTCCTTGAGCAGCACAAAGGCCACCAGGGCCACGATGAGCGGCAACAGGGCACAGACCATGCCCGCCTGACCGGCACTGGTGTAACGCAGGGCATTGACCTCCAGCAGGAAATAAAGGCAGGGCTCCAGTCCCCCCATCAGGGCCAGCCAGCGCCAATCCCACTTTTGATAGGTGAAACTGCCCAGATAGCGGTAGCAGAGCAGCCAGCAGAGCGCCGCCACACTCATGCGCATGAACAGCACCTGACCGAAACCCCAGATCCCCAGCACGTGCTTGAGGGCGATAAAGGAGCTGGACCAGAGCAGCATTGCCAGGGTCAGGGTAAAAATGGGTAAAGGGCGCACATTTCCTCCATGAAATTGGCCATTTGAATAATAACCATGCGGCCTTGCGGTTGTTTAAGGAGACCTAAAATCAGATAATACCGCCGCCTTCAAACCGGATAACCCATCTCCCATGACTGAGTACCTGCTTTTATTGGTCAGTACCGTGCTGATTAACAACTTCGTGCTGGTGAAGTTTCTTGGCCTGTGTCCCTTTATGGGCGTCTCCGGCAAGCTGGAGACCGCCGTCGGCATGGGGCTGGCGACCACCTTCGTGATGACGCTGGCCAGCGCCAGTTCCTATCTGATGGAACACTATATCCTGATCCCGCTGAACATCGCCTACCTGCGCACCCTTGCCTTCATTCTTGTGATCGCCGTCGTAGTGCAGTTCACCGAGATGGTTATCCGCAAGAGCAGCCCGACCCTCTATCGCCTGCTGGGCATCTTCCTGCCGCTCATCACCACCAACTGCGCCGTGCTGGGGGTGGCACTGCTGAGCATCAACGAGCGTCACAACTTCATTCAAAGCATCATCTACGGATTTGGCGCAGCCGCAGGCTTCTCGCTGGTACTGATACTGTTTGCCGCCATGCGTGAACGCCTGGTGGCGGCCGACGTTCCCACTCCGTTTCGCGGTGTGTCGATTGCCATGGTCACCGCCGGCCTGATGTCGCTGGCCTTTATGGGCTTTACCGGCCTGATCAAGATATAGCGCTATGACTCACATACTCTTTGCCGTTCTGGTACTGGCCCTGCTGGCCCTTGCCTTCGGAATCATTCTGGGCTTTGCCGCCGTCAAGTTTCACGTGGAAGCCGATCCCATCGTCGATCAGCTTGACGCCCTGTTGCCGCAAACCCAGTGCGGCCAGTGCGGTTACCCTGGCTGCAAACCTTATGCCGAGGCGCTGGCCAATGGCGATCAGATCAACAAGTGTGTGCCCGGTGGCGATGCCGCCATGCGCAAGATAGCCGACCTGATGGGGGTCGACCCTCAACCGCTGGGCAGTGCCGAGGCCGCCATCCCGGTCAAGAAAGTCGCCTTCATCCATGAAGATCAATGCATCGGCTGCACCAAGTGCATCCAGGCCTGTCCGGTCGATGCCATCGTCGGTGCCACCAAGGCGATGCACACCGTCATCACCGACGAGTGCACCGGCTGCGATCTCTGTGTCGATCCCTGCCCGACCGACTGTATCGAAATGATCCCTGTGCCGACCACGGTCGACAACTGGAAATGGGATCTGGCCAGCGTCGCCATTCCGGTCAAGATAGTGGAATAAACAGCGGAGTAACCATGCAGCATCTGCTCGAACGCATCAAAGCCGGCACTCTGTGGGATTTTCACGGCGGCATTCACCCTCCCGAGAACAAGCACCAATCCAGCCTGACACCCGTGGTGGACGCGGGTCTGCCGCCCCAGCTCATCATTCCGGTGCGCCAGCACGCAGGGCCGGCCGGCGATCTGCTGGTGCAGATCGGCGACAAGGTCAAGAAGGGTCAGCCGCTGACCCGCTATGACAAGGGCCGCATAGTGCCCGTGCACGCCTCGACCTCGGGCACCATCACCGCCATCGGCCACCATACTGTGGCGCACCCCTCGGGTCTCGATGATCTCTGCATCACCCTGACGCCGGATGGGGAGGATACCTGGGGTGAGCACCAGGGCAAGCCAGACTACTGGAATCTGGATCGAGGCGAACTGCTCGAGCGCATCCAGCAGGCCGGCATTGCGGGTCTGGGCGGCGCAGTGTTCCCGACTCACAGCAAGCTGGACGGCCGCGGTCAGCTCACCGAGATCCTGATCGTCAACGGGCTGGAGTGTGAGCCCTACATCAGCACAGATGATCGGCTGATGCAGGAGTATGCCGACGAGATCATGGACGGCATCCGGGTGCTCAAGCATCTGCTCAAACCCAAATTGACCCTGATCGGGGTGGAAGACAACAAACCCGCCGCCATTGCCGAACTGACTCGCCACGCCACCGACGAGGACGTGCTGGTGAAGACGGTGCCGACCAAGTACCCCTCGGGTGGTGCCAAGCAGACCATAGAGCTGCTTACCGGCCGTCAGGTGCCCAAGGGTGGGCGGGCGGTGGACATGGGCATCATGGTGCTCAACGTGGCAACCGTGTTCGCCATCAAGCGCGCCATCATCGACGGCGAGCCGCTCATCTCCCGCATCGTCACCCTGACTGGTGACGCCTTCAAGAAGCCAGGCAATGCCTGGGTACTGCTGGGCACGCCAGTGCGCTGGCTGTTGCAGCGTTTCGAGCTGCAACCCGAGGTGGACCAGAGGGTCATCATGGGAGGCCCCATGATGGGCTTCACCCTGCCCCACGCCATGGTTCCCGTGGTCAAGGCCACCAACTGCCTGCTCTCCCCGACCCGTGCCGAGCTGCCGCCCCCCGGTCCCGAGCAAGCCTGCATCCGTTGCAGCGCCTGTGCCGATGCCTGCCCGGCCAATTTGCTGCCCCAGGAGCTCTACTGGTACAGCCGCGCCAAGGAGTACGACAAGGCCGAAGGGCTCAACCTGTTCGACTGTATCGAGTGCGGCGCTTGCGCCTGGGTCTGCCCCAGCCAGATCCCTCTGGTGCAGTACTACAAGATTGCCAAGGATGATATTCGCGAGGCCCGTGCCGAGGCCGAAAAAGCCGAGCGTGCCAAGCTGCGTTTCGAGGCCAAGCAGGCACGCTTCGAGCGGGAAAAAGCGGCCCGAGAAGCCCGCCATGCCGAGGCTGCGGCACAGCGCCGCCAGGCCATGACGGCCAGTGGAGGGGAAGATCCCGTCGCTGCCGCCCTCGCCCGCATCAAAGCCAAGCAGGAAGTCACGGCCAGCGCTGTTGGCGAGCAGCCAGACAACAGCGCCATGATTGCCGCCCGCGAGGCGCGCAAGCAGGAGGCCCTCGCGCGGCGCGCCGCCAAGGCCGCCAGCAGCGGTGAACCCGCTGACGTTGCCGCCGTCGTTGCACCAACGCCAGAGACGCAGGATCCGAAAAAGGCCGCTATCGCAGCAGCCCTTGCTCGTGCCAAGGCCAAGAAAGCCGCGCAAGCTTCGGATGAAAACATCGCCAAGCCCGAGGCTATGGCTAACGAGGCCCAGCCGCTCAGCGAACCCGCACTGGCGACTGCCGAGGTCGACCCCAAGAAAGCAGCCATTGCCGCTGCCATCGCTCGGGCCAAAACCAAGAAGGCCGCTCAAGCTGCGGATGAAAACGTCGCCGAGCCTGAGGCTATGGCTCACGAGGCCCAGCCGGTAAACGAACCCGCACCGGCGACTGCCGAGGTCGACCCCAAGAAAGCAGCCATTGCCGCAGCCATCGCACGGGCCAAGGCAAAAAAAGCCGCGCAAGCGGCGGATGAAAACGTCGCCGAGCCCGAGGCTATCGTTACCGAGACCCAGCCGGCCAGTGAACCCGCACCGGCAGTTGCCGAGGTTGACCCCAAGAAAGCAGCCATTGCCGCCGCCATCGCTCGGGCCAAGGCAAAAAAAGCCGCGCAAGCGGCGGATGAAAACATCGCCGAGCCCGAGGCAACGGCTACCGAGGCCCAGCCGGTCGGTGAACCCGCACCGGCGACTGCCGAGGTCGACCCCAAAAAGGCAGCCATTGCCGCCGCCATCGCCCGTGCCAAGGCCAAGAAGGCCACTCAAGCGGCGGATGAAGACATCGCCCAGCCCGAGGCTATCGCTACCGAGGCCCAGCAGGCCAGCGAACCCGCGCTGGCGACTGCCGAGGTTGACCCCAAGAAAGCAGCCATTGCCGCCGCCATCGCGCGGGCCAAGGCCAAGAAGCTGGCAGCAGAGGCTGCCGCACAAGGCCTGACCACCCAAGCACAGTCACCTTCTCCATCGCCAGACAAGAGCCACTGATCCATGTTCAATATCGCGAGTGCGCCGTTTGCCCATAACCGCAAACAGACCCAAACCCTGATGTTGCTGGTGATCCTGGCTTGCCTGCCCGGCCTGCTGGCCCAGACCTGGTTCTTTGGCTGGGGTTCCTTCATCCAGATCCTGCTGGCGCTGGTGACAGCGCTGGGAGCTGAGGCGCTGGTGCTTCGCTTGCGCCGCCGCCCCATCAAGCCCGCCCTGATGGATGCCAGTGCCGCCTTGACCGCCGTGCTGATCGGCCTCTCTTTGCCCCCCCTGCTGCCCTGGTGGATGCTGGTACTGGGCACCGCCTTTGCCATCATCATCGCCAAGCACCTCTATGGCGGCCTGGGCCAGAACCTGTTCAATCCGGCCATGGTGGCCTATGTGTTGCTGTTGGTCTCCTTCCCCGTGCAAATGACCAGCTGGTTGCCGCCAGACACCATTCGCGCCTATGACATCGGCTTTGGCGATGCAGCGTCCGTCATCTTTACCGGCTTCAGCCTGGATGGCTACAGCATGGCGCAGCTCAAGCAGGGGGTGGATGGCCTCACCATGGCTACGCCACTCGATACCCTGAAGACAGGGCTGAATCAGGGGCTCACCACGGGTGAAGTGATGAGCCACGCCGTATTCGAGGGCTGGGGCGGCATCGGCTGGAGCTGGGTCAACCTGGGTTACCTGCTGGGCGGCCTGTTCCTGCTGCAGCAAAAAGTGATCAACTGGCGTATTCCGGGTGCCATCCTGGGCTCCTTGTTGCTGGCCGCAACCCTGGGTTATCTGATGACGCCGGATGCCACCGCCACCCCCATGTTCCATCTGTTCAGCGGTGCCACCATGCTGGGGGCCTTCTTCATCGCTACCGATCCGGTCAGCGCCAGCACCACGCCCCGTGGCCGTTTGGTATATGGCGTACTGATCGGCGTGCTGGTCTACCTTATCCGTCGCTTTGGCGGTTACCCTGATGCCTTCGCCTTCGCCGTGCTGCTGGCCAACTTGTGTGTTCCGCTGATCGACAGCCTGACACGTCCTAAGGTCTATGGAGACCGTCGCAAATGACCCCGGCGCAAACCTCACTCTCAGGAAGTATCCAATGTTAAAGAGCATGCGCAAAAACGGCGTCACGCTAGCACTGTTTGCCCTGGCCTGCACCGCCGTTGTGGTGCTGACCAACGAGCTGACCCGTGACAGGATCGCCCATCAGCAGCAGCTGGAAAAGCTGCGCACCCTCTCCGCCCTGTTGCCAGAGGGAAGCTATGACAACGACCTGGTGGCCAGTTGCAAGCTGGTACAGAGCAAAACCTATCTGGGCAGCGATCAGGCCATGCCGCTCTACACTGCAACCCTGAAAGGCGAGACCACGGGTTATGCGCTGGAAACCGTGGCACCTGACGGCTACAGTGGGGCCATTCGCCTCATCGTCGGTACCGATGCCAAGGGCAGCGTCAGTGCTGTGCGGGTGCTGGCCCACAACGAGACGCCGGGCCTGGGTGACAAGATAGAGCTGAAGAAATCGAGCTGGATAGACAGTTTTGTCGGCAAGTTCCTCAGCCGCGACAACGAGGCAAGTTGGGCAGTGAAAAAAGATGGCGGCGAATTCGATGCTTTCACCGGCGCCACCATCACCCCCCGCGCCGTGGTCAAGGCAGTGAAAAACCTGCTGCTGCTGGAGCAAACGCACCCTGAGTTGCTGCGTGATGCCCCTCCGTGCGACCCCACGCCATAAGCCTGGGCCCACACATATGAAACAGACTGATGTGCTATGCATATCCATGTGCCATCTCAGCCGGAGCCGATAAATGGAACACTCTCATACACTGGATGACCAGACCCCGATCAGTGAGGGCAAGGGCCGTCGTGAAGAGCTCAAGGAGCTGATGCTGCAAGGGCTGTGGAAGAATAACCCCTCCCTGGTGCAGGTGCTGGGGCTCTGCCCTACCCTGGCAGTTTCCTCCACCTTTACCAATGCGCTCGGACTGGGATTGGCCACCATGGCGGTGCTGGTGAGCTCCAACCTGGCCATCTCACTGGTGCGCGACCTGGTGCCCAAGGACATTCGCATTCCCATCTACGTGATGATCATCGCCGCCCTGGTCACCAGCGTGCAGCTGCTGATGAATGCCTATACCTATGGCCTCTATCAGGCGCTCGGTATCTTCATCGCCCTGATTGTCACCAACTGCGTCATCATAGGCCGGGCCGAAGCCTATGCCTCCAAGAATCCGCCCCTGCTGGCGGCATTGGACGGTTTCATGATGGGGCTGGGCTTTACCCTGGTGCTGCTGGTGCTGGGTGGCCTGCGGGAGATCATCGGCATGGGGACCTTGTTTGACGGTGCCGAATTGCTGCTGGGTGACTGGGCCAAGTCCCTGCGCATCGAGCTGTTTCATGCCGATGCCAGCCTGCTGCTGGCGATCCTGCCGCCGGGGGGCTTTATCGGGCTAGGCCTGATGATCGCCGGCAAGAATGCCATCAATGACTGGCGTGATCGCAAGCAAGCCGCCCCCCTTGCCGATAGCAGTGTGCCGGTGGCGGGTGTGCGCGCCACCCAGCTCTGACCTGAGATGTGAGAAACCATGAACAACCAGAAACGCAGGCAGATCCTGGAGCGACTGCGGGACAACAATCCCCATCCCACCACAGAGCTCAACTTCACCTCGCCCTTCGAGCTCTTGATTGCCGTGTTGCTGTCAGCCCAGGCCACCGACGTAAGCGTCAACAAGGCCACCGACAAGCTCTATCCGGTGGCCAATACCCCGGCCGCCATACTGGCGCTCGGGGTGGATGGGCTGAAACAGTACATCAAGACCATAGGCCTGTTTAACACCAAGGCCGAAAACGTCATCAAGACGTGCGCCATCTTGCTGGAACGCCATGGCGGCGAGGTGCCGGAGAACCGCGAAGCGCTGGAAGCGCTGCCCGGTGTGGGTCGCAAAACCGCCAACGTGGTGCTCAATACCGCCTTTGGCTGGCCCACCATCGCCGTCGATACCCACATCTTTCGGGTGTCGAATCGCACCGGCTTCGCGGTGGGCAAAAACGTTGATCAGGTGGAAGAGAAACTGCTGAAAGTGGTGCCTGCCGAGTTCAAGCTGGATGTGCACCACTGGTTGATCCTGCACGGCCGTTACACCTGTCTGGCTCGCAAACCGCGCTGTGGCTCCTGTATCATCGAAGACTTGTGTGAATACAAAGAAAAAGTCTATCCACAGGAATAAGGCAGCACGCAGGCTGTACGCTACAGCCCGCAAACTTCTGCTGCGATTCCTGTATCATCCAAGACTTGTGTGAGTACAAATATCTACCCGGAGAACTGAGCAATGAGAATTCTGCATACCATGCTGCGTGTTGGCGATCTGCAACGCTCCATCGACTTCTACACCCGAGTGCTGGGTATGAAACTCTTGCGCAAGAGCGAAAACAGCGAATACAAATACACCCTGGCCTTCGTTGGCTACGGTGACGAGAAAGACGAAGCCGTCATCGAGCTCACCTACAACTGGGGTGTCAGCGAGTACGAACTGGGCTCGGCCTACGGCCACATTGCGCTGGAAGCGGACGACATCTATGCCACTTGCGACGCCCTGCGCGCCGCCGGCGCCAAGATCACCCGCGAGCCAGGTCCAGTGAAGGGCGGTACCACTGTCATTGCCTTTGTGGAAGATCCGGATGGTTACAAGATTGAACTGATCGCCAAGAAAGATGCAGGCAGTGGCCTGGGTGACAGCTTCTGAGGCAATACCTCAAGTAACACCCAATAAAAAAGAGCGCTGCGGCGCTCTTTTTTCATCTCAGTCTACAGGCTGTCAGATGGCGCCATTGCGGCCCATATTGATCACCACCCGCCTGTTCTTGGCGCGACCGTCTTCGGTTTCATTTGAACGGACATGACGCTTCTCGCCATGCCCTTCCACCGAGATCTTGCCCGGATCGATCCCCAGATCCACAAACACCTTCTTGATGGCATCGGCCCGCTTCTCGGAGAGTTTCTGGTTGGGCCAGCGGCCGCCATAGCTGTCGCTGTAGGCGTTGATCACCACCACATCTATGCTCTTGTCGACCTTCACATACTCGCCGATCATCGCCAGTCGCCGCCGGGAGGCCAGTGACAGCTGATCGCTGTTCTTGTCATAGGAGAGCACGCTGAAGGCGATGTCATTGAAGCTATAGGGCAACAATCCACTCAGGCAATCCACAAAGGCCTGGTACTTGACCCGAAAGTTGACAGAGGAGAGGGAGACCCGCACCGGCCGGTTCTGACGGTACCAGTCACGATACTGGAAGGTTGGCATGCGGCCACCCTCCAGCTCATCGAGCATGGTCCAGGCAGTCTGCCCCTCCACCAAGCCATCAAACTGCTGGTAAAAGCGCAACTGGCTCACTTCCCGCCCGGCAACACCGGGACGCCAGAGTGGCGGCATAATCCCCAGACTGACCGTCTGGGTCTGGGCTTGCTGTCGCAGCCCCTTGAGTTCGAAATCCAGATTGATCTTGCGACCGGCTCGGCTGACGAAAGCCCCCGTCCCCCAGTTGGGAATAGGGTGTTCTAGGCGGCACTCCACTTGCGTATCCGAAGTCAAACGCCAGACGGATTGATCCAGGCCGGCACCAAACTCGGTAACCCCCGCCTGTAATTGCATACTCACTGATATGCTGACCAACCCGACTATCCAAGCGTTCAAGTGCCTGCCCTCCACACGATCTCACGTTAGGTATCGGCAGGGGCAGGGCAAGCTTTAGGGCAAAGCACTCAGTGGGGGGCTGGACGATCCATCAGCTTGAAGCTGGCAATGCGACCCGCCAGCTCGCGAGCCAGCAGATCCAGCTCGGCGCTGTTTTGCTGCAAGGTTTCAGAGTGCAGGCGATGAGCTTCATACACCTCGCGTATGGTCATCACATTGTGCTGGATATCGTCAGTGACGTAGCGCTGCTCCTCCGTCGCGGTGGCCACCTGGGCAGTCATGTCGCTCACCTTGCGCACCTCGCTCACTATGTCGCTCAGCTCGCTCCCCGCCCGTTTGGCTTCGGTCACGCTCAAGCCCGCCTGTTCAGTGCCCAGATGCATGGCCGTGACCGCCTGATCCGCACCCTGGCGCAATCGGGACAACATCCGCTCTATGTCCTCTGCCGCCTGCTGAGTGCGAGAGGCCAGTGCCCTCACCTCTTCCGCCACCACGGCAAAACCACGACCAGATTCACCGGCCCGGGCAGCCTCTATGGCTGCATTGAGGGCAAGCAGATTGGTGCGATCCGAGATCTGCTTGATGAGATTAAGCGCCTCGCCGACCGACTCTGTATCCTGATACAGGCTATCCACCAGTTGCTGGGTGTTGGCCAGGGTGCCCGCCACCAGCTGGATGGCGTCTATGGTCTGATCCACCTCCTTGTCGCCCTGACGGGCACGTCCGATAGCCTGCTGGGTCGCCAGCGACGTCTGGGTTGCATTGCGCGCAATCTCGGCCACCGTCGAAGCCATCTCGGTGGCTGCCGTCGCCACCAGGTCCACCTGACCGAAACCTTTGACGACGCCAGCATTCACCTCGGCGATCACGCCTGCCGAGGTGGCGGCGCTGCGGGCCAGCACCTCGCAGGAGCGACGTACCGCCAACAACAGCCCCTCAAGGTGCGCGAGGAAATGGTTCAGATCCTGCGCCAGGGCGCCCAGTTCGTCACCGGACCGCCAGTTGACCCGCACCGTCAGATCATTCTCCTGTACCAGCCGTTTGAAGGTCTGGTGCAACGCCATAAAACCCAGGTGCAGGTCTCGCACCACCCGCCAGCAGACGAAGGTGGTCAACGCAACGCACAACAGCACACCGAGCGCCGCCCACCAGAAGTCGCTGGCACTCTTTGCTCGCATCTGCTCGACCCGCTCGAACAACTGCTGATAAAGGCGATCTTCACTCTCCTTGAGCAGACCTATCTTGTCGGTACTCAAGGCAAACCAGGCTTCGGCATCGACCCCGAAGCCGCCTGAGGTGGCTTTGTCCAGCGCCAGTTGCTCCATGGCGGCGACCTTGGCTACCACGGGAGAGGTCAGGCTGTCGGCCAGCAGTTGACGTTGTGACGGGCTCGCCACCGCCTGGAAACGCTCGAGATAGGTATTCTGGGCCGCCAGCAGGGAGATGAATTGCTGCAACAACGCGGGGGTAAAGTGGTCACGGCCGAACACATTGCTCAGGGTTGCCCGCTCCAGCCCCATTCGTTCCTTGCTCTGCAAGAAGGCGGCGTAGGCATTGGTCTGCAGCGCTATGGTGGCATCCTGACTGTTGAGACTGACCTGGTCCACCACCGCCAGCAGCTGGCTGATAAGACGGCTGTAAAAGCCAACCTGCTCGACCACTTCGACCCCCAGCGCGCCAACCCGCTCACGCATGGCGGTGAGCCCGGTCAGCGCCTGTTGCACCTCTCCCAACGCCAGCAAGGCGGGATCCTCGTGAAAACGGACCAGCAGGGTATCGACCAGCTTGCGCTGGGCAGGCAGGGCGTCGCGAAACTTGTTGCCACCAGAGCCCAGGAAACCTGCCGACATGCCGCGCTCCTTTTGCAGCTCGTGGGCCAGTTGCGCCGCCTCCCGCACGACATAGAGTGCCGCTTGTGCCTGGCTCATCTCCTGTTCAACCTGATAACGCTCATACACGTATCGGCCAGAAAAAAACAGCAAGGCCAGCAGTGGCAGGCAGACCACCAGCAACATCTTGTGTGCCAATCCCAGCTTGTTCATCCCCTCTCCCCATTCCATTGTTGAAGTGGTCAATTATAAGCACGAGTGCCGAGAATAGAATCTGACGTCCGTCTCATGGCTGCTGATGAGGGACAAAGGCTGGCTTTTTTGCCATAATGCCGCCTCATTTCACGCCGACCGAGATACCATGACCGACGCTGTACACACTCTCAAGGGCCGTTTTCGTGGCTTTTACCCCGTCGTCATCGATGTTGAAACCGCCGGGTTCAATGCCAGGACAGACGCCTTGCTGGAGATAGCCGCCTATACCCTCAAGATGGATGAGGATGGCTGGCTCGCTCCCGATCAGGTCTTTCATTTTCACGTCGAGCCGTTCGAAGGCGCCAACCTGGAAAAGGCGGCGCTGGAGTTCACCGGCATAGACCCCTTCAATCCGCTGCGCGGCGCCGTCAGCGAGAAAGAGGCGCTGACCGAGATTTTCAAGGGCATTCGCAAAGGGATGAAGGAGAGCGACTGCAACCGCGCCATCATAGTGGCCCATAACGCCACCTTCGATCATGGCTTCGTCATGGCCGCCGCCGAGCGGGCCGGCCTCAAGCGCAATCCGTTCCATCCGTTTGCCACCTTCGACACTGCCGCCCTCTCCGGCCTGGCCCTGGGTCAGACAGTGCTGGCCAAGGCGTGCCAGAGCGCTCGCATCCCGTTTGACAATAAAGAGGCGCACTCGGCCCTCTATGACACCGAACGCACCACTGAGCTGTTCTGTCATATCGTCAACCGCTGGAAGAGCCTGGGTGGCTGGCCGCCAGCCCACCCGGATGATGCCCCCGTCGATGACGCGAACGAACAAGCGGGATAAGCAACGAGCAAGAAGGCTGCCATGGCAGCCTTCTTCTATTGGGATACGGCATCAACGTGGTTTGACCAGAATGGCAGGCAGACCCGGACAGCACAGTTTTCAACCGCTCTGCTCCCCTCGCTCACCCCAACCCTGCGGGGATGCGTCTCACAGGCCAATTGCCTGATTTTTTACTCGACATTTGTCGTGATTTTCGCAAACTAACTGCCTTTCAAAAGACAGACAACCAATAACCATTAAAAGGAAGTCACATGAACCCTGTTGTTGTCGCGGTCTCGCTGATGCTGGTGCTCAGCCTGCTGCGGATCAATGTGGTGGTCTCGCTCTCCATCAGTGCCATCGTAGGTGGCCTGCTGGGTGGCCTGTCCCTGGCCGACACCCTCAGCACCTTCAGCGGTGGCCTGGGCGGTGGCGCAGAGATCGCTCTCTCCTATGCCATGCTGGGGGCCTTTGCGGTCGCCATCTCCCGCTCCGGGATCACCGACCTGCTGGCCCGCAAGGTGATCAACCAGCTGGGGCAAGATGCCAGCAGCTCGCGCATCCTCTGGGTCAAGACACTGCTGCTCGGCGCCGTCCTTTGCGTATCCGTCGCCTCCCAGAACCTGATCCCGGTCCACATCGCCTTTATTCCCATCCTGATCCCGCCGCTGCTGCATGTGATGGCCAAGATGAAAGTCGACCGCCGCCAGGTGGCCTGTGTCATCACCTTCGGCCTGACCGCGACCTATATGCTGTTGCCGGTGGGCTTTGGTGGCATCTTCCTCAACAACATACTGGCCAAGAACCTGATCGACAACGGGGTACCGGTCAAGCTTGGCCAGCTGCCGATGGCCATGGCAATCCCTGTGCTGGGGATGTTCCTTGGTCTGCTGGTCGCCGTGTTCATCACCTACCGCAAGCCACGCCAGTATGACATGGACAAGATCCTGGCCGCCGAGCCCGAATCCACCGAGCTCAATCTCAACCATATCTGGGTTGCCCTGCTGGCCATCGCCGTCGCCCTCGGGCTGCAGCTGATGACCAACAGCATAGTGCTGGGTGCATTGGCGGGCTTTGTCATCTTCACCTGTGGCGGTGTCATCAAGTTTCGCGAGAGCCAGGACGCTTTCACCCAGGGCGTGCGCATGATGTCCCTCATCGGCTTCATCATGATCTCAGCCGCCGGCTTCGCCGCCGTGATGAAGGCGACCCAGGGGGTGGAGAGCCTGGTGCAATCCGTCTCTGCGGTGATCGGGGATCAAAAAGGCCTCGCCGCCTTCCTGATGCTGCTGGTTGGTCTCTTGATCACCATGGGGATAGGCTCTTCCTTCTCCACTGTGCCCATCATAGCCACCATTTATGTGCCGCTCTGTATCCACCTCGGCTTCTCCCCCATGGCGACCATGGCCCTGGTCGGCGCCGCCGGTGCACTGGGGGATGCAGGTTCACCCGCCTCGGATTCGACCCTGGGCCCCACGTCGGGTCTCAATGTCGATGGTCAGCACGACCATATCTGGGACAGCGTGGTGCCCACTTTTATTCACTACAATATCCCGCTCATCCTCTTTGGCTGGGTGGCGGCCATGGTGCTCTAGCACTCGGGCAAGATGCAGACATGCAAAAGGCGACCTCGGGGTCGCCTTTTCATTGGATGCAAACCTTGGCCTATATCATCAGCCGACAGAGTGGCTCTCCCCCTTGGTGACCAGGCCATACCCCAAAGCCAGCAGCGCACCAGCAATTGCTACCGGCCTGGAGCCAAGCGTGTCAGCCATTCGTCCCGCCAGGGGCGCCGCCAGCACGCCCACTATGCCGATCACCCCGAACAAGCCGGCAGCTGCCGCACCGAGGTGGTACTCGGAATGGGCGAGATAAAAAGCCAGCACTGTCCAGAAAGCGCTGAACGAGGCGAACAGCAGAGCCTGGGCCAGGGTTGCCCGACGCAAAGCAGGCTCTTCTCGCCACAACACCAGCAGAGAACGCAGCAAGCTGGCATAGCTCATCGTGGAACGGGGCAGATGCAGCGGTATCATACGCGCCATCAGCACGGCCCCCAGCAAGGCCAGCGGCACACCGAGCCAGAACATGACTCGCCAGCTGGCATAGGCGGTGATAAAGCCCGCCAGGGTACGGCTGAGCAGGATCCCGCTTAGCAAACCGCTCATTACGCTGCCGACGACGGCTCCCCGTCTGGCGGGATCGGCCAAGGTCGCCGCAACCGGCGCTATCTGCTGGACCGCGGTTGCACCGATACCCAGCACAATGGAAGCCAGCATCAATGCTGCCTCTCCCGTCGCCATTGCCGCCATTGCGCAAGCCGCTGCAATCAGCACGAACTGCGCCACAATCAACCAGCGACGCTCCAGCACATCCCCCAATGGAACCAAAAACAACAAGCCGGCGGCATAGCCCAGTTGAGTCAGCATGGTAATCATGGCAACCGCTGGCTGGCCGGGGAAATCCCGCGCCATCACCTCCAGCATGGGCTGGTTGTAATAAATGTTGGCGACCGCCAAACCACAGGACATCGCCATGGCGAATACCAGCGATGAACTGATCCCGGCGCTCGGCAGGACCGCCGGGCGGCTTGATACCGATAAAGTCATGACACCATCCTCATACATGATTGAAATCCCGTGACGAACACGATCTTGATGAGCACAGGGTAACGAAGATGAGGAAGACTCAGTAGACAAGCGGCGGCAATAACACCTATTCCGCCGGGGAATGGATCAAGGATGGGTTGATGGCATATGCAATACGGGGAGTGCTGTCACGAACGCCAAAAACGCTTGAGACTTGGCGCTGATCTGCCGCCCCGAGGGAAACAGAGCCCACAGATCAAGCCGGGGAAGCTGCCAGTCAGCAAGAATTGCCATGACTTCGCCACTGGCAAGCTCGGGGGCAAACATACACTCGGAGGTAATGCCCAGTCCCACTCCCGCCAGCACGGCGGCTCGCATCCCTTCGGCGGCGGAGACAGTCAGCCGCCCCTGCACAGTCAATGTGACCTGATCTTCACCCTGTATAAAGTGCCACTGCTGCCCCATACCGGGCTTGGGGCTGTAGACCACCAGCAGACATCCTTGCAACTCGCCGGGGGATGAGGGCGTACCATGGGTTGCAAACCAGGCCGGCGCCCCCACCACTCTCATGGCGCAGTGCCCGAGCTTGCGGGAAACCACACCAGAATCGACCTGCTCACCGAGACGCAAAGCCACATCGATGCCTGCGGCGATCAAGTCGACATTGCTGTCATCCAACGGGCGCTCACCCGCAGGCGGCCGCTCAAGCTGCTGCGGCACTGCGCAACAGTAGCATCGGCCTCTCTGATATCGTCGAGGATCTGCCTGGCTCGCAGATAATACGCCTCACCTGCCTCTGTTGGCATCAGGCCGCGGGTCGAACGCAGCAATAGACGACTGCCAAGCTGTGCTTCCAGCTGGGCAATCAGCTTGGATATGGCTGGCTGACCCAGCTTGAGCCGACGTGTCACCGCAGAGAAAGAACCGGTCTCCACCGCCAGCACAAACGCTTCCATTGCCCCGGGCCTGTCCATTATCCCCTTCCCCTTCTTTAATACCATCATGCGGCTTCATGCAGGCCACTGCTAACGTCACCCCAAAATGCGCTCTTTAAACGCCTGTCATGCCCATGGGTCAGCTATCGCTGATCTCTGGATAAATGCAGCCGGAACCGAGACAGGTCTACAGTAGCGCAACCTCATGTACAAAAACAAAAAAGGCCGCTCGATGAGCGGCCTTTTTATCAATGCAGTCAGGACTTAGCTGTCGCGGCGCTTGTTGCCACCGAACTTGCGATCTTTGTTGAAGCCACCCTCACGGCGCTCCCCGCTCTTGTTGAACGGACGGTCACCGCTGGGGCGGCGATCCTTGTTGAAAGGACGGTCGCTGCGGGGCGGACGGGGAGCAGTATTGCTGCCAGCCGGCACCTCTGTGTAGCGAGTGATCATCAGCGGACGCTGGCAAACACGAGCTTTCTTGATCACTTCCAGTACATCGGCGGTCATGCCCTTGGGCAGGTCGACAGTGGAGAAGTCATCAGCGATATCGATGTTGCCGATGAAACGGCTCTCGATGTTCGCTTCGTTGGCGATAGCGCCCACGATCTGGCCCGGCTTGACACCGTGATGGGCACCCACGTCTACGCGGTAGCGCTCCATCTCGACATCCGGGTTGTCTTTCAATGGACGCGGCTCGAGGGACGGCATGCGACGGGCAGGACGATCACCACGGTCAGCAAAATCGCTGCCACCGTCACGGCGTTCGAAATCACGACCACCACGATCATTGCTGCTGAACTGCGGCTCAGGGATGGAGTCATCCAGCAGCAGCGGTTGATCACCTTGAACCAGCTTGGCCAGGGCGGCAGCCAGTTCCAGCGGATCGGCAGAATCTTCTTCGATCAGCTCGTTCACTAGGTTCAGGTAGAGCTCAAGCTCTTCGCCCATCATGGTTTCCCGGATGCGCTCTTTGAACTTGGTCATACGGTGCTGGTTGATGTCCTCGGTGCTCGGCATCTTCATCGGCTCGATTGCCTGACGAGTGGCGTGCTCGATGGCGCGCAGCATACGACGCTCACGAGGGGCAACAAACAGGATGGCCTCACCCTTGCGACCAGCACGACCGGTACGGCCGATACGGTGAACATAGGATTCGGTATCGTACGGAATGTCGTAGTTCACCACGTGGGTGATACGCTCGACGTCCAGACCACGGGCGACAACGTCGGTGGCGATCAGGATGTCCAGCTGGCCTTGACGCAGCTTGTCAACGGTACGCTCACGCAGCTTCTGCGGGATGTCACCGTGCAGCGCTTCACAGGCGTGGCCACGAGCGGCCAGTTTGCCAGCCAGCTCTTCGGCAGCATTCTTGGTGCGCACGAAGACCAGTACGGCTTCGTACGGTTCGACTTCCAGCAGACGGGTCATGGCGTCCAGCTTGTGCAGACCGGTTACCTGCCAGTAACGCTGGCGGATGGTCGGTGCAGTGGACGTCTTGGTGATGATCTTGATCTCTTTGGGCTGCTTCAGGTGTTTCTGGGCAACGCGACGGATCTGGTCCGGCATGGTGGCGGAGAACAGGGCAACCTGACGGGTGGCCGGGCACTGCTCCATGATCCAGTCCACGTCGTCGATGAAGCCCATACGCAGCATTTCATCGGCTTCGTCCAGTACCAGGGCTTTCAGGCCGGAGAGGTCCAGGTTCTTGCGACGGATCAGGTCCATCACACGGCCAGGAGTCCCCACGACAACCTGGGCACCGCGACGCAGGGCGCGGGTCTGGGTTTCGTAAGAGGAGCCACCGTAGATGGGCAGTACGTGGAAGTCAGGCATGTGCTTGGCGTAACGTTGGCACGCCTCAGCAACTTGCAGGGCCAGTTCACGGGTCGGAGCCAGCACCAAAACCTGGGTGTTGCGGTTACCAGCTTCCAGACGAGACAACAGAGGCAAGGCAAAAGCAGCGGTCTTCCCTGTACCGGTTTGCGCCTGCCCCAGCAGATCGTGTCCCGCCATGAGGTGGGGAATTGCTGCGGCCTGGATCGGTGACGGGCGCTCATAGCCCACGTCTTGCAGCGCTTTCAATACAGGCGCGGCCAGTCCAAGCTCACTAAAAAGGGGCAGTTGTTCGGTATCAGACATAGATTCTTCCAGATTAAGGCAGGCGGCTAAGCACCGCGGAATAGCAAAAAGGCGGCGATTATAGCGCCACTTTGTTCTGCTGTCTTGAAAAATGTGATAGGCCTCTCAAGACGTTGGCAATTATAGAGGGATCTCGCGACTATGGCTTGCTTATTTTGCACTACTGGTGCGTTATTGCCGGTCACTCCCCGCTGGAGTCCTTGTCCCGCTTGTGTTTGAGCACCGCCATGGTCAACCGACTGGTGCACAACAAACGCCCACGTTCATCCCGAATTTCAATCTGCCACACCTGGGTCGTTGCCCCCAGATGCAGGGGCGAGCAACGTCCTGTGACCACCCCTTCCCGCTTGGCGCGCAGATGGTTGGCGTTCACCTCCAGTCCCACACAGTAGCTATCCGGCCCGACCGCCATATTGGCAGCCAGCGACCCGAGCGTCTCCGCCAGCACTACAGAGGCGCCGCCGTGCAACATGCCAAGGGGCTGATGGGTTCTATGGTCCACCGGCATGGTGGCTTCGAGCCAGTCGGGGCCAACATCCGTGTAGATGATATCGAGGTGGGCCATCAGGGTGTTGTGCGACGAGGCATTGAGCCCTTCCAGACTCATGGGCTTGCGCCAGATAGGGGCAGTATCGTGACTCATGGGGGTAGTGACTCCTCTGAGGTGAGAAACAGGTTGAAACAATCGGCAGGAAGCAAAGATGGGGCCCGGCAGCACAGCGGCAAGGCCCCATGGAAATAATCGCATTACCAGGGATAGGTGACGCCAGGCCACTCACTCCAAGGCGTATCACGCCCGGGCAGGCGCGGCGCAGACCAGCGCCATGCCTTGCCAAGCCAGGCACGCAGCTCGGTTTCCAGCTCGGCATCGGTCAGCGGCGCGTCGGCCACCTTCCAGAAGAAGATCTCCACTTCCACCTCCGGCAATACCGAGGGGTAGAGATAGACGCCTCCCCAGAACTGCAACTCCCGATCCGGGCTCCAGAGGCCATAGGAAAAGGAGCGCTTGGCCAGAAACTCGGCCTGCTGCCACTCCAGATCCCCCTCGTGCTGGCTCAGGCTGAACTGGTCAGAGGGCCAGACATCCTGGGGGCGAAACAGTTGATGAAGCTGCTCCCGTTCACGCTGCATGGCCACAAACTCCACCACGGCCTGAGCCGGGGTGGCTGGCAACAGCAGGAAGTGCGGGTGCCGGTAGGCTTGCGGTACCCGAAAGCGCTTGGGAAAAGTCAGCATCAGAGCAGTTCCAGCAACGCCTGCAGCGGATGCTTGAGTTTCTCCCCCTCCATCCGCTTGACCTGACTGCGACACGAATAACCGGTAGCCAGACAGCGATCGTTGGGCAACCTCGACAGGGGCTCTGCCCAGCTGAGACCATAGATCCCCTTGGAATTCTCCACCTGTTTTGCATCGTGGCCATAGGTACCGGCCATGCCGCAGCAACCCACAGAGACAGGCTGCAAACGAGCACCGAAGCGGCGGAACAGAGTGCCCCAGTCAACGTGAGTCGAGGGCTTGGCCGTCTTCTCGGTGCAGTGGGCAAACAAATACCAGGGCTCAGCCTCTCCTTTTTCATCGACATCCGCGGTGGGCTTGGCAAGGGGCAGGGTGTCGGCCGGAAGAGAAAGCAGCCACTCCTGGGGCAACAACACCTGAAAATCGCCACGGGCCGCGCCGAGGGCCTTGGCATATTCGTCGCGATAGCAGAGCACCAGAGAAGGATCGACGCCCACCATGGGGATGCCGAGCGCCGCTATCTTGTTGAGGAACTGGGCGCTGTTGGCCGCGGTGCGGGCGAAGGCGCGCAGGAACCCCTTCACGTGCTGGGGTTTGCCGTTGGGCTTGAATGGCAGCAGATAGGGTTGCAGCCCAAGCTTGCTGGCGAGCTTCACCAGATCGCGTACCACGGGGGCGTCGTAATAACTGGTGAAGGGATCCTGCACGATCAGCACCACTCTGGCACGCTGCTCGGCACTCATGGCCTCAAGGCCCGGCAGGTCGAAATAGCGCGCCTTGTTGTCGTGCAGGGATTCGGCCAGGGTCGGTACCGAGAGCAAGGGCACATCCACCATGCCGATGCTCTTCTCGGTCGCCTTCTGGGCCCACTCTTTTTCCAGGAAAAAGTTGACCAGTTTCGGCGCCTTGGCCAGCAGCGGCGCATAGCTTTCCACTGTACCAACGAAGTAATCCTTGGGGCCCCGCAGATAACGGCTGTGGTAGAGCTGCATGAAACGGGCACGGAAGGTGGGCACATCCACCTTGATGGGGCACTGGCTGGTACAGGCTTTACACGCCAGACACCCCTCCATCGCCTCCATCACCTCGTGGGAAAAGTCATACTGGCCACGGGCGCGGGCCAGGGTGTTGCGAAACTTGTCGACGATCGCCTTGAAGCGCAGGCCACCCGATTGCAGCGCCACTTCTTCGGCCAGAGGATCGAAGCCCTGCTCCGCCAACTGGCGCAACCATTCGCGCATCAAGCCGGCACGCCCCTTGGGAGAGTGACGTCTGTCTTTGCTGATCTTGACCGAAGGACACATGGGGGAGTCGGTTTCGAAGGTGAAACAGAGGCCGTTGCCGTTGCAATCCATGGCGCGGGTATAGCTTTCCCGCACGGCGATGGGGATCTGGCGGTCGAACTTGCCACGCTTGGGGCCATCCACTGACACAAGCGGAGCTCCGCTGCCATAAGGCATGCAGATCTTGCCCGGGTTGATGCGGTTGTCGGGGTCAAAGGCGCCCTTGACCCGCTGCAACTCCTCCCACAGCTCGCCGAAGAAGGCGGGGCTGTATTCGGAGCGAAAACCCTTGCCGTGCTCCCCCCACATCAAGCCGCCATATTTGGCGGTGAGCGCCACCACCTGATCCGAGATGCGGCGCAGCAGCACCTCCTGCTCCGGGTCGCACAAGTCTAGCGCGGGACGCACGTGCAATACCCCCGCATCGACGTGGCCGAACATGCCGTAGTCGAGGCCGTGGCCGTCGAGCAGGGCACGAAACTCCATGATGAAATCGGCGAGCGACTCAGGGGGAACGGCCGTGTCTTCGGTGAAGGCCACCGGTTTTTTACGCCCCTCGGCGTTGCCAAGCAGCCCCACCGACTTCTTGCGCATGGCGTAGATGGTTTCGATGCTCGGCAGGTGACTGCACACCTGATAGCCGATGACACCCGCCTCCCCTTGCGCCAGCAGCCCGTCGATGCGCCGGCACAATTCAGCCACCTTGGCCTGATGCTCTTGCTCGTCGGTGTCGGCAAACTCGACGATATTGAGCCCTTGCAGATCCTTGCCAGGCACGTCCTCAATGAACGCCTTGACCGAGTGCCAGATGATGTCGGCACGGGCCAGTCCCAGCACGCGGGAATCCACCGTCTCCACCGACAGGGCCTGCGCCTGCACCATAAAGGGGGCATTGCGCAGGGCCGAGGGGAAGCTGTCGTATTTGACGTTGACCAGGGTCCGGTAACGGGGGATAGGTGTGATATTGAGCCTGGCTTCGGTGATGAACCCCAGGGAGCCTTCCGAGCCGCACAGTACCCTGCTCACATCCAGGGTGTCGGTGTCGGGGGCATAGAGGTGCTTGAGATCGTAACCGGTCAGAAAACGGTTGAGCTTGGGGAAAGTGGCTTCGATGTCGGCGCGTCGCTCGCGGCCGATGCGATACAGGGTGCGGTAGATCTCCCCTTCCCGACTCTCGAGGGCCAGCTTGTCTTCAAGACGGGAGCCATTGACCGGCTCTGTGACCATGATGTCACCGTTTTCCAGCACGGCTTTCAAGCCCAGCACGTGATCCGAGGTTTTGCCGTAGACGAGCGACCCCTGCCCGGAGGCATCGGTGTTGACCATGCCGCCCAGAGTGGCGCGATTGGAGGTGGAGAGATCCGGCGAGAAGAAATAACCGTGGGGTTTCAAGTAGGCGTTGAGCTGATCCTTGACCACCCCGGCCTGAGCGCGCACCCAGCCCTCCTCCAGATTAATTTCCATGACCTGGTTCATATGGCGGGAGAGATCGACGATAATGCCGCCGCCCAGGGATTGGCCATTGGTGCCGGTACCGCCGCCGCGAGGGAAGAAACTCAAGGCTGCGTACTCGGGCCCCTGTGCCAACTTGAGCATCACTGCAATGTCATCCGCACTGCGCGGATAGAGCACCGCCTGAGGTACGACCTGATAGACGCTGTTATCCGTCGCCATCGCCAACCGGCTTGCATAAGACTTTTCGATATCACCACGAAATGCTGATCGCGCCAGCAACTCAAGAAACTGCAGGGTTGTAGGTGACAAACTGTCCTGGTAATCGAGTCTCGGGATCATGAATCCTTGTTCCCATCCTTTGCTTGATGCCGGCACTCCGGCGACAAAGACTGCCCTGGCTGCCTCTTTGCGGGTATCAGGGCCAGTCTGCTCACATGTGAGCGGGCAGTATATCAGCTAGAAAACCGCTTGCGCTTGGCAATATTCACCATTTGAAAGGAGGATTGTTATGGCTCACCACAGCCATGTTATCAGTACGTTTATTACCACAGAGAAACAGGCCTTGACCCTGTCACTGTTCGGCAGCATCGCCTTTGCCATCTTCGGGATTGGCTATGGTCTGCTGGTTGGCTCCCACGCCATCATGCTCGATGGCATCTTCAGCCTGTTCAGCATGGGCATGACAGGCCTTGGTCTGGTTACCGCCTACCTGGTTACCCGCCCCTCAGATGACCGCTTTCAGTATGGCTACGCTCACTTCGAGCCCATTGCCAACGTCATCAACGGGATCATCATTTTGCTGCTCTGTCTCGGTGCCCTCTACAGCAGCATCACCTCCCTGCTGGCCGGTGGTCGCGAGATAGATCTCGGTCACGCCCTCATCTGCGCCGCCATCTCCACCTTCTTGTGTGCACTTATCTATGTTGTCGAGGCGCGAATGGCCAAGCGGTTCAACTCGGAGCTGGTGCGCGTCGATTCCGAAGAGTGGCTGGTCGACACCATTTTAAGCGCCACCCTGCTGGTCGGTTTTCTGGTCGCCATGGGCCTCGATGCCATGGGCCATGGTCAATACAACCGCTACATAGACCCCATGCTGGTCTCTCTGCTGGCCCTGTGCGCCACCCTCATTCCCATCAAGGTGCTGAGCCGCAATCTGCGAGAAGTGTTGAAGATTGCCCCCAAGGGGGACGTATCCCAGCGGGTTGCCAGCGAAATTGAAGCCCTGCGCCAGCGCCATGGCATCGAGTGCTACAGCCATCTGGCCAAGAGCGGTCGTCGCTTCGATCTGGAGTTGAACATACTGGTGGCACCGGGGCAGGAGTGGCCTGTCGAGCGCCAGGATGCCCTGCGCCAGGAGCTCTGGTCACGCCTCGGCGATACCCTGGGGGATGCCTGGCTCTCGGTCTGCTTCACCCGCGAAAAACGCTGGTTGTAACGATCCACAGGGGGAGTGCGGCCAGGCTGCCTCCCCTGCGTCATCACATCTTCATCGCCCTGCTCTTGCCAAAGCGCCGATTCTCGCTATCATCAGGGCTCATTTTTAACCCGAGGTTTTATTGCCCATCATGGACAACCCCCGAAGTTACCTTTCGTTTCTTCCTGTCAAACTCTGTCTTTACCTGCTTCATCAGCGCCTCTGAATAACGCCATTGCCTTGCACTGCCGCGGCCACCGTTGCCGTGACTGATACCCGCTCTGTCTGTATTTATTGAGGTCATTACATGGAATTGCTGCTGGATCCCCACATCTGGGTTGGTCTGTTTACCCTGATCATTCTGGAAATCGTGCTCGGGATAGACAACCTGGTCTTCATCGCCATCCTGGTGAAAAAACTGCCCCCCGCCCAGCGGGATCGTGCCCGTATCATAGGCCTGTCACTGGCGCTGCTGATGCGCCTGGCCCTGCTCAGCGTGATGTCATGGCTGGTCACCTTGACCACCCCCATCCTTCACCTCGGTGATTTTGCCTTCTCCGGTCGGGATCTCATCCTGATGGGCGGCGGCCTGTTCCTGCTGTTCAAGGCCACCACCGAGCTCCATGAGCGGCTGGAAGCCAAACCGCCAGAAGATGGCCCTGTCGGCGTCTATGCCAGCTTTGGCGTGGTGATCACCCAGATCCTGGTGCTGGATGCCATCTTCTCGCTGGACTCCATCATCACGGCTGTGGGCATGGTGGAACATCTCTGGGTCATGATGGCGGCCGTCACCATCGCCATGGCTGTGATGGTGCTCGCGTCAAAGCCGCTGACCCGCTTCGTCAACGCCCACCCCACAGTGGTGGTGCTCTGCCTGAGCTTCCTGCTGATGATAGGCTTCAGCCTGGTAGCGGAAGGGTTCGGTTTCCATATTCCCAAGGGCTACCTCTACGCGGCCATCGGTTTCTCCGTGCTTATCGAGTTCTTCAACCAGTTGTCCCAGCGCAGCGCAGAGCGTCATGAGGCCAAGTTGCCCCTGCGCGAGCGCACCACGGCCGCCATCTTCAAACTGATGGGCAGCAAGGCGTATCAGGACAGGCCGGATGATGATCTGGATGCACCGACACCCGAGCCGCTGAGCTTCGGGGAAGAGGAGCGCTACATGGTGACCGGGGTACTGTCCCTTGCCGATCGATCCATCCGCACCATCATGACCCCTCGCTCCGACATGGCCTGGATCGACGTCAATGACTCGGTCGAAGAGATCCGTGCCGTGTTGCAGCGGGAGCCCCACAGCCTGTTCCCGGTTTGTGACGGCGATCTGGACGAAGTCATAGGCGTGCTCAAGGCACGGGATCTGCTGTTTGCTCTCAACGAGGGGCAGTCCCTGACAGAGCTGGCCAAACAGAATGACCCCATTATCGTGCCCCAGACCATCAACGTGATCCGCTTGCTGGCAGAGCTGCGCAAGGCCAAAGGCAGCCTCATTCTGGTCGCCGACGAGTTTGGCGTCATCCAGGGTCTGGTGACCACCCACGATCTGCTGGAAGCCATCGTCGGCGAGCTGCCTGATGAAGACGAGACCCCGGACATGGTGCGCGATGGCGAGAGCTGGCTCATCAATGGCAGCACCAACATCCACCATGTGGAGCAGGTGCTGGAATACGAGGGGCTGGTGAGTGACAGCGATGAATACGTGACGCTCGCGGGCATGCTGCTCTCCCACTTCGGCACACTGCCGACTCCGGGCCAGCAGCTGCAATTGCAGCAGTTGCATTTCGAGGTGATCGAAGTCAGCGAGCGTCGCATCGAACGGGTGCGCGTCACGCCGTTGATCCCCTGATCACACGAACCGCACCACCTACCAAAAAGAGGGCCAAGCGGCCCTCTTTTTTATGGCTGTTTGCCGCTTGACGCTTGATTGCTGCATCAAGTGCAATTCTTTTCTGCAATTATCCCTCTTTTTCACAAATAAAAGCAGGACTAGAGTGACCTCAATCCCACCATGAGGAACACAAAATGAGCCACGACAACCTGTTCTGCCCGCTGCGTCTGGGCCAGTTGCACCTTAACAATCGCATCGTCATGCCCCCCATGACCCGCTCCCGTGCCAGCCAGCCCGGTGACGTGGCCAACGCCATCATGGCCACTTATTACGCCCAGCGCGCCGAGGCCGGCCTCATCATCAGCGAAGGCACCCAGATAGACCCGCTGGGCAAGGGTTACGCCTGGACCCCCGGGATCCACAGCGCCGAGCAGGTAGCGGGCTGGAAGGGGGTCACCGATGCTGTCCATGCCAAGGGGGGCACCATGTTTGCCCAGCTCTGGCATGTGGGCCGGGTCACCCATCCCGACAACCTGGGTGGCGCCCAGCCCATCTCCTCGTCGGCCATCAAGGCCGTGGGCGTCAAGGTGTTCGTCGATAACGGCAGCGATGCTCCCGGTTTTGTCGAGACCACAACCCCGCGCGCCATGACCCAGAGCGACATAGATGCGGTAGTGGGCCAGTTCCGCCAGGCGGCTCGCAATGCCCTGAACGCCGGCTTTGACGGCATAGAGCTGCACGCTGCCAACGGTTACCTCATCAACCAGTTCCTCGACTCCGAGTCCAATACCCGCACCGACAACTACGGTGGCTCGCTGGAAAATCGCCTGCGTTTCCTCAAAGAGGTGACACAAGCGGTCAGTGCCGAAATCGGGGCGGACAGGGTTGGGGTGCGCCTTGCGCCGCTCACTACCCTCAACGGCACCGTTGATGCCAACCCGCAAGAGACCTATCTGGCCGCCGCTCGCTTGCTGGGTGAACTGGACGTCACCTATCTGCATATCGCCGAAGCGGACTGGGACGATGCGCCCCTGATGGCGGAAAACTTCAAGCAGGGGTTGCGGGATGCCTTCCCCAACACCCTCATCTATGCGGGCAAGTATGACGGTGAGCGGGCGCGTGCCGCCCTCAAGGCGGGCTGGGCCGACATGATTGGCTTTGGTCGTCCCTTCGTTGCCAACCCGGATCTGCCGAACCGGTTGCGCCACGGCTACCCCCTCGCCCCCCACGATCCGGCGACCCTGTTTGGCGGCGATGAGAAGGGACTGACCGACTACCCGACCTATCAGGCGCTAGCCGAGACGCAGTCAGCCTGAGACGGGCAAGCCGCCCACCTCGGTCACAAAGCCGCACAGTAAAACACGCCCGCTATTGATGCGGGCGCGTTTTTTGGGGTGTGGCGCCAGCGAGCCAGACGTCAGTAGAGAGCAACGCCGTAACAGGCGGCGTAGCTTCTTATCTCCCGGGTCAGCCGCGCCTTGTCCGCCAGGCTGAGCCAGCTCGCCTCGACGGCATTGAGCGACAAGCGGCAAAGCTGGTTCATGCTGGCGCCAAGATCATGGGCCAGGGCGTGGAAGTTGGCTGCCATGTAGCCGCCAAAATAGGCGGGATCGTCGGAGTTGATGGTGACGCACAGCCCCTGCTCCAGCAGGGTCAGCACATTGTGATGGGCCATTCGCTCAAACACCCTAAGACGGGTATTGGAAAGGGGGCAGACGGTGAGCGGCAACCGGGTATCGGCCAGATAACGCAGCAGGTCGGGGTCATCGACGCAGCGCACCCCGTGATCGATGCGGCGTACCTGCAGCTCATGGATGGCCTGCCAGATATACTCGGCCGGCCCTTCTTCGCCTGCGTGGGCCACCACCGGCAACCCCAGCTCGCGACAACGGGCAAAGACCCGGGCAAACTTGGCGGGGGGATTGCCCTTCTCCCCCGAATCGAGACCAATGCCGTGAATGCGGGTGAGAAAAGGCATGGCGTCGTCCAGGGTGGCGAACGCCGCCTCTTCACTCAGATGACGCAGAAAACTCATGATAAGCCGCCAGCTGATACCCAGCTCCCGCTCCCCCGCCTGCAGCGCCCGTTCTATGCCCCCCAGCACGGTGGCAAAGGGGATACCTCGGGCGGTGTGGGTTTGCGGGTCGAAGAAGATCTCCACATGCACCACCTTGTCGGCGGCGCAGCGCTTGAGATAGGCCCAGGTGAGATCGAAAAAATCCTGCTCTGTGATGAGTACGCTGGCGCCAAGGTAGTAGAGATCGAGGAAGGATTGCAGACAGTCAAAGTCATAGGCGGCACGCACGCTCCCCACATCGGACCAGGGTAGCGCCACCCCGTTGCGGGCGGCCAGCATACACATCAGCTCCGGCTCGAGTGACCCCTCTATATGCAGGTGCAACTCCAGCTTGGGCAAACCGGCAATAAAGTTATCCATGATGACGGCTCCATCAGCACACAGACAGCGAGACCTGCCACTTGCAGAGCGGATCCCTTCCCTCTCCCTTTTCATTGTGTACCTATCTCGCCTGGTAGGGGGAGACTTGTCATCAAACCGACTTATAATGGCGTCACAAAAACAACATAACTGATTGAAGATATTAAGAGTTGGCGTCCGCCCCGCGTTCACTCTTGTGCCCTATACAAAGGAGTTCCCATGAAAAAAAGCGTCATCTGTGACATCGACGGCGTCATTCTGCACAACAACGATCTCATCCCCGGTGCCGACCGCTTCGTCCACCGTCTGCTGGAACAGGGTACCAAGCTGTTGTTCCTCACCAACTACCCGGCACAGACCCAGAAAGATCTGCAAAACCGCTTCCGCTCCGCCGGGATCGAAGTACCGGAGGAGTGCTTCTACACCTCCGCCATGGGCACAGCCGATTTTCTCAAACGCCAGGATGGCAAGAAGGCCTATGTGATTGGTGAGGGGGCTCTGACCCACGAGCTCTACAAGGCCGGTTTCACCATCACCGACATAGACCCCGACTTCGTGGTCGTGGGCGAGACCCGCAACTACAACTGGACCATGATGCAGCTGGGGGCCAAGTTCGTGGATCAGGGGGCCCGCTTCATCGCTACCAACCCCGATACCCATGGCCCCATGATGCATCCTGCCTGCGGCGCCCTCTGCGCTCCCATAGAGCGGATGACGGGCAAGAAGCCATTTTATGTGGGCAAGCCGAGCGCCTGGATCATTCGCGCGGCATTGAACCGGATGGAGGCCCACTCCGACGACACCATCATCATCGGCGACAACCTGCGCACCGATATTCTGGCGGGCTTCCAGGCCGGTCTTGAAACCGTGCTGGTGCTGTCAGGGGTGAGCAAGGTCGCGGATATCGATCGCATGCCGTTTCGCCCGAACCACATCTTCGACTCAGTCGTGGATATCGATATCGTCTGATGTGATCACAGGAGTCATCCATGGAACCGCTCTTCATTGCCGTCGCCTTCGCCTGCGGCATGCTGGTCAACCTGGTGGGGCTGCCGCCCCTGATCGGCTTTCTCGCCGCCGGTTTTGTGCTCAACGGCCTCGGCTATCAAAGCTCCGAAGTACTGACCACGGTGGCCGAGCTGGGGGTGACCCTGATGCTGTTCACCATAGGCCTCAAGCTCAACATCAAGACCTTGCTGCGCCGGGACGTGTGGGGCACTGCCACCGTCCATATCCTGCTCTCCAGCGGCCTGTTCTGGGTGATCCTGCTCGCCTGCAAGGGGGTCGGCATGACCTTGATGCTGGATCTGGAGTGGCCCCACGCCATCATGCTGGGGTTTGCCCTCTCTTTTTCCAGTACCGTCTTTGCGGTCAAGGTGCTGGAAGATCGCAGCGACATGAATGCCCTCTATGCCAAGCTGGCCATAGGGGTGCTGATCATGCAGGACATCTTCGCGGTAGGTTTTCTGACCGCCTCCACCGGCAAATTGCCCAGTATCTGGGCGCTCTGGATACTGGCGCTGCCCTTCCTGCGGCCCCTGCTGTTCAAGCTGCTGGAGCGGGCCGGTCACGGTGAATTGCAGATGCTGATGGGGATCACCCTGGCCCTGGTGCTGGGGGCCGCCGCCTTTGAGGCTGTCGGCTTGAAGCCGGACCTGGGGGCCCTGGTGATCGGCATGTTGCTGGCTTCCCACCCGGCGGCAGCGGGGATGGCAAAATCCCTGTTCAGCCTCAAGGATCTGTTCCTCATCTGCTTTTTCCTCTCCATCGGCCTCAACGGCATGCCGACCCAGGAAACCATGTGGATGGCACTGGTGCTGATGCTGGCACTGCCGCTCAAAAGCGCCCTCTACTATCTGGTCTACAGCGGTGCCCGGCTGCGGGTGCGAACCGCGTTGCTCTCGACGCTGGCTCTCACCAACTACTCTGAGTTCGGCCTGATCGTGGCCGCCATCGCCGCCAAGGCGGGCTGGCTCTCCCACGAATGGCTGGTTGCCCTCTCGCTGGCGCTGGCGGGCAGCTTCATGCTGTCGGCCCCGCTCAATAGCTACAGTGAGTGGATCTATCAGCACATAGGCCCCTGGTTGCGCCGCCTGCAATCGGACACCCTGCACCTGGATGACAGGCCCATCGAACTGGGGGATGCAGAGGTGATCATCCTCGGCATGGGGCGTATCGGACAGGGCGCCTATCATGAGCTGGAGCGCAAATACGGCAACGTCATACTGGGGGTCGAGAACAACGGGGACAAGGCGCCCCTGCTGCGCGAACAGGGGATGAACGTGCTGGAAGGGGATGCCACCGATACCGACTTCTGGGACAAGGTGATCCTCTCCCATCAGGTTCAGCTGGTGATCCTCGCCATGCCCCACCACTCGGGCAACCTCTACGCCATCGACAAGCTGCGCAGCCACGGTTTTCACGGCAAGATAGCGGCCATAGTCCGCTTCGAGGATGACATCGCCTCCCTGCGTGAACAGGGCGTCGATGCGGTGTTCAACGTCTACGACGAGGCAGGCAGCGGCTTCGCTCGCCACGTCATCAGGCAGTTGCAGCCACTCGGCACCGAGGCCCCCCTTGTCAACGAGGGGCCTCCTCGTTTAACTTAACGTCAACATTGTTAAACAAACTAAACGAGTGCGGGGCCAGGATGGCCCCGCACCCTCAATCTCTCACTCACCATTGGCAAGGATGCACCATGAAAACCCTCAACGACTGGGTATTGCTCCACCAGCACGCCGTCTCCCCCACCCCGCTCACGCCCCCAGCCGAGCGTATCAAGGCCGGCAGCCCTGAACAAACCCTCTGGAACCACTACTCGGATCCCAGCCAGCAGTTTCATGTGGGCTTCTGGGCCTGCGAGCCGGGGCGCTGGGCCATCCACTACACGGAGCACGAGTATTGCCAGCTGCTGGAAGGGGATGTGGTGATCCACGACAGCCTGGGGGGTCAACTTGCCCTCAAACCGGGGGATCAGTTCGTTATTCCGGCCGGCTTTGTCGGGGAGTGGGAGACACTCACCCCCTGTCGCAAGGTCTATGTGATCTTCGAGCCCGCCACCACTTGACGTTGGCGTCAACTCGCCCTGTTTTTCCACTCGGCCCCTCCGCCCGTCTGCTTGACGTTTACGGCATGATTTTCTGCGGTTTTCCCGCTTGCAAAAGGTTTTTGCGCTAGGCATTGTGATTGACGAGGAATGTAAATGGAATTTCGAGCCCGTATGTGGGGGGCTCCTATAAAAATCAAGAGGATTACCGCCAATGTGTTCTATTTTCGGCATTCTGGACATCAAATCCGATGCAGCAGCCTTGCGCAAATCGGCCCTGGAGATGTCCAAGCGATTGCGTCACCGCGGTCCTGACTGGTCCGGCATCTACAGCTCAGACAAAGCCATACTGGTGCACGAGCGACTGGCCATCGTCGATCCGGGCAATGGCGCCCAGCCGCTCTACAACCCGGAGCGCACTCACGTATTGGCCGTCAACGGCGAGATCTACAACCACAAGGAACTCGAAAAGAACCTCAAGGTCGACTTCCAGTTCCAGACCCACTCCGACTGCGAGGTGCTGCTGGCACTCTACAAGGAGAAGGGCCCCGCCTTTTTGGACGATCTCAACGGCATCTTCGCCTTCATCCTCTATGACGCCGAACAGGATGCCTACCTGATTGGTCGTGATCACATGGGGATCATCCCCCTCTATACCGGTCGCGACGAGCACGGCAACTTCTATGTCGCCTCCGAGATGAAAGCCCTGGTGCCGGTTTGCAAGAGCGTCGAAACCTTCCCGCCCGGACATTACCTCTGGAGCAAGGATGGCGAGCTCAAGCAGTGGTACAAGCGCGACTGGATGGAATACGACGCGGTCGAGCACAAGGTCAGCGACAGAGCGGAACTGAAAGCCGCGCTGGAAGCGGCCGTCAAGCGTCAGCTGATGTGCGACGTGCCCTATGGTGTGCTGCTCTCCGGCGGACTGGATTCGTCCGTCATCTCCGCCATTGCCAAGATCTACGCCGCCCGCCGGGTGGAGGACGATGGCAACAGTGCTGCCTGGTGGCCGCAGCTGCACTCCTTTGCCGTGGGGCTGGAAGGCTCGCCGGATCTCGCCGCCGCCCGCAAGGTGGCCGACCATCTGGGCACGGTTCACCATCAGATCCACTTCTCGGTACAAGAGGGGCTGGATGCCCTGCGGGACGTCATCTATCACCTCGAGACCTATGACGTCACCACTATCCGCGCTTCTACCCCCATGTACCTTATGGCCCGTTATATCAAGGCGATGGGCATCAAGATGGTGCTCTCCGGTGAAGGTTCCGACGAGCTGTTCGGTGGTTACCTCTACTTCCACAAGGCGCCCAACGCCAAAGAGTTCCACGAGGAGAACGTGCGCAAGCTCGCCTCCCTGCACCTGTATGACTGCCTGCGGGCCAACAAGTCCATGGCCGCCTGGGGTGTGGAAGGCCGCGTGCCCTTCCTCGACAAGGAGTTCATGGACGTGGCGATGCGCCTCAATCCTGCCGACAAGATGTGTGGCAACGGCAAGATAGAGAAGCACATACTGCGCGAAGCCTTCGAGGAGCTGTTGCCCCACGAAGTGGCCTGGCGCCAGAAGGAGCAGTTCTCCGACGGCGTGGGTTACTCCTGGATTGACAGCCTGAAAGCCATGGTCAAGGTCGAAGTGACGGATCAGATGTTCGAGGCAGCGGCGTTCCGCTTCCCCGTCAACACACCGCTCACCAAGGAGGCCTATTTTTATCGCGCCATCTTCGACGAGCACTTCCCGCTGGAGTCCGCCGCCCGTACCGTGCCCTACGGCAAGTCGGTCGCCTGCTCCACTCCGACCGCCTTGGAGTGGGATGCCAAGTTCAAGGAGATGGCCGACCCGTCCGGTCGCGCCGTGATGGACGTCCACCAGCAGGGGTATTAACAAGTAACAGTTGGACTTTATAAACGCAGCCGAACCTACCTAATTTGTAGGTTCGGCTGAATCAGTGAAGGCCAATATACGAAAGAAGTAATCACAGACTTCATATAGTTTGTGATAATTTAAATCCAAAACATCAGAGAGTTCTCTATGACGAAAAGTTTTATGATTCAGGAGCAAAAATGATAGAGTTTGGACAACAATATGCTAAAGAGATTTTTGCATTTTTTGTTCCCTTATTCACATGGATACTAAACAACCATTTCAAAGCAAAAGCAAAACTTAATGTTGCAAGTCCTCATGGCTTTATGTTTTTAGTGCAAGAGCCAATAAAAGGCGAAGATGGCGCTATATTAAGCCAAAGTCAGACGGTTAGAACCATGTCTCATATTGTGACCAATCCTGGTCAAGACACAGCTACAAAAGTTGAGCTGGTATTTAACTGGAAACCACCCTGTATTAATATCTGGCCATCAAGACATTTCACGGAGCATGTGGAAACTGACAATCGTTACATCATGATTTTTGACTCACTTGCACCACGAGAACAGATTGCATGTGAGCTGCTCTCTGTGAATAACGAACTACCTGCATTAATCAATGTTAGAAGTGATCAGTGTACAGCAACTAATATTGCCTTATTCCCTCAACCTGTTGTTGCACCATGGAAGCAAAGGATTGCCGCGACATTAATGTTTCTAGGACTATCTCTTTCTATTTACTTAACAACTTTATTTCTTCAACTTTTACTTACTGTGACACAGTGAGCACATCTTAACCCGGTAGATTGGACTGGTTTTTCTGAGCCCAACCTACCAAGGTTATAATATCAGTCGCCCGATTTGTGTTTATGAGGCTTTAATGCAGGATGTTCTTTCTTCTTTTCCGGTGTAACTCTTTGCCGTTTATCGGGTGAACCATCTTCATTTTTTCTTTTTGGACCGGGTTTGATTCCCATCATTAACTCCTTCTAACGTTGGTTTGTGTGAAAGACGATGCTTACCCCTGCGCATCCGGCTGCTGCTCCGGGGCGGCCTTGATAAAGGCCTGCAGCTGCTCGCAGTTGGCGACGATGCGGGCAATGGTGGGGTACTCATCCAGCGTCATGTCGTAGCGGCGGGCGTTGTAGACCTGAGGCACCAGCATGCAATCGGCCAGGGTCACCTCGTTGCCGACGCAATAAACGCCGGCCGTGGTCATCAGCAAGGGTTCGAGCACCCTGAAGGTTTCGTCAATCCAGTGGCGATACCAGGCATCACGCTGCGCCTTGCCCAGCCCCAGATCCTGCTCCAGATAGGTGAGCACTCGCAGGTTGTCGAGGGGGTGCGTGTCGCAGGCGATCATGTTGACTATCTGGCGCACCCTGGCCCGCGCCTGGGCGGCCGAGGGCATCAGCGGATAGGCAGGATAGGTTTCGTCAAGGTACTCCATAATGGCAACCGACTGACCGAACTGCACATCCCCGTCGATAAGAAAGGGCACCAGCCCCTGGGGATTGACACGATGATAGGCCTTCTCGCGCTGCTCGCCCTGCCTCAAGTTGACCGGGTGATACTCATAATCGAGCCCCTTGAGCTGCATGACTATCCGTACCCGATAACTTGCCGATGAACGCCAATATCCAAACAACTGCAACATAATCTGTCCCTGTGTTGGCAGGTGCACGGGCACCTGCCGTTCACCAGTCGGCCCTGTGTCCGCACTGGCTCCTTCACGTCATCTGGCTGACATCCTGTTGCGTGACTTTTTGCAAAATGGTGCCAAACAGACTCATCCCGTTGCGATCCTGCATCGCGATGGACACTGTATCACCAAAGCACAGAAAGGGTGTAGTGGCTTGACCTGACTCGATAATTTCCAACATCCGCCGCTCGGCGAGGCAGGAGGAACCGGCACTGCGGTCATAGTTGGAGACGGTCCCCGAGCCTATGATGCAGCCAGCCCCGAGCGGCCGGGTTTTGGCGGCATGGGCAATCAGCTCGAAGAAGTTGAAGGTCATGTCCACCCCGGCATTGGGCGCGCCAAACAGCGCGCCGTTGAGGTGCGTTTCCAGCGGCAGATGCACCTTGCCATCCTGCCAGTCACTGCCCAGCTCGTCCGGCGTGATGGCCACCGGCGAGAAGGCGCTGGAGGGTTTGGACTGGAAGAAGCCAAAGCCCTTGGCCAGCTCGCCCGGGATCAGGTTGCGCAGGCTCACGTCGTTCACCAGCATCAACAGTTTGACGTGGGCGGCGGCCGCCTGCGGGCTGGTTCCCATGGGCACGTCGTCGGTAATGATGGCCACTTCCGACTCAAAATCGATACCCCAGGCCTCCGATCCCATGACGATGGGACCACGGGGGGCCAGAAAGCAGTCCGAGCCGCCCTGGTAAATCAGGGGATCGTGCCAGAAGCTTTCCGGCATCTCGGCGCCGCGGGCCTTGCGCACCAGCTCGACGTGGTTGACGTAGGCGCTGCCATCCGCCCACTGGTAGGCGCGGGGCAAGGGCGAGAGACACTCACTCTCATCAAACGGGAAGGCATCGGCACAGGTGCCATCGTTGAGGGTCTGATAGACGGCGGCAAGGTGCGGGGCCGTTTGTGCCCACTCATCCAGCGCCGCCTGCAGGGTGGGGGCGATGGATGGCACCCGCACCGCACGGCTCAAGTCGCGGCTGACCACCACCAGGGCGCCATCGCGCTTGCCATTGTTCAAGGTTGCAAGTTTCATAAAAATCCTTATTTGCCAGTGGCAGTCGAAAGTTCAGGGCGCTGCCAGCTGCTGACATAGCGCGGGTTTTCTATCCCCTCACACAGGCTGCCGACGTTCAGCGCATCACGGGTATCCAGCATCACGGCCACCTCGTCGGTGAACTTCTTGGCATAGGCCTGCCCTGCCGCAAACGCCTTGGGATGGGGGCCGTGGGTAAAGCCGGCGGGATGGAAGGTAACCATGCCCCGCTCGATATTGTCCCGGCTGAAGAAGTCCCCGGCATGGTAGAAGAGCACTTCGTCGTAGTCGTCGTTGCTGTGGTAGAAGGGCACCTTGAGGGCGCCGGGGTCACTCTCTATGGGGCGCGGCACGAAGGTACAGATGACGAACCGGCTCGCCACGAAGGTGGAGTGGGCCGAGGGCGGCAAGTGGTAGCGGTGGCTCATCAGCGGGCGAATGTCGCGCCAGTTGAGGCGCACCACGCACAAGTCCCCGTGCCAGCCCTGGGCATCCAGCGGATTGAAGGGCCAGGTGATGACCGACACCTGATTGTGGCGCTTGACCTGCAACGACCATGGATTTTCATCCTGCTGGGCCAGAAAGCGTTCATTGATGGCGGGCACATCCAGCGCCGCCGGGTCAAAGATGGCGTGATTGCCCACCAGCCCCTTGTCCGGCAGCTGATAGCTGTCATTGGTCGCCTCTATCATCAGGATGAACATGGGCGCCGTGGGCTCGATGCGCCACATGGTGCCACGGGGGATCACCACATAGTCACCGTCCCGCAGGGTCAGGTGGCCGTAGTCGCAGTAGAAATCGCCACTGCCCTCGTGGATGAACAGCAGCTCGTCGCCGTCCGCGTTGCGCACCAGAAACGGCATAGGCTCGTGCAAACGCCACATCCGGTAGCGGCAGTGAGCATTGTGCAGAATATCCGGCATCACCCAGGGGGAGAGGGAACTCACCTCCTCCTGCAGACCGTTCAAGTCAAACGCCCTCGGCCGCAGCGGCCCCTCCCAGTTGGTCCAGTCAGTGGGAGCATGCTTGTGGTGCATGTGGGTGGCGGGGCCGAAGAAACCGGCCCGCCCCAGTTCGCGCTCATAGATGGCCTGCTCTGGCAGGTCGGCATGAGCCTGACGGGAATGAGTTCCCTCTCGATGGGGAAAGCTTATCCAGTTACGCATCGCTGGGTTCTCCATGCAGCACACCGCGGCGGATCTGGTCCAGTTCAATGGATTCGAACAGTGCCTGGAAATTGCCCTCGCCAAACCCTTCATTGCCCTTGCGCTGAATGATCTCGAAGAAGACCGGGCCTATGACGGTGTCGGTAAAGATCTGCAGCAGTATGCCGTCCTTGGTGGGAGAACCATCGATGAGGATCTGCAGATCCTTGAGGGAGGCCAGATCTTCCTGATGGCCCTCGACCCGGCTGTTGACCTTCTCGTAGTAGGTGTCCGGGGTCGGCATAAAACCGGTACCACGGCCACGCAGGGTGCGTATGGTCTGGTAGATGTCGCTGGAGGCGAGCGCTATGTGCTGGATCCCCTCCCCCTTGTACTGACGCAGGTACTCCTCAATCTGGGACTTGTCATCGGAGGATTCGTTGATGGGGATGCGGATTTTGCCGCAGGGGGCCGTCATGGCACGAGAGTGCAGGCCGGTCAGCTTGCCCTCTATGTCGAAGTAGCGAATTTCCCGGAAATTGCCGATCCGCTCATAGAAGTTCGACCAGACATCCATGTTGCCACGCTGGACGTTGTGGGTCAGGTGATCGATCTCGTAGAGCCCCGCATCCACCTCGGCCATGCGCGCCTGCCAATCGGGGTAAAACACAAAATCCACATCATAGATGGAGCCTTTGTCGCCGTAGCGGTCGACAAACGACAGTGTGCTCTCGCCTATGCCATAAATGGCGGGAATATTGAGCTCCATGGGCCCTATCTTGCCGACGAAGGGCTTGGCCCCCTTGGTGATGGCGTATTGCTGGGCCTTGCCCGCATCCGCCACCCGAAATGCCATGCCGCACACGCTGGGCCCGTGCAGGCTGGCGAACTGCTCCGCCTGGGAGTGGGGCTCGGCGTTGACCACGAAGTTGATGTCACCCTGACGATAGAGCCAGCACTGCTTGTGCTTGTGCTTTGCCACTTCGGCAAAACCCAGTGAAACGAACAACGCCTTGAGGGCGGCAATGCCCTTGGCATCCGGCGCCGTGTACTCGACGAATTCGAAGCCATCCGAGCCGAGGGGATTGATGGTGTGGGAACGGGAAGAGGAGGAAGTGGTCGTCATGATGCGCTCCTTGCAATGTGCTGATGACTGAAAGTGGTTAAAGCGGATTGACCTGGGGCGACGGCATGACCATCGCTCCCGTCAAACAAGCTTTGTTAACAACTTGTTTCATTAGATGCAGGTGCGCGGCAGAAGAGAAGAGACGGGTTTCAGATAGTTTCTCGGGGTCCTCCACCAAAAGATGTAAATAGATTGTGACATTCAAGCCGCAGCCTTGCGGATCGCCCCATGGCGACCCGCAGGGCTGTCAGCTTTGCCTTACAGTCGCCAGCGTTTGGTCATGATGTGGGGCAAACAGGCCTGCGCCTTTTGCAGACGAAGCGGGGTGGGATTGATGAGCCAGGCCTCTGCGCCCTGCGCCAGCAGCGGCAGATCGTGCAGACTGTCACTCAGGGCCAGCGTCACAGTGAGGGCGCGGACCTCGGGCAGTATCTTGTGCTGACCGTGGCAGTAAAAGCGCGGCATCAAGCCGCCCAAGCGGTAGTGCATCCGCGAGCCCAGGGTGCGATGGGGCAGCTTGCCAGGCAACTGTTGATGGAGTTGCCCGCGCACCAGAGCGCGAGGGCTGGCGGAGATCACCCAGCAGCGATCACCGTCTTTCATCAGCAAGGCGCGCGCCTCGCGAAACAGCCCAGGCCGGGTGCGGCAATAGGCCCGCACCAGTTTGCGCCAGCCCAGTGGCGAAAGCCCCAGTGTGATGGCCCACCAGATCAGCGAAATCCCCTGCCTGCGCCGGCTTGGCACTAGGTAAACCAGGCCACCCAGTGCGATCACCGGCAGCAGCAAGAGTGGCCAGAGGCGACGGCGCAACATATAGCGCAGCAAGCCGGCGTGGCTGTCGCCTGGGGCCAGGGTGTCGTCAAAGTCAGCCAGGATCCAGTCTGTACGCATAGTGTCTTGTTCTCCCCTCACTCGCTCAATCCGGCGATGGCGACATGGAGCTCAGGGGTGAGAAACATGGCCCCCTCACCGGGAGGGCAGATAAAATCGAATGCTTCGTCTGCCAGGGTGAAACTCAGGCGCCAGGCATGCAGGTAGCCGCGGTCGGCCGCCGTGCCGCCGTAACGCTCATCCCCCAGAATGGGTGCCCCTATGCTTTTCAAGGCAACCCGGATCTGGTGGGTCTTGCCGGTCTGGGGCTTGATGCGATAGAGCCGCAGACCCTCGCGCACCGGCACAGAGTCAAACCAGCTGATGGCGGGGTTGTCCAGGCTGCGCGCCAGCATCCAGCTGCCACCCCGCCCTTTTTGCATGTCCCCTTTTACCCAGCCCTGCTTCTTTTTGGGCTTGCGATCGGAGAGGGCCAGATACTGCTTGCTCACCTGTCGCTCCGCAAATGCCATGCTGAGTGCCCGGTTCGCCGCAGTGGTACGCGCCAGCAACACCAGACCTGAGGTCATCTTGTCGAGCCGATGAACAGGATAAAGCACCTGCCCTGTGTCGGCCTTGACGCGACTGACCAATCCCGGATTGACCAGCCCCGACTCACCGGCTTCGTCATGCATGCCAAGGCCCGGCCCTTTGTTGATCAACATAAAATCTTTGTGCTGCGCTAGTATCCGGTACATCTATAACCTTTTAGAATGTGTTTCATTACAAGAATATGACTCCATCAAGGGGTCGCCCCCCCCCATGAATACTCAGAACAAGAATCGCACGGATGAAGAGATACTTGCTTTGGTTACTGCTGATTGGCGCCAGTTATATCGGGCCCCTCCTGGCCAATGAATCCTCCCTTGAAGCCCCGGAGCGGGTGGTGCTCCAGTTGCGCTGGCTGCACCAGCCCCAGTTTGTGGGCTATCACATGGCCAAGGCCAAGGGCTTCTATGCCAAAGCCGGACTGGACGTGGAGATAAGGCCCGGTGGCAAGGGAATAAGCACGGTGGACGAGGTGCAAAGCGGTCGTGCCGACTTTGGCGTCGGCAACACAGAGGTGCTGACCGCCTATGCCAATGGCAAGCCACTGCTGGCGCTTGCCTGCGTCTTTCAGCACTCGCCGTCCATCTTCCTGGCCCGTCGTGACAGCGGCATTCTCACTGTTGATGGCATGCGTGGCAAACGGATCATGATGTTTTCCGCCCATCAGGATGCCGAGTTGCTGGCGACACTTTTCTATCAAGGTCTCAATGAAAGCCAACTTACCCCGATCCAGACCTCGGTCAATATCGCTGATCTCATCGAGGGCAAGGTCGATATCTTCAACGCCTATCTCAGCAACGAGCCTTTCTATCTGGAAGAGCGCGGCATTCCCGTCTCTGTCATCAACCCGCGCAATTACGGCATCGACTTTTACAGCGACATACTCTTCACCACTCAGGCGCAGGAGCAGGCCCATCCGGGCAGGGTAGAGCGGTTTCGGACCGCCAGCCTTGAAGGGTGGCGCTATGCCCTCGCCCATCCCCAGGAGGCCATCGCCCTGCTGCGCAAGGAGTATGGCGTCAACCGCAGTCCGGCCCACATGGAGTACGAGCTGCAGGTAAGCAAGGAGATGATACAACCGCTCTATGTGGAGATCGGGTATATGAACCCGGATCGCGTCACCCACATCATGGAGCAGCTGACCGAAATCGGGCTCATCAAGCGACCCGTGCCGCTGACTGACTTTCTCTATCAGGCCCCCTCCGAGCAGTGGGTATTCTGGCGGCCCTGGTTTTTGCTGAGTCTGGCTGCCTGCGTGCTCATATTGCTGCTGGCGGTCTACCTGCTGGTGTGCAACAAACGGCTCAATCGCGAGATTGCCCTGCGCCAGCAGCGGGAAGAGGAGATATTGCAGCTGGCAAGGCAGGACCCGCTCACCGGCCTGCCCAACCGCCTGAGCCTGATGGAGCGGCTGGAGGCACAGATAAGCAGCCCCAACCCCGGCTGCCTGCTGTTTTGCGATCTCAACAACTTCAAACAGGTCAACGACGGCTTTGGCCACAGCCATGGTGATGCCATCCTCTGCCAGCTGGCGGAGCGGATCACCCGCAGCCTCAACCACCAGCGCTTCTTCGCCAGACTGGCCGGTGACGAGTTCGTGCTCTTGCTCCCCGATCACGACCTGCTCGATGCCGAGGCCATTGCCGAGGTGATCAGAATGGCCATGGCCCAGCCATTTCAGGTCAAGGACCATCAACTCGAGGTTGGCATCAGCGTCGGGGTCAGCCAATACCAGCCGGGCTGGCGTGCCGAGCAGTGGCTTATCCACGCCGATCGCGCCATGTACAACGACAAGGGGATCGAGCTGGCGGCAGCGCCCCCCTAAGCCCTTCATCCGGACCCGGTCAGCCTGGCTTGCACCTCACAACATCACGCTGGCAGCACCAAGGCGCAGGGCAGTACAAGGCAACAAGGCCACCGCTATGGGTGGCCTTGTTGCTTTTGGTGGGAGCGCGGGAGCATCAGCCGAAGGTCTGCCCCAAGGATTTGAGCTGTCTGGCCTTGGTCAGCAGTATCTCGCTCGACTCATCCACATCCTGCATCTTGTTGCTGTTGGCGTGGGAGTGCTGGGAGATGAGGTTGACGTTCTGGCTGATGTTTTCGACTACCGCCTGTTGCTGCTCCGCCGCCGCCGAGATCTGGGCAGAGAAATCCATCACCAGCTCAATCTCGGCCAGTACCTGATGCAGGCTGCCGGAACCCTGACGGGTCATCTCAACGCAAGACTGCGTCTGTTGCAGGTTGTTTTGCATCATCCCCTTCCAGCCGTTCAGGGTGCGCTGGATCTGACCTATGCTGCTCTGGATCTGCTCGGTCGCCTTGTGGGTCCGGGTTGACAGGGTACGCACCTCGTCCGCCACCACAGCAAACCCCCGCCCCTGCTCTCCCGCTCTGGCCGCTTCGATGGCGGCGTTGAGCGCCAGCAGGTTGGTCTGATCGGCGATGCCCTGAATTTCGCCCATCAAGACCCCGATACGATCCGATTCGCTGGCCAGCGCTACCGCAGAAGCAAACGCATGCTCCGCCTCCGTCGCGAGCTCGGTTATCTTGCGCTCCGTGTCGAGCAACTGCTTGTCCGTGTGCTGGCAGTGAGCCTTGGCCTGAGCAACCTGGCTGTTGGTGTCCTGAATGTTGCGGGCAATCTCCTGCGCCGTGCTCGCCATCTCGGTAATGGCCGCCGCCATCTGCTGGGTCTGGGCATCCTGCTCGGCAATGTCCGAGCTGACCTCACTGGAGGCACTCTTCAGGTGTACGGCCAGATCCTGCAGGGCGTGGGTGGCATCGTCCACCCGCCCCAGTACGGTCCGGATGCGGGCCTGCAGCAACTTGATGTGAAAATCGGCGATGGCGCTGGGCTCCTGACCCGAATAGATAAGCCGGGTCAGACTGTCATATTCATCGGCCAGCTGCCGCAAATAGCGCGGAGTCGTGATGAGCTCGTGGCGGTAGAGACCTCCCAGCAGCAGGAGTGGCAAAGCCATATAGAGCGGAGCCCAGGATCCCAGCTGCACGGCACCCAGCCAGGCCAGCGCCAGCAATCCTGCACCGGCAACCAGATGGCGCAGCCGTGACAGGGAAATACGGGGCTTGCGCCCTCCCTGCTCGGCAGCGCGCAGGCGGGCATAAGTCCTGGCGGCAATCTCCTTCATCTGCGGATCGGCACGGCAACGCACCGACTGATAGCCACTTATCTTGCCCTGCTCGAAGATGGGGGTGACATAGGCATCGACCCAGTAGTAGCGACCATCCTGGCAACGGTTTTTCACCATGCCGCGCCATGGCTGCCACTGCTTGAGCTTGCCCCACAGATCGGCAAAGGCGGCCTTGGGCATGTCGGGATGGCGCACCATGTTGTGGTGCTGGCCTATCAGTTCGGCACGGCTGTAACCGGCAACTCGGCAGAAATGATCGTTGGCATAAGTGATGACGCCACGCAGATCCGTGGTGGATACCAGCTGTTCATCGGCAGGGAAATCAACTTCCTGATCAAAGAGTTGAACCATTTGTTCACGTTGTTCACGCATGTCTCGCTCCATTCTGAGCCATTACTCAACAGAGTGTTGGTAAGCGGCCGGAGCCTGTAAAGGAGGACATGGAGAGAATGTCAAAAATGATAGCTGAACACGGTTTTGCAATCGGTGGGGTGACTCAAGCCAGCCGCAGCAGCCTGGATCCGGATATGAGCTCGTATCGCAAATAGCACAAAGCCCAGACAACAAGGTTGTCTGGGCTTTTTTGAAGATGGCGGAGGAGGTGGGATTTGAACCCACGGATGGTCGCCCATCGCCGGTTTTCAAGACCGGTGCATTCAGCCGCTCTGCCACCCCTCCGAACGGCGTGCATACTACGTCAAGCCCATGTTCATATGCAATACATATTTGTTCTGGGATAGTAGGGGGGAACAGGCTGAGGTGGCGCTTGAAATCAGCGCTCGTCATCCCAACATTGAGTGCATACAATGCGATAACGAAGCGGAATGTACCGCCTCAACCCGGAAATCAAGAGGACACCCAAGATGGATACCCGTTCTATCTATACCGGCACCCAGAGTGCCGCGCGTGATACCAACAAGGTGCTGCGCAACACCTATATGCTGCTCTCCCTCACTCTTGGCTTCTCTGCCGTTGTGGCCGGGGTCGCCACCGTGATGAACATGCCGCCCCTGCACTGGGCCGTGTTCCTCATCGGTGTGTATGGCCTGATGTTCCTGACCCAGAAGAACCAGGACAATGGCATGGGCCTGGTGTTCACCTTCGCCCTGACCGGCCTGCTCGGCTACAGCCTGGGCCCCATCATCAACATGTACATGAACAATGGTGGTGGCGAGATAGTGATGACGGCGCTCGGCGGCACAGCCTTGACCTTCTTCGGTCTGTCCGCTTATGCCCTGACCACCAAGCGTGACCTCTCCTTTATCGGTGGCATGCTGTTCGTCGGTTTCTGGGTGCTGCTGGTGGCCATGGTCGCCAACATCTTCCTGCAGATGAGCGCCCTGAGCCTGGCCCTGTCCGCCATGTTCATGTTGTTCTCCTCCGGCGCCATATTGCTGACCACCCAGCAGATCATCCGTGGCGGCGAGACCAACTACATCTCTGCCACCGTGACCCTGTATGTCTCCATCTACAACATCTTCCTGAGCCTGCTGAGCCTGCTCGGCGGCAACCGCAACTAATGAAAGACCCCGCTTCGGCGGGGTTTTTATTGGTGCCTGTTTCTGTCAGGATAAGTTGTAAATCAAGGATATGAAGCTAAGCGGCCCTGATCCAAATCAGGGCCGCTTCGCGCTTGGCGGGTTAGTATCCCGTTCTCGTTTCATTCAAGGGTTGCTCTTGTCTCATGCCGATGGATTTCTCTGGCCTGCTGCGCCGACTGCTGACTGACAGTCACATCTACTTCGCCCTCAAGGTCTTGCTGGCCATGGTGGGGCTGCTCGCCTTCACCCTGGCGACCGGTGATATCCAGCTCACAGTGCTGCTCTCCCTCGGGGTGGTGGCCGGTGCCATCGCCGAAACCGACGACAGCCTGTGGGGCCGGGTCAAGAACCTCGCCATGACGCTGCTCTGCTTCCTGTTTGCCTCCCTGTGTGTGCAGTACCTCTTCCCAACCCCCTGGCTGTTTGCCATCGGGCTGGCGGGGTCGACCTTTCTCTTCGTGATGGTGGGGGCGCTCGGTCAGCGCTACGCCACCATCAGCTTCGGCTCCCTGCTTATCGCCATCTACACCATGCTGGGGGCTGCCAAGGCGCCGGATCTCTTCTACCAGCCGCTCGCATTGTGCGCCGGTGCACTCTGGTATGGTCTGGTCTCCCTCATTTGGCTCTGGCTGCTGCCCTACAAGACACTGCATGAGCAGCTGGCACAGAGTTACTTTGCCCTCGGCCGCTATCTGCTCGAAAAATCTCGCTTTTTCCCGGCCGACGAGCATGGCGCCCAGGCCATTCGCCACAATCTGGCCCAGCTCAACATTAATCTGGTCAATGCGCTGACCCTGACCAAATCGGCGCTCAACGCCCGCCTCAGCACCCGCCATCAGGCGGCGCCCGAGCTTGCCAGCCTGCTGCGCCTCTACCTGCTGGCGCTGGAAATCCAGGAACGTGCCACCTCCAGCCACTATCCCTACAGCAGGCTGGAAGCCGAGCTCAAGCAGGGTATCGTCCTTGACGGGTTTCAGGAGGTATTTTTGCAGCTCTCCGAGGCGTGCCAGCGGCTCGGTTACGCCATCCTGGTGCACAAGCCCTACGCCCACAACAAGCGCATCCACTGGACCCTGGAGGCTCTCGGCGATCAGCTGGAGTTCACCCACCTCAAGCAGCACTACCCCAAGACATTGCTGACGCCGATGAAGTTCCTGCGCCGCAATCTGGCCAGCATCAACCAGCTGCTGGGCAGTGCAGAGGAGCTGCAAAACCCGACCCAGGCACAGGCAAGCCTGCCGGCCCTGGCACGCCCTGTTCGCCTTCCATTGCTGGCTCAGCTCAAGCAGCACCTCAGCCCCGACTCCATGGTGTTTCGCCATGCCCTGCGCCTGTCGCTTGGGTTGGTGGTAGGTTACGGCATCTTGCAGACCTTCAGCCTTGATAAGGGTTACTGGATCCTGCTGACGGTGCTGTTTGTCTGCCAACCCAGCTACAGCGCCACCCGCCGCCGGCTGGTACAGCGGATGCTCGGTACCTTCGCCGGCCTGCTGGTGGGCGTCCCCGTGCTCTGGCTGTTCCCCGAATTGCATGTTCAACTGGTGGTAATGGGGCTCGCCGCCTTCCTGTTCTTCACCCAGGTACGCAGCAACTACAGCGCCGCCGTCTGCTTCATCACCCTCTATGTACTGATGGCCTTCAACCTGCTGGACGGCATCGGCTTTGCCATTCTGGGGCCGCGCCTGCTCGACACCTTCCTCGGCTGCCTGCTCTCCTACGCCCTGGTGGCCTGGCTCTGGCCGGACTGGCAGTACAAACGGCTGCCGACGCTTATCGCCAACTCCCTGTCAGCCAACGCCCGCTACCTGGCGGCCGTGCTCGCCAGCCTGCAACAGCAAAGGGATGAATCCATCGACTACCGGGTAGCCCGCAAGAGCGCCCATCTGGCCGATAGCGAGCTGGCCATGGCCTGGCAGAGCATGCTGGTGGAGCCGCAAAAGCGCCGCCGCTTCCTCGATCTCTGCTTCACCCTCACCTGGCGCAACCACGCCCTGCTCTCCTACATCTCGGCGCTGGGTGCCCATCGCGACAAGCTGGAGGCCATCGGCGAACTCGACGAGATCAGCCGCCACCTGAGCCACACCCTGGAGCGGGCCGCAGGCCATCTGGCGGGCGAGATACCTGCACAGATCGAAGGACAGTGCCCCGTCATCACGCCGGACAGCAGCGAGGAGCAGCTGATGCTGACCCAGCAGCTCACCCTGATCAGCCAGCTGGCGGACGAGTTGCTCACCCTGGCCAACGAGAGCCGGTTGCTCACCGGGGGCCAAGGCGCTACCATGCCCGCCCAATCCTGATAGCCCTATTTGCGAGGAGCCCTCTTATGGCTGAGCATCAGCTGGAATTCAACGGACAAACCATCGAAACCGATGCCAAGGGCTATCTGCTGAACAGCAGTGACTGGAGCGAGGAGCTGGCACAGGTGCTGGCCGAGCAGGAAAGCATAGTGATGGAAGAGCCTCACTGGGAGGTGGTGCGTTTCGTGCGAGCTTTCTATCTGGAGTTCAACACCTCCCCTGCCATCCGTGCTCTGGTCAAGGCGATGGAAAAACAGTACGGCCCGGAAAAAGGCAACAGCCGCTACCTCTACAAGCTGTTTCCTGAGGGGCCAGCCAAACAGGCTACCAAGATAGGCGGCCTGCCAAAACCGGTGAAATGCATCTAAAAAAATACCGCGCCCATCTGTGAAATGAAGCGCGGTATTTTTTTATCTCGTTGAACTATCAGGGTTTATAGGCCACAACGGATCCACTGAGTCCTGTCATCTGACCAATCCGGCCCTGCATTCCCTGCAGCTTGGCCTTGGAAACATCCGGCCCGATGAAGACCCGGTTGAGCTGACCCTGCACCGGCGTACGCGGCGAAGTCTGGGCCGAATAGCCCGCCGCCCGCAACTTGCTCACCAGCGCATTGACGCTGTCCACGTTCTTGAAGGCGCCAAGCTGCAAGATCCAGCTGCCCTGCGACGAGGCGGCAGGCGCCTGTGACTGCGGCGCCATCTTGCTCGCGATGAGGTCATCCATCGACTTGATCTGGCCTACCTGTGGCTTGGTTTCCACCGGCTTTTTCACTTCCACCGGTTTGGGAGCTACCGGCTTTGGCTTGGGTGGCTCCACCGGCTTCTTGGCGATCACTTCGGGCTTGGGCTTGACCACTGGCTGAGCAACGGGCTTGGTAGCTGGCTGCTGTGCCTGCGCCGCCGATGGGTTCTTGTTGGTGGCGAGCGTCACGGGATCCGAGACCTCTTCGACCTGCCACTGCTCGGCGGCAGAGGCCTGCTGCTGGCTGGCCAGGTGTTCCGCCGGCAAGGTACTGGCGGCCGAGACCTGCAATACCGGCTTGGCGGGTTCAAGCTCGGGACGCAGCGGGATCTTGGCAAACGCCTCGTCTTTTTGCTCCAGCTTGTTGCCATCCATCAGATCCGGCAGAAAAATGACAACCAGGGCCACCAGGATGACGGTGCCTACCAATCTGTTTTGAAACTTCGAAGCCAAGTTAATCCCCACCCATGTTACTTAGAATTAATTGCAATTTTGCAGACATCAATGATGGACGGTCCCTTCAAGCCACTCTGTGTTGAGACTTCGAAGCCAAGTCAACGCCTATACCCATGTTGCTTGGCCGATGGCGCGCCGAAGAAGATTTGGCCCGGCAAAACCAGCCTGAAGCCGTGCCGTTCAACCGGCCCTGTGCCGATCAGGACGCAGTGCCCGCCAGAATGTCGGCGACAGTGTAAAACGAACCAAACACAATGACCATATCATCAGGACTCGATGCGGCCAACGCAGCCTGATAGGCGGCGCTGACATCATCAAAGCGCTGAGCCTGTCCCTTGCCCTCCCCCAGGGCAGCGGCGAGCTGCTCGGCGGTAGCGGCGCGCGGACCGGTGAGACTGGCCAGAAACCATGCGTCGATCAGACCATCAAGCTCGGCGAGCGAACCCGCCATGTCCTTGTCTTTGAGCATGCCGACCACGGCGCAGCGCTTGCCCTTGCAGGGGATCTGGCGCAACTGGCTGGCAAGGTAGGCCGCCGAATGGGGATTGTGGGCCACATCGACGATGACCAGAGGCTCGCTTTGCAGCCGCTGCATCCGCCCCGCCAGCCGGGCATTGGCCAGCCCGTCACGGATTGCAGACTCAGGTAGCGGCAAGCCGAGGGATTCCAGCGCCGCCAGCACGGTTACAGCGTTCATCAGCGGCAGTGCTGGTTTGGGCAGATCCCGCCACTGGTGCAGACCCAGGTAATCCCAGCTGGTCTCATGCTCTTTGCCAGAGAAGTCGACACCGACCTGACGCAGGCAGGCACCTATGCACTGCGCCTCGCTGGCGATAGTGGCAGGAGGCTTGGGTTCACCGCTGATGGCGGGTTTGCCGGCGCGATACACTCCGGCCTTCTCCACTGCCACCGCTTCGCGGGTATCCCCCAGCCAGTCGCAGTGATCAAGCGCAATGGAGGTGATCATGGCCACATCGGACTCCACCACATTGGTGGCGTCGAGCCGACCACCCAGCCCCACTTCCAGCAGCAGCACATCCGGCGCGGCGCGGCGAAAGAGCCAGAGGCCCGCCAGGGTGGCAAACTCGAAGAAGGTGAGCGCTATCTCGCCCCGAGCAGCTTCCACCTCGGCAAAGGCAGCGCGATGATAGTCGTCGGCCAGCTCTTGTCCATTGATGCGTACCCGCTCGGTAAAGCGCAGCAGATGGGGAGAGGAGTAGACACCGACCTTGTAGCCCGCCGCCATCAGAATGCTGGCCGCCATGGCGCAGCTGGAGCCCTTGCCGTTGGTGCCCGCCACTGTAATCACCTTGAACGGTAGCTGGGTAAGCCCCATACGCCGGGCGACAGCACCGACCCGATCCAGCCCCATGTCGATGTTGACGGGGTGGATCTGCTCCAAATAAGAAAGCCAGTCGACCAGCGACCGGCTTTGGGATTGTTGCATGTTTGAACTCATCTTCACTCTTCGATGACGTGAGTATTCAGCATTTTGGCGAACAGGCTGGCCAAACGGTTACGCATCTCGCGGCGATCTATGATGAGATCGATGGCGCCCTTCTCCAGCAGAAACTCGGAGCGCTGGAAGCCTTCCGGCAGCTTCTCGCGCACTGTCTGCTCGATGACGCGGGGACCAGCAAAGCCGATCAGCGCCTTGGGCTCGCCCACATTGATATCACCCAGCATGGCCAGACTGGCAGAGACACCACCCATGGTAGGGTCGGTCAGCACAGAGATATAGGGCAGGCCCGCCTTGGTGAGCCTGTCCAGCGCAGCACTGGTCTTGGCCATCTGCATCAGGGAGAAGAGCGCTTCCTGCATGCGAGCACCGCCTGACGCGGAGAAGCAGACCAGACCGCGACCTTCCTTGATGCACTCCTCGACGGCGCGTACGAAACGGGCACCGACCACGGAGGACATGGAGCCACCGATGAAGGAGAACTCGAATGAACAGGCGACGACCGGTACCCCCTTGAGGGTCCCCTTCATCACCACCAGCGCATCTTTCTCTCCCGTCGCTTTCTGAGCGGCGGACAAACGATCCTTGTAGCGCTTGGAATCCTTGAATTTCAAGATATCCTGCGGCTCCAGCTCGGCACCGACTTCGGTACGGCCCTGCTCATCGAGAAAACTCTCGAGACGGGCACGGGCGCTGATGCGCATATGATGATCACACTTGGGGCACACTTCGAGGTTGCGCTCCAACTCTGCCCGGTAGAGCACCTGTTCACAAGCACTGCACTTGGTCCACACCCCTTCCGGAATGTTGTGACGACGAGGTGTAGTTATCTTGCTCTTGGGAAGGATCTTCTCAAGCCAGCTCATGGAATTCCTTAATGCTTTTGTGCCTGACAAAACGCATCGAGCCTAGATTGTTCAATGACTTAATAGCTCGATGGCAATAAATGACGGATCATTAAACCACAAATTTTCGGGGCCAGTTACTAAAAACTGGTCGTACCCGGTGCCGAGTCCGGCAGCCAGAGCGGGCCGAGCGGCAGCTGTGGCAACGCCAGTTCTGCCGGGTAATCCACGTCAACCAGATAGAGTCCACCGGCCTTGGCGGTCGGCCCGGCCTGGTTGCGATCCTTGGCGGCCAGCAGCTCGGCAATCCACGCCACCGGCTTTAACCCCTGCCCCACCAGCAGCAGGGAACCTGTGATGTTGCGCACCATATGGTGCAAGAAGGCGTTGGCCTTGATGTCGAGCACGATGTAGGGGCCGGAGCGGCTGACGCACAGGTGCGTCACATTGCGCCACGGTGTCTTGGACTGGCAACCTATGGCCCGAAACGAGGTAAAGTCCTGCTCCCCCAGCAGGCATTGACCCGCCTGGTGCATCAACCCTGCATCTATGGTCTCGTGATAATGACTGACACCGCTGCCAAGAATGGCAGGGCGGTAGTTGTGGTTGTAGATGACATAACGGTAGCGACGGGCGGTGGCGCTGAAACGGGCGTGGAACGTCTCGTCCACCTCCTTGACCCAACGCACGGCGATATCCGGCGGCAGATTGGAGTTGAGTCCCAGGGTCCAGGCCGATTCGCTGCGGATGGCGTGGGTATCGAAATGGATCACCTGACCGGTGGCATGCACACCGGCATCGGTGCGACCTGCGCACTGAATGGAAACCGGGTGGTTGGCGATCCGGCTGAGGGCTTTCTCCAGCTCAGCCTGCACGCTGATCACTTCTCGCTGACGCTGCCAGCCGAAATACCGGCTGCCGTCATATTCAATACCTAGGGCGATTCGCATGGGTAACACTTGTCTTATGGTGAAAAGAGGCGATGAAAGAAACGGGGCGGATTATACGCGCTCGGGGTGAAAAGTCCCAAAAACCGCAAGCCCGCGCGCACAGTCCCCAATAGAGAAGGGCAGCCCGCAGGCTGCCCTTCTCAAGGTCCTAACGCCAGAGGGGCGGTTATCCCAGGCGCTTGAGCAACTTCTCCGCCTCGGCACGCTGGTGATCACTTCCCTGCTCTGCCGCCTCTTGCAACAGTTCGCGAGCACTGTCTTTGTCGTCGATCTCGAGGTAGGCCCGGGCCAGATCCAGCTTGGCACCCACACCGCCGTCGTCGGCATCCACGTCAAAGCCTGTGGACTCCGGCAGCACCTCGGGGAAGCCGTCCAGTCCCACATCCAGCGAGAAGCCCTGATAGGGTTCCTGCTCCGTGGTGGTGGCATCGGCTTCGGCCAGCAGCTTGTCGATCTCGACATAACCACTCTCGTTGGCCTGTTCACGGGGTTTTACATCGCCCTCATGGGATTCCACCTCGGCGAAGGCATCCTCAAAATCGGAGAGTGCCAGCTCGTTGGGATCCAACGCGAGATCCTGTTCCACCGCCTCGGTCGGCGCCAGGCCCAGCTCCGCCAGCATCTCGTCGGCGCTGGTATCGGCGGCGCTCTGTTTCGCACTTTCCTGGTCAGCTTCAGCCTCGGCAAAAGCGCTCTCAAAGTCGCTCAAATCAAAAGCGGCAAGTTCTTCGTCACTGATGGGGGCTTCGGCATCCGGCTGGCCATCATCGTCGGCATCCAGATCCAGATCGGCGGTCAGGTCGGCATCCAGCTCGGCAAACAGCGCCGCCTGCAGTTCCTCTTCACTCATGACCTCATTGCCAGCCTTGGCGGGCGGGTTGAACTCGTTGGCAAGATCAAGGTCCGGCTCAACATCGAGTGCAATGGCTTCATCGTCGGCCAGATCCAGGTCTGGCACCAGATCCGGATCACGACCGGCCGCTTTGGGTGCAGGTTCCGCCTCAAAACCGGCCAGCTCCATCTCGCCGTCATCGCTGAACACTATGTCAGCAGGGGCCGCCGGCTCTTCCACCGCCATGTAACCATCCGGGGTGTTGAGATCCGGCATGGGGCGAACCGGCTCATCATCGGTGATATCGGCGCTGAACAGATCATCAAACTCGCTGTGTTCCTGATCCATCACCATGGAGGTCGATTCGGAGAGGCTCTTCTCCTGCTCTTCCAGCTCGCGGCGGGCACGGGCACGCAGCCAGAGCGTCACCAGCGCCAACACCAGCAACACAGGCAGCAGTATGATCATGGCGAGGTTGAGCGGTGAGGAGAGCAAATCCATCAGCCAGTGCTGCTTGGGTTCAGGCGTCGCCGCGACCGGCGGAACAGGTTTGGTCTTGAGCTCGGCAATTTCTTTTTGCAGCGCTGTCTGCTCCAGCAACTGGGCCTTGAGGGTTTCCACCTCTTCGGTCAGGGATTGCAACCGCAGCTTGAGCCTGTGGTTCATCTCAGTGACCTGACCGAGCTGGGCATTGGCATCTTCCAGCGCCAGTGCCATTTCGGTAGAGGGCTGGCCGACCGGCTTGCCAAGATCAGCAGGCAGCGGTGCAGGGGCGCTGGTAGCGGGTGCCTGGCTTGGTACCGGCTCGGCAACCTTGGCAATCTCTTTCACTTCGGTTGCAGGTTGAGGCGCAGCCACCTTGGGTGCCGGCGCAGGAATGGGCGCCGCTTTGGGTACGGGTGCCTTGGCGGGCGTGGCAGCAACCTTGGGCGCGGCCGGTTTGGCTGGCTGAGTTTGCTTGCTGGCCAGATATTTCGGGCTCAGCCCTTTCCAGCTGGCGTTGTCGCTATTGAAACGCTGGCGGGCCTGGGCATCGGTGATGACACTCGCTTCCGCGGCGGTAGGCAGCAGAATGCGGGATCCCACCAGTATGTGGTTGATGTTGCCATCGGCGAAGCTGCGGGGGTTTTTCTCGTAAATCGCCACCATGGTCTGGTAGACGCTGACGCGATTGGAGGGGCGATGTTTGCTCGCCAGGCTCCAGAGGGTATCAGTAGGACGGACAGGGCCATAACTGCCGGCATTGCTCGCGACCTGCCGCACAATCGGCTGGGCAGTGGGACGGCTGGGCTGGGACGTGGCGCGGGGAGCGGCGACTGGTTGTGCCAACGGCTGGGAATTGACGGCAGGCGGAGCCGGTTCATCCGGGCCTTTGAGCTCAACAAAAAAAGGCTCCCGCGCCGGATCTTCAGCCTGAGCGGTGCCCAGCAGACCCAATGCGAGTAGCATTGCCAATGTTATGCGGGAATGTCCCATATTCGTTCCTTCGTATGACGGCCCTATCACATTGAAAAATCTGGATAGTTACCCCAAAACAGTCGGTTCAATATAAATCAGGCTCAGGTTGCAAGCCAGCAGTCCGACACATTTAGCACCCAACTTGTTCCTGAGTGTAGGAAAAAACTTAATCAGTTGATATCACGAAAAATTCTCGGGGCCATAGAGTGCGGCCCCGGTCACACCCACACCGCACGCGGGTGGCAAGGGACAGGCCCGATGGAACTTGTCCCCCACCGGGCCGGCAGATCCGCAGATCAGAGGTAATCGCGCACCAGCAGTTCGGCAATCTGCACACTGTTGGTCGCGGCGCCCTTACGAACGTTATCGGCCACGATCCACATATTGATACCGCTGGGGTGAGAAATATCCTGACGGACACGGCCAACCAGCACCTCATCCTTGCCGGTGGCGTCACGCACCGGGGTCGGATAGTCCGTTTCGTCATCGAACAGGGTCACGCCCGGGGCATTGCGCAGCAGCTCCTTGACCTGATCCGCATCGAGCGGTTGATGCAGCTCGACGTGCACCGCTTCGGCATGACCATAGAAGACGGGCACCCGCACGCAGGTGGGGTTCACGGCTATGCTGGCATCCCCCAGGATCTTCTGGGTTTCCCACACCATCTTCATCTCTTCACGGGTGTAGCCGTTGTCGGTGAAGCTGTCGATCTGCGGAATGAGATTGAAGGCGATCTGCTGCGGGTAGAGGGTCGGCTCCACCGGACGACCGTTGAGCAGCTGCGCGGTCTGGCCGGCCAGCTCGCTTACCCCTTCCTTGCCAGAGCCGGAGACGGACTGGTAGGTCGCCACGTTGATGCGGGCGATCCCGACCTCGTCGTGCAAGGGCTTGAGCGCAACCAGCATCTGGATGGTGGAGCAGTTCGGGTTGGCGATGATGTTGCGATTGCGAAAATCCGCCAACGCGCCCGGATTGACTTCCGGGATCACCAAGGGGATATCTTCGTCGTAACGGAAGCAGGAGGTGTTGTCGATGACGATGCAGCCGTGCTCGGCGGCGATCGGCGCCCATTTGGCAGAAACCTCGGCACCGGCGGAGAAGAGCGCAATCTGCACCTGACTCCAGTCAAACTCTTCCACATCCTTGATTTCAAGATTCTTGCCACAAAAGCGCACCGTATCACCGGCGCTGCGGCTGGATGCCAGCGGATAGAGGGTACCGACCGGGAAGGCGCGCTCCTCCAGAATTTCAATCATGGCCTGACCCACGGCGCCGCTGGCGCCCAATACCGCTACGTTGAATTGCTGACTCACTGATGTTCTCTCCTGTGGTATTGCAAATAGTGCCGGCAACGCACGCTGGCATCACCGTTGGCAGGCGAACCTGCCTGATAGAGGGCTCGGCATGACACCAAGCCAGAGACGGGCAGGGCTGGCGTCGAAGCCGCTTACCCCAGCCGTTTGGATCTGTTGAATCTGGTTTAGCCGGGTTGGACGGTGAAACCGAGCCGGGCCAGGGTATCGCTGGCGAAGGGGCCATTGACGTGCAAAGAGGATAGCTCGCGCCGCTCCGGATAGTGCTTGCGCTGTTCATCGAAACTGCCGGGCAGCTCAATCCGGTTGCGAAAACGGGCATCGTCGCGGCGCACATCATAAATAAGGTGCACCAGCTGTTTGATAAGTGCCTGATCCGCCGGTTGACCCGGAGTCAGTGCGCACACCTCGGGGGCTGGCAGCAAGGATTGCAGATCCTGGCGCGCCGCACGGCCCGACTGCTGACAAAGCGCCTGATAGAGCATCCAGGTGCCGCGCGCCTTGCCCTCCAGGCTGTAGCCTGCGATGTGAGGGGTCGCTATCTCGGTATGGGGCACCAGGGCACGCAGGGGCTCTGGCTCCCCTTCCCACACATCCATCACCAGCCGCAGGGGCTCAAGCCCTTGCTGGCGAGCGAGCAGCGCCTGGTTGTCCCACACCTCGCCACGGGAGGCGTTGACGAGGATCTGCCCGGCAGGGCGCGCGGCGATCACCTGCTCATCCAGCAGGTGGAAAGTAGCATCCGGCCCCTCGCGGGTGATGGGCACGTGGAAACTGACGATGTCGGCACCGAGTGCCGTCTGGTAGTCGACAAACGCCCCCGCCTGCGCGGCGGCCCGGGCGCGCGGCGGATCGCAGCGCAGCACCCGCATGCCGAGGGCCTCGGCCTTGCACGCCACGCATTCACCGGTATTGCCCGCCCCTATGACAGCGAGGCTCATCTCGCGCAAGTTGAGCTCATGACGCTCGGCCAGCACCAGCAGGGCAGAGAGCACATAATCGCCGACCGAATACTTGTTGCAGCCGGGCGCGCTGAAGAAGGTGATGTTGCGCGCCGCCAGCAGCGCCTTGTCGACGTGATCGGTACCTATGGTGGCGGTGCCGACGAATCTGAGCCGCGGGCTGGTGGCGAGGAGCTCGGCATCGACCCGGGTCACGGAGCGCACCAGCAGCACGTCGGCATCTTGCAGGTCCGCCGCCTGCATCTGCCGTCCTGGCAAGGGGATCACCTCGCCAAATTCGGCAAACAGCTCAAGGGCGTGGGGCATATTTTCATCAACGACGATCTTCATCGGGCTCTCTCACTTCGCAACCGGCCACAGGCGCGCCATTCTAGCCCAAACCAGCAGAACTTTCAGATGCTTATTCGCCCATGACCTTTCAGCACAATCACACCACCCGGCCAGCCCAAACCGGCCAGATGTTCAGATGCCTGTTCGCCGACTCCCTTTCACCACCATCGCACCACAGTGCCTGGGCAAACCGCCAAGATGCGCAGATGATGATGGTGACCCCACGCCCGTATTGCCATGTCGGCCCGGGTGACACTCATTTGTAAGCCCATGTTACAGCCAGACCAGCGAGACTTGACCGACCCGCCGAGGCTGGCACAATGACGCCTCTTTTTTCCTGCCCGTTTAACGCGCACCTGTTACGAGCCTTGTTATGCCGACTCATGCCTCTTCGCTGCCGCGCCGTCAGGTGCTTGGTTTCAGCGCCGCCCTGATCCTGCCGCTGCTGTTGCTGGCCTGCCTGCCCTGGCAACCCTTTATGAGCCAGGCCCTGCAATCGGGCTGGTTGTGGTGGCCCTACGCCCTCACCCGCATGGTGGATGTGCCCGGCATTGCCATCAGCATTGCCGCCCTCTTGCTGCTGACCCGACACAAGCTGACGCTGAGCCTGCCCGCCATGCTGGCACTGGTCTGCGCCCTGTTTGCCATGCTCGCTGGCGACTGGGCCATCAAAAGCATCATCAAGCACCTGACCCAGGAGCCGCGCCCTTATTTGCTCTGGCTGGAGGGCCAGAGTCTGATCCCCGCCATCCAGCAGTTCTACTCAGGCAGTGTCGAGGTACGCAGCGAACAGGTGCATGCGGCGAGCCTCTTGCTGGCACTGCCCGAATGGCTCACTGACCACTGGCAGGCAGAAGTGAACTATGCCTTTCCCTCCGGCCACAGTATCGCCGCCATGAGTCTCGCCCAGTTCTTCGGCCTGATCTGGCTGGCCCGCGCCCCTTCAGGGGTCTGGCTGCTGCCACTGTGGGCACTGGGCATAGGCCTGTCGCGCATGCTGATCGGCATGCACTGGCCGATGGACGTGCTGGCGAGCGCCCTGCTCGGCAGCCTGACCGCCCTGTTTGCCGCCCGCTGGTGGCTGCGCCGCTACTGACGTCTGTGACCATGCCAACAAAAACGGGCACCTTCTGGTGCCCGTTTTTGTTGGTGCGATAACGTCACATACCGATAGCCATGCTCAGTTGCTGGCACTCTGCCCCTGCCAGCCCTCGGGATACTTGTAACCCACGAAGCGCTTGGCGGCATAGGCCTTGAACTCGGGGGAGTTGTAGGCCGCCGCCACATCCTTGGCAAATGGCTGATCGGCATCGGCGCTTTTCACTACCACCCAGTTGATGAAGTTGTAGCTGCGCTCGAGGAACAGACCCTCGCTGAACGCAATGCCGCTGGAGGCGGCGAAGTTGCCGTTGATGACGGAGAAGTCCACATCCTCCCGCGAACGCGGCAGTTGCGCAGCTTCCAGCTGGATCAGCTTGATATTGTGCGGATTTTTCGCCACATCAAACTCGCTTGCCTTGAGCGGGTTGATCCCCTCCTTGAGGGTGAGCCAACCCAGATCCTGCAGCATCAGCAGAGCACGCGCCTGATTGGTCGGGTCGTTGGGGATGGCGACCGTGCTCCCCTCTTTCAACGCCTTCAGCTCGCCCAGCTTGCCAGCGTAGAGACCCATGGGACCGGTCGGCACCTGGGTGATGGGAGCCAGTGACAGGCCCCTGTCTTTTGAAAAACTCTCCAGATAGGGTTTGTGCTGGAAGCAGTTCACATCGAGCGAGCCATCGGCCAGCGCAATATTGGGGGTCACGTAATCGGTGAACTCCACCAGTTTGACCTTGTAGCCCTTGGCCTCCAGCTGCGGCTTGATGGAGTCGGTCACCATGTCGGCAAAGTCCCCGACTGTCGTGCCAATCACTATCTCTTTTTTGACCGGATCGGCGGCAAGAACGGAAAACGGCAGGCTGCTGGCCAGCAGTGCCAGCGCTGAGAGGGTAAAAAAGGAACGACGCTGCATAAGGGACTCCCTGTCAAAATAATCATCAAAAGGTGGCAGGATGACGGCGACGACCACAATGGGCTTCTCGCCATAACCATCTAGCCATCCAAACGGCTAATGCATGCAACCATAACAGAGCGTCTTCCCGTCGCCAAGCGACAAAAAAGGCAAGCTTAACCAGGCAACAGCCAAACCCACACTTCATGCATTGCTGGCCTTGATGCAGAAAATCTTTGATAAACCACACAGTATTGCTTTTGCCCCCTCCCCGAACCGGCCTCAACTGGCTTATTGTGATCATCAGTCGGGTCTGGGTGGCCAGAGCCCTTTGTCAGGCTCACCTTGCTGAAGAAGGCGCTCACTGGCAGCGTCATTCAGGGGCGGTAGCGTCTATCTTGGCAACAGAGCCCTGATAGCTCGCATAGCAGGAGATAGTCTTATTCAATCAGTCGAGGAGTGGCCGTGATCGATCACGTTGAAATCAAGACAGTGCATTTTGACGACTGCAAGCGCTTCTACCAAACCGTACTCCATCCACTGCATGTGGAACTCAAGTGGGCAGATGACGCTGCTGCCGGTTTTGGCCTGTTCGGCCGTGACAAGGTGAGCTTTTTGATCGAAAGGGGCGAGCGACATACACACTGCCATCTTGCCTTCAGCGCCACGACTCAGGCACAAGTCGATGCTTTTCACCTGGCGGGTATCCAAGCAGGCTTTCGCTGCAACGGACAACCCGGCCTTCGTGCTCACTATGCTCCTGATTATTACGCCGCATTCTTGCTTGATCCTGATGGAAACAATGTAGAGGCAGTGGCATATATTTAATGATGATACATGTCGATGTTGAGCAGTCCTAAATGCCTGAACAAGAAACTAACGTTACAAACAGGGACAAGGAATATGTCAAAAGCGATTCAAGGATTCGAATATTCAATTAAAGATGCTGAAGAGCTGCTAGCTCATTTTGATAGTATTAACGCCAACCCACCACCACCCAGCAGTGAAGTTTTAAAAAGAGCCGGACTGGTAATGGCGCTCACCGCTTGGGAAACTTATGTGGAAGATAGATTGGTTGAGGAAATGCATAAAAAACTAGCCATAGTGCAGGGTAGTTACCTGGGGGACTTCATCCTGAAGAAATTGCATACAGATTTAAAATCCTTTCATAATCCAAGCTCAGATAAAACGAAAAAAATATTCATGGATTATCTTGGCTTTGATGTGACCGAGGGGTGGCGCTGGCCGAACTACGAACCAGAGAAAGCCCGCTCAACACTCAATCAATGGATTAAAAAACGCGGTGATGCAGCACATCGTTCAAAGCCAATCAGCACTGGCGTACCGGCTCCTCATCTTATAAAGCGTGATGAACTAGAAAAAGTGATCAGATTTATCAGAGATCTGGTCAAGTCTACCGACTGTTATATCAATGAAAAGATTGATCTGCACCACACAACTGTTTTTGAACGTCATAACCAGCTTTCAACTTGATTGAGGAATATACGAATGGAATGGTTGGTTGCAATAATTATTTTTGCCGTGATAGGTATTTTTTTTGGAAAGCCATCATCTTGCAGTATGTGTGGACAGTCTATAAAGAAGACATATTATAAATGGACAATCGATGGAAAGAAGCAAACGCTTTGTCCAAAATGCAACTCTCAGATGGAGAGAAAAGTTAGCAAGGAGGCATTTAACCGTCGCTTTGGTTGATGTAACACGCTGATTATTCTCTGGCTAACAGGTCGAGATTGAGTACTTCAACCGGCGTTCTAGAATTTTTCTGGCTGTTACTGAATTTACAATTTGAATTACTTTATTTTTGACTGATGCTGGCATTGCCGGTAGTTTTATAAGCCTCATCGACAGGGTGCCATGCCTCATATTTTATACGTCACCATGTCAATAGCGAACAACATGGAAGGCGCGCTAAATCACGAGCAGGGAGCAAGACCACACCCTATTCAAGGAGTATTCATGAGCCCCAAACAACAGCTGATCGCCAAAGGCATCTTCATCGCTTCGACGCTTTTTTCTTTGGCCCTGATAGGGTTTGTTGCATGGTCGGTAGTCATGGTCAGCCCGCTGCACCCGGCCGGATCAGCCCCCTCACAGGGGGTCAGCATCGGCCTCGCACTGGCCATTGGGTTGTTTGTCATGGCATTCAACTATGTAGCTTATCGCGGGCTCACAGAGCCGGTGAAGGGCTTCAAGGTTGTCTTCTGGTGCTTTATTGCGCTGCATCTGTTCGCCTTGCCGATCGGTACCGCCATCGCGCTGACCCTCATCTATTTGTGGAACCAGTCGCGTACATCTGTCATCCGTCCACTGGGCGCCACACTCTGACCTGATCCAAGGAGCCATCATGCTGACCGCCTCTACCACAGGCCTGCTGGTCGTCGATATTCAGGGCAAGCTGGCACGGCTCGTCGAGGAAAGCCCAGCCCTGATTGCCAATAGCGCAAGGCTGGTACAAGGGGCCCAGGCGCTGGGCTTGCCGGTTGTCTGGCTGGAACAGAATCCGGACAAGCTGGGGCCAACGGTGCCCGAGTTGCAGCCGCTGCAGAGCGGTGCCCCCGTGCTGACCAAATTCAGCTTCGGCGCGCTGGGGGAGCCGGCAGTGGCAGCCGCCCTCGCCCGGACCGGCAGACGTCACTGGCTGGTGTGCGGCATAGAGGCTCATATCTGCGTCTACCAAACTGTGCTGGGGCTGCTCGGCAGCGGCGCCGATGTCTCCCTGGTGGTGGATGCGGTGTCGTCCCGCAGCGCCGCCAACCGCGACTTGGCCATCACTCAGCTGGCCACCCGCGGCGCGCGGCTCACCTCGGTGGAAATGTGCCTCTATGAGCTACTGGGGGATTGCCGCCATCCGGCGTTTCGCCCGATCCTGGCCTTGATCAAATAGCGGCTGACCACTCTCGGTCAGCACCTCACACAAACGCGGCGCCACTGGCGCCGTTTTTATTGTCACTTGAGCACAAAACCCGCTGTCGGTATGGCAGGCTTGCCTGCCACATAACGCCAGCTTGGGGATGAGCCATATCAGATCAGGGCCTACTCAAAGCGGCAGCCTCGGCACGACCGCAGCCAGGGTGAATGATGGATTAATAACACGTTGATCTATAAAGATAAATATCAACAACCATCAACTGAGAAAAATTCTCAATACAGCACATAAAGGGATTCGCAGGAACCCCCATATGGTTTGAAACAGATTTGTGATGGGATTTTTTTGAGCCTTATCCCAGAACTGAAATGAGCGCTTTTTGGCTCTGTTTTTCCCGTGTATAGATGCCAGTCGCACCCAGGACGGTGCGATATAAGATGGAGTTTATCAATGAGAAAAACATCGTTGGCGTTGGCAATCTCGGCCCTGATCTCGGCCCTGCCTATCGCTTCAGTTCAGGCTAATGAGAGTTGCACCCCACTCACCGGCAAAGAGGCCGGACTCGATACCGGCCGCAGCAGCGCAGTCCGTTGTCTGCCCGGCATCAATCCCCTGCAGGACCAGCAGTGGCACCTGCTCAACAGCGGCCAGAATGCCTTCAGCACCCGTGGCGGCGTGGCGGGCAATGATCTCAACCTCTGGTGGGCACACCGCACCGAAGTATTGGGTCAGGGCATCAATGTGGCCGTGGTGGACGATGGCCTGGCCATAGCGCACCCGGATCTGGCCGACAATGTGCGCCCGGGTTCACGTAACGTAGTGACCGGCAGCGACGATCCGACTCCGACCGATCCCGACAGTGCCCACGGCACTTCGGTATCCGGCATCATAGCCGCGGTGGACAACAGCATAGGCACCCTGGGGGTAGCCCCTCGCGCCCAGTTGCAGGGCTTCAACCTGCTCGATGACAACAGCCAGCAGTTGCAAAAAGATTGGCTCTACGCCCTTGGCGGCAACGCCGTCACCGCAGACAACCGGGTCTTCAACCAGAGTTACGGCATGAGCCTGGTCGATCCTGAAGGGGCCAACGGGCTGGATCAGGTGCAGCTCGATCGCCTGTTCGAACAGCGGACCCAGCAGGCGCAGGGGGCGGCCTATATCAAGGCGGCGGGCAACGGCTTCAACCGGATTGCCTCCGGCAACTATGTGCTCAACCGCACCGGCAACCTGCCCAAGCTGCCGTTCGAGAACAGCAATATAGATCCCTCCAACAGCAACTTCTGGAACCTGGTGGTGAGCGCCATCAACGCGGACGGGGTGCGTTCTTCCTACTCCAGCGTCGGCAGCAACGTCTTCCTGAGCGCCCCCGGCGGGGAATACGGCACGGATGCGCCCGCCATGGTGACCACGGATCTGCCCGGCTGCGACATGGGTTACAACCGGGTGGACGATCCCAGTACCAACCGGCTGCACAACAACCCGCAACTTGATGCCAGCTGCGACTACAACGGCGTGATGAACGGCACCTCCTCGGCGACTCCGAACACCACAGGCGCCATGGCGCTGCTGATGTCCGCCTACCCGGACTTGTCGGTGCGGGATCTGCGCGACCTGCTGGCCCGCAACGCCACCCGACTCGACGCCAATCAGGTGCCTGTGCAGATAAGCTACACGGCCGCCAACGGCCAGCGCCGCCAGGTGACGGGTCTGGAGGGGTGGGAACGCAACGCGGCCGGCCTCTGGTACAGCCCGACCTATGGTTTCGGCCTGGTGGATGTGAACAAGACCCTGGCCAGCGCTGCCAGCCACGAACCGCTGCCACCACTGGTGCAGTTGCCCTGGCAAAAGGTAACGATACGGGATCGCGCCGTCGGCGCCATCCCGGATGTGGGCAGCAGCCCGACCCGCTCCAGCACTGTGGTCGATCAGTCATTGACGGTCGAGGCCGTGCAGGTGATGGTGAGCCTGGATCACCAGCGGCTGCCCGACTTGCTGATCGAACTGGTCTCGCCATCCGGCACCCGCAGCGTGTTGCTCAACCCCAACAACAGCCTGGTGGGACAATCCCTCGACCGGCAGCAGCTGGGCTATGTGCGCACCAAGGGGCTGCGTGACATGCGCATGCTCTCCCACAAGTTCTACGGCGAACCGGCCCTGGGCGAGTGGCGCCTGGAGGTGACCGACGTGGCCAATGGCACCCGCAAGGTCTCGCTGCTCGATCGCAGAACCAACACCCGCAGCACCCTGACCGAACGCAACAACAGCCAGCCGGGTCAACTGCTCGACTGGTCCCTGCGGATACTCGGTCACGACGCAGCCCGTTCCTGATCACAGAGGAGTCATAACATGAAACACAGCTTACTCAGCCTTGCCCTGGCAAGCCTGCTGGCCTCGGTCTGCGTGCACGCAACGGCCGACGAATCGGTGGTGATCGATGGCAAGCAGTACAACACCATAGAGGTGAATGGCAAGACCTACCTGACGCAGGATAACGGCAGCAAGAAACGGGTCGCCCGCAGTCTGGATGGCAAGGTGCCACAACAGACCCTGCGCAGCGGCGACGTCCTGCTGCAAGGGGTCGCCAGCCCTGAGCTGACCGTCAGCGGTACCCTGCTGGTAGAGGCCGATGACAATCAGGCCAAGACGCTGGCGAGTCGCCACGGCCTGCAGTTCAAGCAGAGCAGCGGCGGTATCGCCCTGCTGGAGGCCAAGCCAGGCACGGATCTGAACGCCATCGCCACCCAGCTCAAGCAACAAGGAGTCAGGGTGCAGATCGAACTGGCCGGTGCACTGAAACAGCCAAAGTGAGCAAGCCCTTGCGCTGACAAGCGCGAGGTATCTTGCACACGCCGAGGGGGCGCTGGCCCCCTCTCTTCTGCCCGAGCACCTGTACCCTGCACCATGCACCTCACCGCAAATCGCAACCCAAGCCGGACCGCCCTGTTGCTGCCATCCTCAATGGTGGGCCATCCAGCCTCCCCTTTCCCCTCCCTGCCGCGCAGCCTGTGATGCGACCACTGTCACAACTTGGCACCCTTGCTCCCAACTGCACATTTCTCGCTCCGCCAAGGCAAGGCGGCATGATGCCGACTTGCTAACCTGCCTGCGGCTTCGGCCATGGTTGCACCATCGCACGTGCCCCCTGGTCCACCCGAGGCCGTCATCGATATCCATGGGAACCCGCCATCAGAGCGGCCGCCCGGCCCGATCACTTGCCGGTGTCGATATCGCACTTGCCCTTTTTATTCAGACAGTTACGAGGAAGTCTTCATGCCTATCACGACAAAAATGAAAGCGGTTTCACTCGGCGTCAGCCTGGCGCTGGCCGGGCTGCTGGTTGGCTGCAACCAGAACGACTCGGATCCCCTGATAAAAGACGATGCCTACTACCGCGGCCAGGCCGAAGCCATGGTGGCCAGGCTCACCCTGGACGAGAAGCTGAGCCTGCTCTCCGGCCCCGGCTATGGCAGCGCCAACGGCGCCATCAACCTCAAGCAGGATGTCGCCGGGGTGGCGGGCTACATCAACGGAGTGGCGCGCAGTGCCGACGGCATCGACATTCCGGCCCTGAAACTGGCAGATGGTCCGGCGGGCCTGCGGATCAGCGCCAACCGCGACGGCGACAGCGCCACCTATTACGCCACCGCCTGGCCCATCGGCTCCCTGCTCGCCTCCAGCTGGGACGTCAACCTGGTCAAATCCGTCGGGGAAGCCATGGGGGATGAGGTGCGCCAGTACGGGGTCGACATCCTGCTGGCCCCCGGCATGAACATTCAGCGCAACCCGCTCAATGGCCGCAACTTCGAGTACTACTCGGAAGACCCGCTGCTCACCGGCAAAATCGGTGCCGCCATGGTCAACGGGGTGGAGAGCAACGGGGTAGGCACCACCATCAAGCACTACTTTGGCAACAACTCGGAGACCAACCGCAACCAGATCAACGACATCGGCGAGCCGAGAACCTTCCGTGAAATTTACCTGCGCGGCTTCCAGATCGCGGTGGAGGAAGCCCAGCCCTGGGCCGTGATGACCTCCTACAACAAGTTCAACGGCACTTATGTCAACGAGCGCAAGGATGCCATAACCGATGTGCTGCGCGGTGAGTGGCAATTCGACGGCCTGGTGATGTCAGACTGGTTCGCAGGCGACGTGGCCAACAACGCCTACAAGCAGGTGCTGGCAGGGCAGGATTTGATTGAACCTGGCAACGTCAAGGAGCAGTTGCAGCAATCCATCGAGCAGGGCGATCTCAACGAGGCCAAAGTGACCGAGGCCGCCATCCATATCCTGACCCAGGCGATGAAGAGCCCCTCCTACAATCAGCTGGCCATCAGCAACAGCCCGGATCTGGCCGCCCATGCCAAACTGGCTCGCCAGGCCGGTGCCGAAAGCATGGTGCTGCTGCGCAACGAAGCCGCCGCCCTGCCCATCGCCGTGACCAGCAAGGTGGCCAGCTTTGGCATCAACCAGATCAACACCTACAAGGGTGGCACCGGCAGCGGGGACGTGAACGCCGCCAGCACCACCACCATAGCCCGGGGGCTGGCCAGCCGTTTCCCGGTCAACGACACGCTGCAAACTTACTACGGCGATTTTTATGAGGCCAACAAGGTCTATCACGAGGGGCAATTCGGCGCCAAAGGCTACTACATCTGCGATGAGGCCACCGTCAGCCCCGAACTCGCCAGTTTGATCACTACGGCTGCCGGTGAGCAGGATGTGGCCGTCATCAGCATAGGCCGTCAGGCCGGTGAAGGGGCGGATCGCACCGACAGCAAGGGCGACTACCTGCTCGGCGATGACGAGACCGCCCTTATCGATGCGGTGAGCACCGCCTTCCACGCCCAGGGCAAGAAGGTGGTGGTAGTGCTCAACGTCAACGGCGTCATCGACACAGCCCAGTGGGGCCACAAGGTGGACGCCATACTGCTGGCCTACATGGCGGGTCAGGAAACCGGCCATGCGGTGGCCGACGTGCTGTCGGGGGCGGTCAACCCCAGTGGCAAGCTGGCCCAGAGTTTCCCGCTCAGCTACGCCAGCGTGCCCTCCGCCGGCACCTTCCCGGGTGAGGATACCGACGGTGACGGCGAGCCGGACGATCTCTACTACAACGAGGGGATCTATGTGGGCTACCGCTACTACAGCACCTTCGACAAGGCGGTTTCCTACCCGTTCGGCTTTGGCCTCTCCTACACCAGCTTCGGCTACACCAGCCCCGCGATCGCCAGCAATACCCTGGCCGAGGGCACGGCCGGCAGCCTGGTGCTGACGGCAACCATCACCAACACGGGCACCGTTGCGGGCAAGGAGGCGGCCCAGGTCTATGTCACCGCCCCCGAGGTCAAACTGCAAAAACCGACCATAGAGCTCAAGGCCTTCGCCAAGACCAAGCAGCTGGCACCGGGCGCCGCCGAGCAGCTGAGCTTCACCATTCCGGCCAGCATACTCGCCAGCTTCGATGAGGCCAGCAACCATTGGATAGTGGAGCCGGGCAGTTACAGCGCCTACATCAGCCCCTCTTCGGATGTCTCCGCCACCACGCCGGTCACCTTCACAGTGAGCAAGGAGATAGTGGTGAGCAGCACGACCCCGGGCACCCTGGCCCTGCCGGAAGGCGTGGACCCTGCCACAGTGACCACTGTCACCAAATAAGCCGGCGACAGTGACAGCATAAAATAATGGGAGCGGCGTGTTAGCGTGCGCTCCCATATTCTCTGTACCGTGAAACACTTGACGAGACCAGCGCCGTTATTATTGGCGAGTATTTCGGTAAGCCAGCGGCGTCATATTGGTATTGGCCTTGAAGAAACGATTGAAGGCACTCTGGGAGGAAAAACCTACCAGGTCGCTGATATTTTGCAGTGGCTGGTCCCCATCCCCCAATAAACGGCACGCCTCCATCATCTTGACCTGTTTCAAAATAGCCGAGAAGCTGCAGCCCTCCCCCTGCAATTTCCGGTTCAGGGTCCAGCGGCTGATATTCATGGCCGAGCAGACATCCTTGAGTAAATTGTCATCGCACTCCATGACACCGCTGCGAATGTTATGGCGGATCATGTCAGCCACCAGATTGGCAAAGGGCACCCGCTCATCAATGTCGAGGCAGATATGCTCAAGCTGGCTTGTCTGCAAACGGCAAAGGGGCCCGTTATAACCATCGGCTCGGCTATCCAGCAGGGCATTGCTTATGGTCAGGGTGTTGCCAGGCTGATCCCAGCGACAGTGGGTTCCAAAGAAGTGATCCAGCTGGCGGTGAGAGCCCAGCGACTTGCCAATGAGCCCCACCGACACCGTCAGGTTTGGCACATAGACCCGCAGGATCCGGTAGAGGATGACAAAATTGGGGATGGCCTGGCTGGCGCCCAGGGCGGCAGGCCCTTGATTGATATATTCATATCGGGTGTGAGACGCCCCCTCCCTCACCTGAAAATCGTCGCAGTTGCCGATGACGGTGCGATAGGCCAGCAGGGCTTTGATGGCGGCGCGAGGGGACGGCTGGTTCAGGCATAGACTGATGAGTGCCGGGTAGTGCTGGTAGAGCTCGGCGATATCGTAAGACAGTATGCCCTCGTGAACGCCATTCAGATGCCGCTGCATCAGGCCCAGCATGCGGTAATGGCTGTGGGCCTGGATCCGGCCATGCTCACGGTGGATATCGAATGGCGTCAGACCGGCAGCCATCAGGATGGCATCCGTATCTCCCCCTTGCTGCTGACAGGCTGCCAGCATTCTTCTGATCACTTGATTTGATACGCTCTGTGACATTTGCCTGCCCTGGCCACATTAATAACAAGAAACATATTTATTGATGGGTCGAGTACAACTGGAACCTATATTTTCAACCTGACCCGACATGACGTGAATATGGTGATCCGCCAGTCTGTCCATGACATGGCAGGGTTATTATGGCGTGGTAAGGGAATGAACCTATGTAACGGAGTGTAAGATCAGGATCTGGCGCGCTTATTTTGGCAGAGAAGTAAAAATATGGCGTAAAAATAATACCGAACAGTCATTAAAAGATAAAAACGGCGCCCTGTCAGGGCGCCGTTTTTATTATCGCAGTTGTTAATCAACACAGACTCAGCGAGCCTTGTGTTGCTCCGCCAGATAGAGCCAGGTATCGACCACTGTATCCGGGTTGAGGGACACAGAGTCTATGCCCTGCTCTACCAGCCAGGCGGCAAAGTCAGGATGATCCGAGGGGCCCTGACCGCAGATGCCGACATACTTGCCCGCCTTGCGCGCAGCCTGGATGGCCATCGACAACAACGCCTTGACCGCCTCGTTGCGTTCGTCGAACAGGTGGGCGATGAGGCCCGAATCCCTGTCCAGTCCGAGTGTAAGCTGGGTCATGTCGTTGGAGCCGATGGAGAAGCCATCCACGTGCTGCAGGAACTGATCCGCCAGCAGGGCGTTGGAGGGGATCTCGCACATCATGATCACCTTCAATCCTCGCTCGCCACGGCGCAGCCCGTTCTCGGCCAGGATGTCGATCACCTGGGCGGCCTCACCCACTGTGCGCACGAAGGGGATCATCACTTCGACGTTGGTCAACCCCATGACGTCGCGCACCCGCTTGATGGCTTCACACTCCAGCGCAAAGCAGGGGCGGAAACTGTCGGCGATGTAACGTGCCGCGCCACGGAACCCTATCATGGGGTTCTCTTCATGGGGCTCATAGTCACGCCCGCCGACCAGGTTGGCGTACTCGTTGGACTTGAAGTCCGACATCCGTACTATGACCCGCTCCGGCCAGAAGGCCGCACCCAGGGTGGCGATCCCCTCGGTCAGCTTGGCGACATAGTATTCCCTCGGGTTGTCGTAGCCTGCGATCATCTTAGCGATGGTAGCCTGAAGTTCCGGGCTCTGCTGGTCGAATTCCAGCAAGGCCTTGGGATGCACACCAATCATGCGATTGATGATGAACTCGAGCCGCGCCAGACCCACACCGGCATTGGGCAACTGGGCGAAATCAAACGCCCTGTCCGGATTGCCGACGTTCATCATGATCTTGATGGGCAAGGGTGGCATGTTGCCCACTTCGGTCACAGCCACATCGAAATCGAGCTCGCCGTCATAGATGAAGCCGGTATCCCCTTCCGCGCAGGAGACAGTGATGAGCTGACCCGGGGCAATATGATCGGTGGCGTTGCCGCAACCCACCACGGCCGGAATACCCAGCTCCCGGGCTATGATGGCGGCGTGACAGGTACGCCCGCCACGGTTGGTGACGATGGCGGAGGCCCGCTTCATGATGGGCTCCCAGTCCGGATCCGTCATGTCGGTGACCAGCACATCACCGGGCTGCACCTCGTCCATCTGGCTGATGGAGGAGATGACCCGCGCCGGGCCCGCACCAATCTTGTGGCCGATGGCACGCCCTTCGATCAGCACCTTGCCCGCCTGTTTAAGGGCAAAACGCTCTAGGGTGTTGGCCTCCTGGCGGCTGCGTACCGTCTCGGGACGCGCCTGCACTATGTAGAGCTGGCCATCCTGTCCATCCTTGGCCCACTCGATATCCATGGGGCGACCATAGTGCTGCTCTATGATGAGGGCCTGCTTGGCCAGCTCCATCACCTCGGCATCCGTGATACAGAAGCGGTTGCGCTCGGTCTCGCTGGTGTCGACGATCTTCACCTGACGGCCATGACCGGCATCGTCCGAGTAGGTCATCTTGATAAGTTTGGAGCCGAGGGTCTTGCGCACCACGGCAGGGCGCCCGCCCCTGAGGGTTGGCTTGTGCACATAAAACTCATCCGGGTTGACTGCACCCTGCACCACCATCTCGCCCAGGCCCTGAGCGCCTGTAATAAAGACCACGTCATTAAAACCGGATTCGGTATCCAGGGTGAACATGACGCCGGAGGCGGCGAGATCCGAGCGCACCATGCGCTGCACCCCGGCCGAAAGCGCCACGCCCTTGTGGTCATAACCCTGGTGCACCCGATAGGAGATGGCGCGGTCGTTGAACAGTGAAGCAAACACATGCTTGACGGCAATCATGACGGCATCGATGCCGCGTACGTTGAGGAAGGTCTCCTGCTGACCGGCAAAGGAAGCGTCCGGCATATCCTCGGCGGTGGCGGAGGAGCGCACCGCGAAAGAGGCATCCAGACCCGCACTCAGCTTGTCGTAGGCAGCGCAGATGGCTTGTTCCAGTGCAGGCTGGAACGGGGCTTCGATCACCCAGTCGCGGATCTGCTGACCGGCCCGGTTGAGGGCGCCTATGTCGTCCACATCCAGGTTATCGAGCAGATCATGGATCTTGCCGTTGAGGCCGCTTGACTCCAGAAACTCGTTAAACGCAAAGGCCGTGGTCGCAAAGCCACCCGGCACGGATACACCGGCACCAGAGAGGTTGCTGATCATCTCGCCAAGGGATGCGTTCTTGCCGCCAACTCGTTCTACATCTTGCATTCCGAGTTGTTCGTACCAGAGTACGTACTGTTGCACTTGCATGTCTCCAGGTTGGTGGGCTCGGGTGCCATGGCACCTTCTGCGCCAAATTAGGTGCGTGAGTTATATGCGTTATTGTCCGTTTCTACTGTTGCCAACGACCATGAAAACGTTTTCTACTTATTGTCAAAAAAATCCCCGAGCAAGATTTGGGGATGGTCGAATGACACAGACATTCTACAATGCCAACACAAAAAGGTAACGACTCAGGTTTGCAAGCCACTTCACAACTTGGGCACAGCAGATCAGTTGACAAAATAGATATGGTTTCGAGAGATACTGACTGCTCGCAACCTCGCCAGCCCGCATCACAGGAGCGCATCGTGCACACCGTATTCTATGTTTCCGACGGCACTGCCATCACGGCCGAAGTATTCGGACACGCCGTGTTGAGCCAGTTTCCACTGGTGTTCGAACAAGTCACCATCCCCTTCGTAGAGACCCTGGAGAAAGCCAGGCAGGTGCGGGCGCGTATCGACGAGCAGTTCCGCCAGACCGGGCTGCGGCCCATACTGTTTCACACCATAGTCGACCCCCTGGTACGGGAAGAGGTGCTCAAGGCCCAGGCGAGCGGCCACGACTTTCTCAACACCTTCGTCAGCCCGCTGGAGCAGGAGCTGGGGGTCAAGGCCGAGCCGAGACTGCATCGCACCCACGGCATGGAGAACCGCAAGCTCTATGACGATCGCATCGAGGCGGTCAACTTCGCACTGGCCAACGACGACGGCATCACCACCAAGGAGTATGAGGAGGCGGACATCATCCTCATCGGGGTCTCCCGCTGTGGCAAGACGCCAACCAGCCTCTATCTGGCGCTGCAATTTGGCATTCGCGCCGCCAACTATCCCTTTATCGAACAGGACATGGGCACCCTGGTGCTGCCCACCGCCCTCAAGGCCAATCGCCACAAGCTGTTCGGCCTCACCATAACGCCCCAGCGGTTGCACGAGATCCGCAATCAGCGCCGCGCCAACAGCCGCTACTCTTCGCTGGAGCAGTGCGAGCAGGAGCTGGCAAGCGTGGAGCGGCTGTTTCGCCAGGAGGCGATCCGCTTCCTCGACACCAGCTCTCATTCGGTGGAGGAGATAAGCGCGAAAATTCTGGAGGCTACCGGCATGCGCCGTCAGCTCTACTGAAAGGGGAAAATATCTTGGAGATCAACGCACTGCCGACTTCATCCCGGGTGGCAAGTTGACGGGACAGATAAGCAGAAATGAAAACGGAGCCCAATGCTGTAGCATATGACTCCGTTTTTGTGGCACAGCTAGCGGGGACGAGAGCCAGTGCTGTTCAACTCCTTGTTGTTCATCAGCATGGCGTAAAAGTTGAGCATGCCATAGCGCCTGCGTACCCGTTCGGTCAACCAGAGCGCCGGCAACAAACCAACAGCGCCAGCTGTCAGCAGCACGGTTCGAAAGTGCATCACCAGATAGTCGTCATCCTGCACAGCCCAAACCAGCATGCATCCCGCCACCATGGCAAGCAACAGGGGCGAGAGCCAGACCGTCAACCAGAGCGCGACAGCCAACAGGCTGCCAATAATACGTTGCATGAAGCCTATCCTTTTCACGGAGGAGGCTTTATCAAACAGGAATCACTGAAAGAGTCAACTGAACAGCATTCGATTGCTCGCAATGCAACCAACCACTCTTCTTTTTGTATTTAGAGTCCTGAAAAACCTGCTTGATGCCGAAAAAACCAACGAATGATAAGGAAAACAGGTGCGCTGACGGCTGATTATCACTATTCTGCTTCCGTTGGTAGCCGCCACAAAAAACAAAGAGCGGCCTGCCGTAACGAAATAAATACGGATTTCGTCACGTTTCAAGCACGCCTTGCCGTGCAAGGTCACATGGAGTGACTCGACGGGCGAGATGACAGACGAGTGACATCAGAGACGTAAGGAAGGAAGAATGGATCTTCAACAAGACGGTGAGGAGCTGAAGCGCGGCCTGAAAAACCGCCATATCCAGCTCATCGCATTGGGCGGTGCCATAGGTACCGGCCTGTTTCTCGGGATTGCCCAGACCATCAAGATGGCGGGCCCCTCAGTGCTGCTCGGCTATGCCATCGGCGGCTTTATCGCCTTTCTCATCATGCGCCAGCTGGGCGAGATGGTGGTGGAAGAGCCGGTGGCGGGCTCGTTCAGCCACTTTGCCTACAAGTACTGGGGTGACTTCGCCGGTTTCGCCTCCGGCTGGAACTACTGGGTACTCTACGTGCTGGTGAGCATGGCCGAGCTGACGGCGGTCGGCATCTATGTCCAGTACTGGTGGCCCGAGATCCCGACCTGGATGTCGGCTGCCGTCTTCTTCGTGCTGATCAACGCCATCAACCTCTCCAACGTCAAGGCGTTCGGCGAGATGGAGTTCTGGTTTGCCATCATCAAGGTGGTCGCCATCGTCGGCATGATTGGTTTTGGCGGCTACCTGCTCGCCAGCGGCAACGGCGGACCGGATGCCAGCATTACCAACCTGTGGGACCAAGGCGGTTTCTTCCCCAACGGCATCAATGGTCTGGTGATGGCAATGGCGGTGATCATGTTCTCGTTCGGCGGTCTTGAGCTGGTGGGGATCACGGCCGCAGAGGCGGATGACCCCGAGAAGAGCATTCCCAAGGCCACAAATCAGGTTATCTACCGCATCCTCATTTTCTACATTGGCGCCCTGGCCGTGCTGATGTCCCTCTACCCCTGGGGCAAGGTCGTGGAAGGTGGCAGCCCCTTCGTGATGATCTTCCACGCGCTGGACAGCAACCTGGTGGCGACCGTGCTCAACATGGTGGTGCTAACCGCCGCCTTGTCGGTCTACAACAGCTGCGTCTACTGCAACAGCCGCATGCTGTTCGGTCTGGCCAAGCAGGGCAACGGCCCGCGCAGCCTGCTCAAGACCAACAAGAGCGGTGTGCCTGTGGTGGCCATCTCCGTCTCCGCCGCAGCAACCCTCTTGTGCGTGCTGATCAACTACCTGATGCCGGGCAAGGCGTTCGAGCTGCTGATGGCGCTGGTGGTCTCGGCCCTGGTCATCAACTGGGCCATGATAAGCCTTGCGCACCTGAAGTTTCGCAACAGCAAACAGGCCGAAGGGGTTGAGCCCAAGTTCAAGGCATTCTGGTACCCGTTCGGTAACTACCTCTGCCTTGCCTTCATGGCAGGTATCCTGGTCATCATGTACCTGACTCCGGGTATCCAGATCTCGGTGCTGCTCATCCCGGTCTGGATCGTCGTGCTGGCCATCGGTTATCAACTCAAGCTGAAACGTCAGGGACCTCTTGCCGCCGACCTTGGCTGATTTTTCCGACGCTCGTTATTCAAATGCCGGTCACTGACCGGCATTTTTCTATCCCTCTTCTACCTGCTGCCAGACGCTCAGTACAGGGATGCAAGCCATCAAGCCTGCCCCCTTGCCTGTCATCAAGCCTGCAAGAATGGGAGCCTGCTGCCCGCCAGGCGATATCACTTGCTCGCTGATCCGCACAAACAACTGCCGTAAAAACAACAAGCCCGAGGGGTGAGCCTCGGGCTTGGGGCAGGTGAGGGACAGGGCCGGAGGCCATCCCCTTACTCCAGCAGGAAGACGGCTTCCACGTTGTCCGTGATGCTGATCTGCTGCTGTTGATAACTGTTTTCCATCATATCGGCGGCAGGTGCCATGGCGGCGGCCTTGAGTGCACGGCTATAGATGGGCATGGGGGTGTTGTTGCGGTACTCCACGCTGTAAACCTTGCCGAGCTTCATACCAAACGCCTTGGCCAGGGACTCCGCCTTGTTCTTGGCATCCTCGACCGCACCAATACGAGCCTGCTCCTTGATGATCTGCGGCGACTTGAGACCGTACTCAATCTGGGAGACTGACTCCAGACCCGCCTTGAGCGCGGTATCCATCAGCCCGCTCAGTTTGTCGAGCTGATAGAGTTTGACCGCGAGTTGACGCTGGGCACGGTATCCCACCAGTTCCGGTTTCTTGTTCTGCGGATACTGATACTCGGGGGAGATCACCAGGTTGCCCGCTTCTACATCGCTGCGCTTGATACCCAGCCCTTCCAGCTGACCAAAGAAGGCTGCAACCTTGCTATCGACCTGCTGCTTGGCCTTGATGCCCTGCTTTTCCAACGCAGTGACCGCAACATTGAGGGTCAGCATATCGGGTTCGGCCTTTTGCTCGGCATAACCACTTACCACCAGATGTGGGGCTTGCGGTACTTCGAGCGCGAATAACGGAGCACTGACAACCAGAGCGGAAAGGGTAAGAATGGAACGCCACATATAAAAAAACCTCAATCAATTAGAGTGAGGTCATTATGCCCGTGGCTGAATGGGATTCATATATCGTGCAATGGCGGTATCTGATCCAGTACCTGATTGGTCATATCGATACTGATGCTGATCTCATTGCCCATCGGCTCAGGATGACTCGAGGCAACAGGTGCGACACTGCGGGAAGTGATCAGGTCTTCATCATCAAAATGGAACGAATCCCACGACAGAACATGTCCCTGTACCTGGCTAATGGGGTCTGCCAGCGTGGATGTGGTCAGTGGAGCACAGTCGATACTGTCGGAGTGAATGAGCAGATCCTGCAAGCAGGCATGGCTCAAACTCTGCAGCGAATACTCCTGCTGCCCCTCATCATGCCCGACCAGCACCACCCTGTGAGGTGGCTCAGCATCCATTACCGGATTAAATGCGATGGTGGCCGCCGCGAAGTCCACATTGAGAGAACCCGCCACGTCGCCATCTTCGCTTTCAAGATCCAGCCCGTCAATCCGGTCACCCGCCATGGTTGCCTGATAGCCAAACTGGCCGGTGCAGGTAATGCTGCCCTGCCCGTCCCAGCTATAGCGAATGCCATCAATATCGACCCAATTAAATGACTGCATGGTGACCCTCTCCTCTACTGCCGCTATCTTAGCCGCCCCCTCAGTCAAAAAACAGGGGCCAGGCACAGCCCGGCCCCGTTACCTGATTACGGATCAACCTTGAGGTTACCATCATCCAGCAGTTGCTTGATGATATCCTGGTTAGAACCCAGGGAGGCAAGATCAAGGGAGTTCTGGAACTGAATCGTCAGCTCAGAACCACCGACCACACCATCAGGGTCTATCGTCAACGTCTTGGTGGCGGTATCAAACTGCAAGTAACTGTCCAACGCCGCCGCCAAATCATCGTTGCTGCCGCCAGTGGGAACCCCAACCAGCAAATCAGACAGATCCAGCACATCCCCCCCACTGGCCATATTCCCCAGGGTAAAGTCCGTGATGTTGTCCGTACTGCCATCTGCATCGCCAGCAAGCCACTTGAAGGTATCGCTGCCTAGGCCGCCGATCAGAATGTCATCACCCAGGCCACCGATCAAAGTGTCGTTGCCCGCCCCTCCTTCCAGACGGTCATTGCCATCATTGCCATTCAGGACATCATCACCATCGTGGCCGAGCAATACATCATCTCCGCTGGTGCCTACGAGGGTATCATTGGCACTGGTACCTTCCATTACTGTCGGGACAGTGGTCGCACTGGAAGCAATATTGATGGTCAGCTGAGCTGTATCCTGGTCTCCATCACTTTGTGCCAGCTGATAGTTGAACACATCCGCCTTACCCACATTGTTGAGATCCGGGTTCGGTGTATAGGTGTAGGTACCATCACTGTAGACTTCGAGTGAGCCATAAAGCCCAACTACTGTTTGGCTCGTGGTAACTGCGGTATAGCTGCTGCCATTCCAGATCTTGAGCACAGTGCTCTCCGCTCCGATGGCATCAACACTTCCCCAAGGATCGCCACTCATCATGTCGTGGTTGGGGTCGGTTAACAGATTGCCATGTGCAGCCGTCAATGCGATAGCAACCGTTGCAGCAGCAGTCACGTTGAGTTTGATATTGTCCAGCTCCAGACGTGAATCATTGTTGCCGCCGCCATCATTCACCGAGAAGTGGACGCGATAACGCGTGGCTGCCTCAAGATTACCAGTGGTGAGGGTTGTTGTTGACCCAGGATCCGTCGACAGAAAACCGCTATAACCCGCGCCGGCTTGCTGCACCCAGTTGGCACCGTCAAATTTATACAGGCTCCAGGTCACGATATCGTTACTATGCACATTGGCCCTATCGTAATCGAAGCTTAAGGTGGTGGTTCCGGTTGCGCTGGTAACGAACTCCGGCGTCAACATCTGGACCCCGCCCGATGATGAGCCATTGTTATCGACTAGACGCAGTTCAGAACCAGACACAGTGCCATCCAGGTTAGAAAGGCCAGATCCGTTCTGAGTGCTCACTATCCACTTGTCACCATTAGTCACTATGGCGCTGGCGATCGTACTCCCCCCCAGATCAATCACACTGGTATTGCCACCTGAAGTGTCATAGACCCAAGGGTTATACCCAGCACCGCTCCCGTTGGTCGTAGTCTGAAAGTCGGCCAGCATGGTACTGGAAGTGACACCCGGCACAGGGATCTCGTACACCAACGCTTCGTTGCCATTGTCATAGGCAACAACGTCACTGGAATCCGTAGTGATCATGTTGAGTACGCCGGTCTTCACATCCCCATCTGCATCTCTGATGGTGTAGCGGAAGGTCTCTGTATAGTCATTTGCCACATCCAACGACAAGCTATAGCTATACGCCCCGGTCAACAGATTGACTGAGAAAGTTCCTCCACCATGGGTAGGAATTGTCAGTACATGGGTTATTGCGTTGTAGCCGGAATAAGCTGTGGTATACACCACATCCGGGGTTGCGGGATTACCATCTGCATCATGAGAGATGCTGGTGATGGGCAAGGCCGCCGGACCATCTGCCCCAAATTCGACCCCCGCATCCGTCAGCAGATTCCCTATCGTTGGAACTTGTACAGTTCCGGACAGGGTCGACGCCAATTGGCTCAAGTCTGTGACAATGATGGCTGGTTGCTGTTGGCCAGTGCTTCCGTTGTAAGCTATCGGCGCCAGCGCACCAGCCGTTGCCCCCGTCCCCATGCCCAGAGCATAAGCATTGATATCGTTGCTATTGAGGAAGGCTTCCCAAGCGGCTTGTTCCGCCGTATTGATGCCTGAACTTCCCGTACCACTTACATCAGGCCAATTGGTACTTTCGGTTGGCTGGCCATCGGAGAGGAAATACAGCACACTCTGACCACCGATGATTTTTCCTGCCGAGTCGTAAGCTGACATAGCCTTGATCAGAGCATCGTCATAGTCCGTCCCACCGTTGCCCAAGTAGTCGGTAATACCATTGATGACATTCAAAGCCTGAGTGGCTGTCAGCCAGACATCGCCAGATCCCAGGAAGTTAGTGGTTGCCGAGCTGGCAAAACCAACCAGACGCACCATTACGTCCCCTACATCGTCATAATCACCAATGAGCTGCAAAATGGATGCCTTGGCAATGGCCATTCGAGTAGCAAATCCAGCCACTCCTGAGGCGTAATCCATGCTGCCTGATGTATCCAAAATGATCATCAGATTGGTGCCTGGATTCGAAAACTCCTCGACACGGGTATTAAGATCGACAGGCTGCAAGGGCTCATCGTCTTCAATGACAACAGTGACCTGTTTGGTATCACTCAAATCACCGTCGCTGACCGACAGGTTGAATGTAAATGTCTCCAGCCCTTCCTGATTGTCTCCAAACTCATGATCAATGGGGCCAAGCAGGTCGACCGTGTATTTGCCAGTCGGATCCACAGATACCTGTATGACCGGGTTCCCACCCACAGAGCCAACCAGGATCGCAGAGCCGATACCGCTCCACACAACAGGCTGCCCACCGGAGCTCAAGCTGGATGGTGCTGAGAGAGTGAAGGTAAAGGCACTGCTGTCGATGTCCGTCACACCTGCCGTGGCATTGGCTGATGTGCTGTCAGTGGTATCGCCCGGATTGGGTGAATTATCCGGATTGGCCCCAAGCAACCCCTCTTCAGAGATACGCAGATCCGAGACGGTCAGCATGGGGGCATCGTTGGTCGCCGTGACCGTCACGGTGAAGTCCTGATTGGCAGCACCCCCCTCGTCCGTGGTCCCCGCTACATTGCCATTCACTACCCCGCTCCAGTCCGCCGGCAAGGTAAAGCCCGGCACACCCGCCACGCTCGCACCGCTCCAGCTGTAACTGCCCACCGCGCCAGCCACCCAGCCAGCCCCCATCACCGCACCTTCCGGCACATTGCTCAGGGTCACCGTCACGCCGGTCACCTCTTCCGAGCTATCCGTATCCGTCGCATTGACACTCAACTGCGCCGCCAGCGACACCGCCACCGGCGCATCCGTTTCACCCAGCACCAGGCTGGTCGCACTGACACTGATGTCCCCTTCCACGTTGATGGTCACAGTCCCGCTGCTGTTGGCACTGCCCTCGTTGGTGGTCGCCACCACCGTGTAGCCTATCGGCGCTCCGCTGTTGGTCGCGCTGCCCGCTACCCCGGTCGTGGAGTAGTCCGCCGGGAACACCAGCCCAAACGCACCCGGCAAGGCCCCGCCGGTGACCGTCACCGTCAGCACGTTACCCACCAGGGTGCCTCCCACCGCCGTGGTCCCCGCCGGCAGGTTGTCAAAGGTGTACACCAGACTGGTCCAGCTCTCGGAGCCATCGCTGTCACTGAGGGTCACTGTGTTGGTCAACGCCACCTGCAGCCCAGCATCAGTCTCGGTACTCACCACGTTCAGTGCCTGCGCATTGAAGTCGATGTCATGGCCGGCCGTGACCGTCACGGTGAAGTCCTGATTGGCAGCACCCCCCTCGTCCGTGGTCCCCGCTACATTGCCATTCACTACCCCGCTCCAGTCCGCCGGCAAGGTAAAGCCCGGCACGCCCGCCACGCTCGCACCGCTCCAGCTGTAACTGCCCACCGCGCCAGCCACCCAGCCAGCCCCCATCACCGCACCTTCCGGCACATTGCTCAGGGTCACCGTCACGCCGGTCACCTCTTCCGAGCCAT